>DBEZXT010000059.1:0-10948 GCA_048291645.1 Collinsella aerofaciens | reverse complement strand
GGCTTAGACAGCATTCTTCAGACCTCAATCGACGCTCACAGGGAAGACTCACGTTTAAACATTGTCCTGTGCGGCTCCTACGTTGAGATTATGAAATCCCTCATCGAGCATGAAAGCCCCCTCTACGGGCGAATTGATCTCGCGCTTGAGCTTAAGCCCATGGATTACTTTGACGCTGCGAAGTTCTATCCCGCGTTCTCGCCCGAGGACAAGGTGCGGCTCTATAGCGTTTTTGGCGGCATCCCCTTTTACAATCGCCTCATCGATCAATCCCAAAGCGTACGCGACAACATCATCGAGCTCGTCACGGAACCTGGCGCCCGCTTAGAAAGCGAGGTGCCGTCCTATCTCAACGCCGAGATCTCGAAGATGACCAACGCCAACGAAGTTTTCGGGGCTCTCGCACAAGGTTACTCCCGTTGGGGGGACGTGCTGGCACAGTCGCACGTCTCGAGCGGTCCGGCCATGGCAGACGTGCTCGACAAGCTCATGTCACTCGAAATCGTCCAAAAGCGTGCACCCATCAACGACCCTACGAACAAGCGTAAGTCCGGCTACTTTGTAGTGGATCCGCTTTCGCTCTTTTACTATCGCTATGTTTTCCGCAATGCCTCGGCGCGTCAGCTGCTCGACCCGGAAGTCTTCTATGATCGTCACGTCTCCCAAGACTTCGAGGAAAACTACGTTCCTCATATGTTCGAGGAGATCTGCCGTCAATACCTCGTGCGGCAGAACAGGACCGGCAAGATCGAACCGGCTTTCGACGCCATAGGCAAGTACTGGTACGACGATCCCGCAAACAAGACGAGCGGCGAGTTCGATGTGGTAACGCAAGACCCCGAGGGTTACGCATTCTACGAAGCAAAGTTCCGCAAATCCCCCGTCACGCAAAAAATGGTCGACGAGGAAATCATCCAAGTCGAGGCAACGGGGCTCAAGTGCCATCGCTATGGATTCTTCTCCCGTTCGGGCTTCGAAGCTGGCGAAAGCGATCGAACCGTCTTCATCGACCTACCGCAGATGTTTGGATAGGACAGGCCCCTCCCGCATTCCAAGCATTCATTATCTAATCGAACGATTGTTCGATGGATTTCGTGTTGGTTGGAATCGCCCACGGGCTGGGCTATGCTACCTTGACTATCTATACGACTTAAATACACAAGAGGAAGTACCAAGAGAGCGAGCATGGCAAAAAACACCGCAAACTATGGTAACGACAGTATTCGTCAGCTCAAGGACGAGGAGCGCGTACGCCTGCGCCCCGCCGTCATCTTTGGCTCGGACGGACTCGATGGCTGCGCGCATGCCGCCTTCGAGATCCTGTCCAACGCCGTTGACGAGGCACGCCAGGGCTACGGCAAGCTCATCACCCTTACCGCCTTTCGCGATGGCTCTATCCAGGTAGAGGACAACGGCCGTGGCTGCCCGCTCGACTGGAACCCTTCCGAGAAGCGCTTTAACTGGGAGCTCGTCTTCTGCGAGCTCTACGCCGGTGGCAAGTATAACAACAACCAGGGCGGCGACTACGACTTCTCGCTCGGCACCAACGGCCTGGGCTCCTGCGCGACCCAGTACGCTTCCGAGTACATGGACGTCACCGTCTGGCGTGACGGTAACAAGTACTCCCTGCACTTTAAAAAAGGCAAGGTCGTCGGTGCCAAAAAGAAGGCACTCGAGATTGAGCCCAGCGACGAGAACCGCACCGGCACCACCATCAAGTGGCGCCCCGATCTTGAGGTCTTTACCTCGATTAGCATTCCCCACGATTGGTATCGCGAGACCATGCGCCGCCAGGCCGTGGTCAACGCCAACGTGACCTTCCGCCTGCGCATCGAGGGCGACGATGGCGAGTTTTCCGAAGAGGACTTTTGCTACCCCAAGGGCATCGAGGACTATGTGCTCGAGAAGGTCGGTACCGACTACCTCACCGAGCCTTTCTTTATCGAGGCCGACCGTCGCGGTCGCGATCGCGAGGACCTGCCCGATTACAACGTAAAAATCACCGCGTGCATGTGCTTCTCGCGCACCTTCATGATGCAGGAGTACTACCACAACTCATCGTGGCTCGAGAACGGCGGCTCACCCGAGAAGGCGGCCCGTAGCGCTCTGACCAACGCCATCGATGCCTACATCAAGCAACAAGGCAAGTACAACAAAAACGAGAGCGGCATTAAGTGGCAGGACGTCCAGGACTGTCTGGTGCTGGTGACCAACTGCTTCTCCACCCAGACGTCCTACGAAAACCAGACCAAGAAGGCCATCAATAACCGCTTTATCCAGCAGGCCATGACGGCCTTCTTTAAGGAGCGCCTCTCGACCTACCTGATCGAGAACAAAGACGCCGCCAACAAGATCATGGAACAGGTGCTCATCAACAAGCGCTCGCGCGAGAATGCCGAGAAGACGCGCCAGAGCATCAAGACCAACCTGCAGCAAAAGACCGACATGGCCAACCGCGTGCAGAAGTTCATCGACTGCCGCTCCAAGGACAAGAGCCGTCGCGAGATTTACATCGTAGAGGGCGACTCGGCAGCAGGCGCCATTCGCACCTCGCGCGATGCCGAGTTCCAGGGCGTTATGCCCGTCCGCGGTAAGATCCTCAACTGCCTGAAGGAGGACTACCCGCGCATCTTTAAGTCCGACATCATCATGGACCTCATGCGCGTGCTGGGCTGCGGCGTGGAGATCAAAGACAAGCGCATCAAGAACCTCGGCGCCTTCGACCTGGACAACCTCAACTGGAACAAGGTCATCATCTGTACGGACGCCGACGTCGACGGTTACCACATCCGCACGCTCGTGCTCACCATGCTCTACCGCCTGGTGCCCACGCTCATCGACGAAGGCTACGTGTATATCGCCGAGTCGCCGCTCTACGAGATCAACTGCAAAGAGAAGACCTACTTTGCCTACACCGAGCTCGAGAAGAACGGCATCCTCAAGGAAATCGGCGACCAAAAGTGCTCCATCAACCGCTCAAAGGGTCTTGGTGAGAACGATCCGGACATGATGTGGCTCACCACCATGAACCCCGAGACGCGCCGCCTGATCAAGGTGGAGCCCGAGGACGTCACCAAGATGGAGACCATGTTCAACCTGTTGCTGGGCAACGACGAGGCGGGCCGCAAGCGCCACATCTCCGAGCACGGCAAGGAATACCTGGACCAGCTGGACCTGCAGTAGCAGCAAATCGATAACGACGGCCCATAAGAAGTTCAAGAGGAAATCGTGGCAAAGAAGAAGACGAAGAACCAGCCAAAGAAAAAGCAGGTCAACGCCGAGAACGTCATCGGCCTGCACTCCGAGGTCACCGACCAGCCGATCACGCAGACGCTCGAGGTCAACTACATGCCCTACGCCATGAGCGTCAACGTCTCGCGTGCGTTCCCCGAGATCGACGGCTTTAAGCCCTCGCACCGCAAGCTGCTCTACACCATGTACAAGATGGGTCTGCTCAAGGGCGAGCGCCAGAAGAGCGCCAACATCGTGGGCCAGACCATGAAGCTCAACCCGCACGGCGATGCCGCGATCTACGAGACGATGGTGCGTCTGGCAACCGGCAACGAGGCGCTGCTCGCCCCCTTCGTGGAGTCGAAGGGCAACTTTGGCAAGTACTATTCGGGCGATCTGAGCTACGCCGCCTCGCGTTATACCGAGGCCAAGCTCTCCCCCATCAGCGCCGAGATCTTCAAGGACATCGACAAGGACCCGGTCGACTTCGTCGACAGCTACGACGGTGCCATGAAGGAGCCGCGCCTGCTGCCCACCACGTTCCCCAATATCCTCGTCTCGGCCAACAAGGGCATCGGCGTCGCCATGGCGTCCGACATCTGCGGTTTCAACCTCAACGAGGTCTGCACCGCCACGATGCACTACCTGCAGGATCCCGACTGCGATCTGCTCGAGTACATGCCCATGCCCGACTTCTCGACCGGCGGCGAGATTATCTACCGCCGCGAGGAGATGGAGAAGATCATCGAGACCGGCCTTGGCAGCTTCCAGATTCGCTCCCGCTGGCGTTGGATTCCTGAAGAGCGCATCATCGAGGTCTACGAGATCCCCTACACCACCAAGACCGATGTCATCATCGAGCGCATCGTCAAGCTCTCCAAAGAGGGCAAGGTCAAGGAGATTGCCGACATCCGCGACGAGACCGACCTCTCGGGCCTGCGCATCGCCATCGACCTTAAGCGTGGCGTCGACCCCGACAAGCTCATGGCCAAGCTCTATCGCTCGACCACGCTGCAGGATTCATTCTCGTGCAACTTCAACGTGCTCGTCGACGGCTATCCCCGCGTTATGGGTGTGCGCCAGATCCTGCACGAGTGGGTCAAGTGGCGTATTGAGTCCACGCGTCGCCGCATTAACTTTGACCTGGGTAAAAAGTCCGAGCGCCTGCACCTGCTGCACGGCCTCGAGGCGATTTTGCTCGACATCGACAAGGCCATCGCCATCATCCGCGGCACCAAGCTCGAGGCCGAGGTCGTGCCCAACCTTATGAAGGGCTTCGACATCGACGAGACGCAGGCGGAATTTGTTGCCGAGCTCAAGCTCCGCAACATCAACGAGGAGTACATCCTCAACCGCACCAAGGACATTGCCAAGCTTGAGGGCGAGATTGCCGAGCTTGAGGAGATCCTCTCCAACGAGGAGAACATCAAGAAGGTCATCAGCGACGAGCTGGCCGCAGTCAACAAGAAGTACGTGATGCCGCGTCGCACGGGCAGGATCGAGCCCCATGAGGTTATCGAGGTAAGCCTGGAGCCCGAGGTCGAGGAGTACCCGGTGACCATCATGCTCTCGCGCGATGGTTACCTTAAGAAGATGACGGACCGCGTGCTCAAGAAGGCGACCACGCTCAAGTACAAGGACGGCGACAAACCCTTTATCGAGTTCCCGTCCTCCAACACCCACGAGCTGCTGGTCTTTACCAACAAGAGCCAGGTATACAAGTGCAAGGTCGCAGCGTTTGAGGATACCAAGTCAGCCCAGCTGGGCTCGTACCTGCCGACCGATCTTGAGATGGAACCCGACGAGAGCGTCATCTGGGTCATCGACCCCGAGGACTACAAGGCCGACGTGCTGTTTGTCTTTGAGAACGGCCGCGTGGTGCGCGTCGCGCTTTCTGGATACGTCACCAAGACCAACCGCAAACGCCTCAAGAACGCCATCTACGGTGGCAGCAAGCTGCTGTATGCCCAGGTGCTCAAGGAAGATCGCGACGTCGCGCTGGTCTCGAGCGACTACCGCCTGATGAACTTCAACACGTCGCTGCTCAAGACCAAGACGACCACTAACACGCAGGGCGTCCAGGCCTTTACCGCCAAGAAGGGTCGCTCGGTCACCACCGTCGGCACGACCGAGGAGATCCTTGGCGCCGGCGTCTCGGCCGAAAAGTTCACCGCGCAGAGCCTCCCCTCAGCCGGTGCCCTCATGAAAGAAAACGACATGCCGAGTTTGTTTGATTAGGACGACGGCAATCGAACTGGTCCAAGCCACAAACCAACGGGGCCCGGAACGCAGTAAATGCCGCGCTCCGGGCCCCATGCATTACAGCAGCATCATCCCTATAGACAAAATGCCGCATAAAGTGGAACAGACATAAGCCCATCATTCATTCCAAAGGGCTTAGTCGATAGCCTGATAAGGCGCACGCCCGGATGGGTCTTTTTAAGTGAGGACAGGCTTCGAGATCTTGTGTTCTCCCCCGCCTTGACTTCAATCGCAGACAAGCATCCCTGTTTCTCTACTACAAAGTCGATTTCCGCACGATTGTCTCGCGCCCAATAATGCAGCGGATAGCCCATGGCTAAAAGCTGTTGGGCAACGTAGTTTTCGGTAAGTGCGCCCATGAATGTGCCGCCGATGCCGGCAAGAATATCGGCGCGTTGAGCACCGGCCTTGGAGACGAGCAGCCCTGTATCCGCCTGATAGATTTTAAAAGCAGACGGGTTAACAAAGGCCTCTAAAGGGCTTTCGATCTGCCCGACTAGGCTGCAGCGCGCCACCGTACCCGACAATACAAGCCAGTCGAGAGCATCTCCAAAGAGAGACGCATTGCCCCCCGCTCGCACTACCTTGTATTGAAATTTACGATTCTCTTTGGCAAGCTGCTGTGGAATGGAATCGAAGCACGCACGCGTCTTTGCGCTCAAGCGTTCATCAGCATATTTATTGGTGTCGGCGGAATATCCGTCGAGAATAATCCGATGCTTTTCGGCCACATCAATGATTGACTGATCATCGATGTACGTTTGGACCGCCTCGGGCATTCCGCCAACAACAAGATACTGTCGATAGAGCCCAAGCGCCTTTTCATGAAGGCTTGGCGCAAGAGGTCCCATTGACTCGAATGATGAGCGTATCTCGTCGACCAGCTGATCATGCCCCATCGCCCAGAGAAACTCCTCGAAATCGAGTGGAGTCATCTCAATCAAGTCGGTCTTTCCAACGGGGAACGAATACGACTGATGGTTAATGGCAACCCCAAGAAGCGACCCAGCAGCCGCAACGTAATACTCGGGAGCATCTTCGCAAAAGTATTTAAGGGAAGTGAGCGCTTCCTCGCATGCCTGGATCTCGTCAATGAACAGTAAGGTTTTGCCAGGCACGATACGCTGCCCCGTACGAGCCTCGATCGCGCGTACGATCGAATGAGGGTCAAGACCGCCCGAAAAATCCGCTCGCGCCGACCGGTCATTCTCAAGATTAACGTAGACAACCGATTCGAAAAGATCCTGGGCGTACGTTCTGAGCAGATAGGTCTTGCCACACTGGCGCACGCCTTTGACCAGCAAAGGTTTTCTATCAGCCCTGTCTCGCCATTCCCTAAGGAGTTCGTCTGCCTTGCGACGCATACGCAACCTTCCCTCATGAATTTCTGTTTGACAATATTTTAACGCGGATTAATTTGTTTTCAGTTATTTTTCTGCGTTAAAAAATTGTTCTATACGTCACTTGAGGGAATTCGCCCCTATCTCTCGGTAAGGACAGCAAGCATTTCCACCAACGCTGATTGCCATGCGTTCTTCTTGCCTTAAGAGAGCTTGCGAGCGAGCTCTCGCACCTCTTCCAACTTGGACGAGGAGGCCATGCTGTCGCGCTCGATCATACCGCTGATGGTGACAATGCCCTGGTCCTCCCACTTGCAGTACGCGCAGGTTGACTTGTACATAGCGATCGCCGCATCATAGACGCCCTCGCTGTGGCTATCGAGCAAAAGGGCCGTCTTGGTGAACGGGAAGCCCGTAGCACCGAAGGCGTACAGGCGGTCGATGGCGGCCTTCTCCTGCGCAGTGATATCAAACCAGTAGATAGGCGAAGCGAAGACAACCATATCGGCGCCTTTCAGTGTCTCGACCACACCGGCCATGTCGTCCTTCTGCACGCAGGCCCCCTCATGGGCAAAGCAGTACTGACACCCCAGGCAACCAGCAATCTTCTTGCCGGCAACGCGGATGACCTCGACCGTATGGCCGGCCTCGCGCGCGGTCTCGGCAAACGCCTCGACCATGGTGTCGGTATTAGCGCCCTTGCGAGGGCTACCACTCAATACAACGATATTCATAAGAATCTCCCTTCTTCATGCCGCAGGCGCGCGGCACACATTTCGTTGTAACCAAAACAGATGGAGCTATTCAGTCGTCTGTAGATCGCATCTCTCGTTCGCGCTCTCTAGACACAATCTCATTGCCTGATAACTCCTCGACCGTCTTGATTCTCTCTCCGAGAATTGAACAGCAAATCGTTGCTCACAAAGTATCGACTGTGGGAAAATTAGCTTGAGCTTTCTCCCTGCTCGCGTAAGCGTTCGCGTGAAAGAGCCTAGCCGCATCGGCCAGGCGCAATATAGATCCGCGGAAACCGGCCTACGAACAAGGAGCGCCTTATGCATGGACAGCATGCACTACAAACCCAGAATGATCGAACCAGCTCGTTTATCCGCAGCGTCACGCGTCATGCGGGCGTTAGAGTAGTCGCCTTCGGAGCGATTATTCTTGTGTCAGGGCAACTCTTACTACCCGGTTCGGCACTGGCGACCGAAATGCTCGAAACCGATGTCGCAGCACCCATTACCTGCGACGAAGCCAACGCGGAAGGCAGCCTCACAGCTACCACCGTTGTCGACCATAACTATGACCTGGAGCTCCCTCCTGCCTTCATGTTGGTCCAGAATGAGGCGTTTGTATACGATTTCCCCGACAAACCCGAAGACTTCATCTACGGGCTTAACGACACCGTCCTTCTCTTCAAGATCGACACCGATACCGAAAGCCTTATAAAAACCGAGAACCCCAAAGAGGCCAGCGTCTCTATTGCCCTGACCATGATCGACAATCACGTTAGAGCAACCGCAGTCTTTACAGGCGGCTACGCCGACGACCAAATCCCTTACAGGCTGAACCTCACCAGCTCAACCCACCTTGGCACACACGTTGACCGCGACTTCGACAGCGAGCAGGGGATTATGCACGAGACGCGGCACGATTACTACATCCGCTACGTCTTCGACAGCGACGTGCACTTGATTGCAACCGATACGAGCGGTTCCAAACCCGATCCAAGTGTTAAACCGAGCCCAGAGGTCGAACCCGAACCGGAAACCAAGCCCGACCCCACACCGCAGCCCAAGACTGAAAAGCCCGCGGCAAATCCCGTTTCCACTAAGGCAGTAGCGGCGGTTAAACCAGCCGGGACCACCCTACCCGCGACGGGCGACAACGGCGCGATGGCTGTCGCCCTGAGTGTTGCCGGTGGCGCAGTTGCAGCAGTTGGTATTTCCGCAACAAGGCGTCGCAACCGCTAGCTAAAACAAATACGCCATTCAGACAGGCAAACAACCAAGCTCCAACGAAAACGGTCCACTCATCCGACTGTGCCGCACTCCAGTAGTTCGCAGAGGATATCAAGGAGGTGGCCCAGGCTTCCCTTGTCGCCTTCGAGCTGTGCGACAGGCAGATCAGGTTTGGGAAGTAGAACGGCCCTTGCGCGAGGCGTAGATCGGGCAAGTTTGACTTTTATTCCCAGGGCCAAGCAGGGCCGGAGGTTTTATTGGCGGCTCTTGCGGGCGGCGCGAGTTTTGGCGAGGACGTAGGCATCGGGGTCGTCTTTGAACCAGGGGCAACGGCGCACGCCGGAAACCATATGGCGGTGGGGGCAGCCGCCCATGCACATGGGCAGAATGTGGTGCGCGGATGATTGGGCGTCCGCAGGCTGAGTGAAGCCATAACAACACTTCGCGCATTGAGCAGTTTGAGCCGGCGTGCGCATGTCGGCGCCATACCGGGAAGGGAGGGCCTTCTTGTGGGGCGGACGACCCCATTGCAGTCTCCTTCCGCTCTATAACTACGGAATCAACGGCAGCCGCAGGAGAATCGCTATCGTACTCGTAGCGGTTCTCCGCCCCCTAAGCAGCGTGTCCGCTACGAAACGACCGTCTTGTAATAGGCGCCGAAGTCTGCGAGCGAGTCCATGATGGGCATCATCTGGCGGCCGAGCTCGGTAAGGCCATACTCAACGCGGGGAGGATTCTCGCCATAGTCATGGCGAAAGACCAGCCCATCATCCTCCATCTGCCGCAGGCTGTCGGTAAGCACCTTCTGAGAGATCCCCTCAAGGTTGCGGCGCAACTCGTTGAAACGCCAAGGGCGTACGCGCAAGTTACGGATAATGAGCAGCTTCCACTTTCCGCCAATGAGCGCTACCGCCGTTGCGACCGGACACTCCGGAAGCTCCTCTTTCGCCATCATGGGAGACCCAACCTCCTTGACCATACCGGTTTCACAAAAAAGTACGCAGTTACAAATATGTGCGTACTCGTATTTGCATGCGCCTTCGCGTTGAATATAGCTCACGCAGGAGATGCCTGCAAGGTAAATCAACCCCAAGAGAGGAACCATTATGGCTAATTATGCAAAGACCCACATCGGTAATGAGAGCCGTGTCGAGCTGCACGAAGTGCTCGGGCTTACCGGGGCAGAGGTGAGTGTCAACAATCTTCCCGCCGGCGCTGGCGTTCCGTTCGTCCATGCACACAAGGAAAACGAGGAGATCTATGGCGTGCTCGAGGGCGCGGGCTCGGTCACGATCGACGGTGAGGAAATCGAGCTTGCAGCCGGCGACTGGCTGCGCATTTCCCCCGCCGCACACCGCCAGTTCCGCGCCGCGTCCGACTCGGGCATCACATACGTCTGCATTCAGGTCAAGCAGGGATCCCTTGATGCCTTCACGGCCGACGACGCTATCATGTTCTAATTCGCGATCGGTGTGCAAGGGGCCGATACCGCCCGCATACCCCCTTCGGAATAGGCGCTGAGCAGCTCCTGGGCGTGGGCGAACTCGGGCCCTCGCCTCCAACCGAGCAGGCGGTTGACCGCGAGATTTCCCTGGACGTTGTGAACGAAGAGCAGATAGGCGTCCTCGCGCGAGAGCCCGGTCTCCTCCATGATCGAGGGAACCATCTGCTCAGCGCCGCGCTCGACGACGCGCTGTGCCACCCGGGCGTATGCATCGTCATCCGAGTAGAGCAGATAATAGTCATCGTTTGCCGGCGGGCGCTGGCAGAGAGCCTCCGCCTCCGTTCCCTCAAGCGGGGGCGCCGCCGCCAGGGCCTCGTCGATAAGTGCATCAAGCAGCGCGAACTTGTCCTCGTAGTGCAAATAGAACGTGCCGCGGTTGATATCGGCACAGCGGCAGATATCCGCCACCGTCATCTTCGCGAAGCCGACCTCGGCCAGCAGCGCAAAGAACGCCTCCCGTATGACCGAAAGCGTATAGCGTCGGCGACGATCGATCTTCCCCGATTCCATGGCCCCTCCAATTGCAGCGCTCAACAATATCCAGAAGCCGCTCGTTTATCGACAGCAGCTCGAAACTGTTCATTGCTCTGACGCAAATCAACACTGATACTTTTTATAGACACCTGTTCATTGTAGTTGAAAGAGAGTAT
>DBEZXT010000058.1:0-15057 GCA_048291645.1 Collinsella aerofaciens | reverse complement strand
AACCTGTGCACCCGAGAAGCCCTTGACGCCATGAATCATGGCATGATGGCTCTCGATACGAATGTCGGCACCCATGCGCACCAGCTCAGAGGCAAACATAAAGCGATTCTCGAAGATGTTCTCGGTAATAACGGAACTGCCGTCGGCAAGGGCGGAGAGTACCATAATCTGCGCCTGCATGTCCGTCGGGAAGCCGGGAAACGGAAGCGTTTGGATGTCGACCGGCTTGATACGCTCGACACGGTTCACATGGACGCCATCCTCGACGCGCTCGCAGTCGATACCCATGAGCTCCATCTTCTTGAGCACCATGCCCAAGTGAATGGGGCAAAAGCCCGTGATATCGACACCGCGATCGTCGGCCATCAACGCACCGGCAACGATAAAGGTACCGGCCTCGATGCGGTCGCCCACCACGCGATGGGTAACAGGATGCAGCTCTTCCACGCCCTCGATGGTCACGACAGGCGTACCGGCGCCAACAATCTTGGCGCCCATCTCGTTGAGCATGTTGGCGAGATCGACGATCTCGGGCTCGCGGGCGGCATTGTCGATAACCGTGGTGCCCTGCGCGCGCACGGATGCCATAATGAGGTTCTCGGTCGCACCGACACTGGCGAACTCGAGCGTGACGGTGGTACCGCGCAGACCTTGGGGCGCATTAGCGTTGATGTAACCGTGGGCGGTATCGAACTCAACGCCCAGGGCCTCAAGACCAAGAATGTGCATATCGATCTTGCGAGCACCCAGGTTGCAGCCGCCCGGCATGGCGATCTTGGCGCGATGGAAGCGACCCAGCAGGGGTCCCATCACGGCTGTGGAAGCACGCATCTTGGCAACGAGCTCGTAGGGGGCCTCCCAAGAATCGACCTGAGAGGTATCGATCTCGAGCGTGTGCTCGTCAAGGACATCGATTGTGGCGCCCATACCCTTGAGCACCTTGCCCATCACGTGGACATCGGAAATATCGGGCACGTTCTGCAGCGTCGTCTTGCCCGGCGCCAGAAGCGTTGCCGCCATGAGTTTGAGCGCGGAGTTCTTGGCGCCCGAAACGGGCACGGAGCCTCCGATGGCGTGGCCACCCTCAACGCGGATAATATCCAAGGTCTACCCTTTCAAAAAGCATGCCCGGGATGGCTGGGCCATCCCGGGCATGATGTGTTCGCAAATGGTCGAACGCTAAATCGTTTGACTATTGGGCAAGCTTGAGCTTACACCATGCGATTTCATTATAGAGGTAGGCGCGGCGTGCATCATCCTCCGACAAATTACCCAGCTTCTCTTCAAAACCTTGAATATCAGCTTTAAGCTTGTCGGCATCGACGGTCGCCAAATCGCAAGCGCGCTCGGCGAGAACGGTCACGACATCGTCCGCAACCTGGGCATAGCCGCCGGCCACGGCAAACGTGTGGTCGACAGTGCCCATGGCCTTATCGGAAACGCGAACGTAACCGCGGTCGATCGTGCAGATCTCGCTGGAGTGAGCAGGCAGAACGCCAAACTCGCCATCCGTGGACGGAATCGACACAAACGCAGCGTCGCCCTCATAGGCGCAGCTCACGGGGCACACGATGCGGATACGCATAACCTACTTCTCCCCCATCTTGCGGGCGCGCTCGCGCACGTCCTCAATCGTGGAAGCATAGCGGAAAGCCTGCTCGGGCAGGTCATCGGCCTTGCCGTCGACAATCTCGGCGAAAGAGCGGACGGTATCCTCGACGCGGACGTAGACACCGGGGTTGCCGGTGAACTTCTCCGCGACGTGGAAGGACTGCGAGAGGAACTGCTGAATCTTACGGGCACGGTTGACCGTAAGGCGCTGCTCCTCGGACAGCTCGTCCATACCCAGAATGGCGATGATGTCCTGAAGGTCGGAGTACTCCTGCAGGAGCTCCTGGACCTTGACGGCGACACGGTAGTGCTCCTCGCCGACGATCGAGGGATCGAGAGCGTCGGAGGAAGATGCGAGCGGGTCGATAGCCGGGAACAGGCCGAGCGACGAAATGCTACGCGAAAGAACCGTGGTGGCGTCGAGGTGCGTAAACGTCGTGGCAGGCGCCGGGTCGGTCAGGTCGTCTGCGGGGACGTAGACAGCCTGGACGGAGGTAATGGAGCCCGTCTTGGTCGAGGTAATGCGCTCCTGGAGGTCGCCCATCTCGGTTGCCAGCGTGGGCTGGTAACCAACGGCGGACGGCATACGGCCCAGCAGCGCGGAAACCTCGGAACCTGCCTGAGAGAAGCGGAAGATGTTGTCGATGAACAGCAGAACGTCCTGGCCACGATCACGGAAATACTCAGCGGTGGTAAGGCCGGCCAGACCGATGCGCAGACGCGCTCCGGGCGGCTCGTTCATCTGACCATAGACCAAGCAGGTCTTGTCGATAACGCCAGACTCGCTCATCTCGAGGAACAGGTCGGTGCCCTCGCGGGTACGCTCGCCGACGCCGGTGAACACCGAGGTGCCGCCGTGCTCCTGGGCGAGGTTGTTGATGAGCTCCTGAATCAGAACGGTCTTGCCGACGCCGGCGCCGCCGAACAGGCCCGTCTTGCCGCCACGGATGTAGGGCTCGAGCAGGTCGACGGCCTTGATGCCGGTCTCGAAGATCTCGGTCTTGGTGGTGAGCTCGTCGAAACGGGGCGCTGCATGGTGGATGGGGTAGAACTCCTCCACCTCGGGCATGGGCTTGCCGTCGACGGGCTTGCCCATGACGTTCCAAATGCGGCCGAGCGTCTTGGGACCAACGGGCATCTTCATGGGCTCACCGGTATCGGTGGCGATGAGGCCGCGCTGCAGGCCGTCGGTCGAGGACATGGCGACCGTGCGGACGACGCCGCCCGGAAGCTGGCTCTCGACCTCGAGGATCGTGCTCAGGTGACCGATCGGGGTCTCGGCCTCGACCGTGAGCGCGTTGTAGATCGGGGGCACCGCGCCGTCAAACTTGACGTCGACGACAGGGCCGATGATTCGCACGATGCGACCATCACCGGCAGTCGTCTTCTTGGTGGCTTCCTCGACCGCAAGCTTTACGGTGTTATTAGCCATTACTGTTCCTCCAATGCTGAGGCTCCGCCGACGATCTCGTTAATCTCGGTCGTGATCGAAGCCTGGCGCACGCGACTATACGTGCGGGTAAGGGTCGAGATGATCGCGGTGGCGTTTTCCGTCGCGGAGTGCATGGCCTTGCGGCGTGCACCCTGCTCGGCAGCCGCCGAATCGATCAGGGCCTGGTAGATGACCGTCAGGATATAAGACGGCACAAGCTTGCCGAGAACATGCTCGGGAGAGGGCACGAACTCGAACGTGGACGAGATGCGCTTAGGGGCGTCGGTCTCGTTCTTACGCGGACCGTGGGCCATAGCGATCATCTCGGGGTCGAGCGGCAACAGATGCTCGACGCGAAGCTCCTGATCCACGCGGTTCTTGGCGTGGTGGTAGACAAGCTCGACACGGTCAAGCTCACCGGCACGATACGCATCGCAGATATGAGAGGAGATCATGCGGGCCTGATTGAAATCGGGCTCAGAGGAGTTGCCCTCAAAGTGCATGACGACGTTTGCGCGGTCATGGAAATACGTGGCCGGCTTACGCCCGCACGCGATGATCTCGCACTCGATGCCGTCGTTCGCCCAAGAAGCGGCGAGCTTTTCGGCCGTGCGCTCCACCGTCGTATTGAAACCGCCGGCAAGGCCGCGGTCCGAGGCAATAACGACAATCAGGCCATGCTTGACGTTCTCATGCTTCTGCAGCATGGGATCGGTGCCCGAACAGGAAGCGTCGCCGGCGACCGTCAACATGACGTCGGTCAGCGCCTCCTTATAGGGCTCGGCCTGCTTGGAGCGATCGAGGGCACGACGGATCTTGGCCGTAGAGACCATCTCCATCGTGCGCGTGATCTGCTTGGTCGTGGTAACCGAGGAGATTCGCTTCTTAATGTCGCGAAGGTTGGCCATGGGGCTTAGTTCTCCTCTGATCCAGAAACATCCGAATGGTGCTTGGCCATGAACTGCTGCTTGAAGTCGCCGATGACGCGCAAGAGCTCAGCCTTGGTGTCATCATCGATCTTCTTGGCGCGAACCTTGTCGAGCAGCGAGCCAAAGCCATTGTCCATGTACTCGATGAGCTCGGCACGGAAAGGCAGCACGTCGGCGATCTCCAGGTCATCCAGGAAGCCCTCGTTGCCAGCGAACAGCGTAACGATCTGCTCGCCAACCTCAAACGGCTTGTAGCGCGGCTGCTTCAGGAGCTCGGTCATGCGGGCACCATGGGTCAGCTGCTTCTGAGTAGCCTCGTCGAGGTCGGAGCCGAACTGCGTAAAGCCGGCGAGCTCCTGGTACGAAGCGAGGTCCAGACGGAGGTTGCCGGCGACCTGCTTCATGGCCTTGGTCTGCGCGTCGCCACCGACGCGGGACACGGAAATGCCCACGTCGACTGCCGGGCGCTGGCCCTGGAAGAAGAGCTCGGACTGCAGGTAGATCTGACCATCCGTAATGGAAATGACGTTGGTCGGAATGTAGGCCGAGACGTCGCCGTCCTGGGTCTCGATGATCGGCAGAGCCGTCATGGAGCCATAACCGTTCTTCTTGGACATCTTGACGGCACGCTCGAGCAGACGAGAGTGCAGGTAGAAGATGTCACCAGGATAGGCCTCGCGTCCGGGCGGACGATGCAGCGTCAGCGACATCTGACGGTAGGCCACAGCCTGCTTGGACAGGTCATCGTAGATGACGAGCACGTGGCCGCCGGGGTTGGTCTCGCTGGCGGGCTTGCCGTCCTCGCCGTTGTACATGAAGAACTCGCCGATAGCGGCACCGGCCATAGGCGCGATGTACTGCATAGGGGCGGAATCGGCAGCGGTGGCCGAAACGATGATGGTGTAGTCGAGCGCACCGTGCTGGGCGAGGGTCTCGCGGATGTTGGCAACCGTGGAGGCCTTCTGGCCGATGGCGACATAGATGCAGACCATGCCCTTGCCGCGCTGGTTGAGGATAGCGTCGATGGCAATGGCGGTCTTACCGGTCTTACGGTCGCCGATGATGAGCTCTCGCTGACCGCGACCAATAGGCACCATGGAGTCGATGGCCAACAGGCCGGTCTGAACCGGCTCGCACACCGGGGTACGGTCGATGACGCCGGGGGCCTTGAACTCAATGGGACGACGGTGCGTGGCGACGATGTCGCCCAGGCCGTCGATGGGCTGGCCGAGCGGATTGACGACGCGGCCGAGCATGGCGCGGCTCACGGGGATATCCATAATGCGGCCAGTGGTGCGGCACTCGTCGCCTTCCTTGATGGAGTCGACGGCACCAAACAGAACGGCGCCGACCTCGTCACGGTCAAGGTTCTGGGCAAGGCCGAAGACGGTCTCACCGGTATCGGAGCTCTTGAACTCCAGAAGCTCGCCTGCCATGGCGCTCTTGAGGCCGGAGACGCGCGCGATGCCGTCGCCTACCTCGTCGACCGTTGAAACCTCATGCGTATCGACCGTCGCGGAGAGGCTCGTGAGCTGCTCCTGCAGTTTCTTGGCGATATCCTGGGCATTGAGGGTTTCGGACATTAGGCTTCACCTCCGTACGAATTAGCAGAGTTTGCGAGGGTCTCCTGCGCGATGCGCAGCTGCGTCTTGACGGAAATGTCACGACGCTCGCCGCGGGCCTCGAGCACCAGGCCGCCCACGATAGACGGGTCGACCTGCTCGATAAGGAATACCTTGCGGCCGAAGTCCTGCTCGCATTTCTTAGTGATGGTTTGACGCAGCTCGTCGTCGAGCGGGATCGCCGTGGTGACGGTCACGCCCACTACATCCTCGTCTTCCTCGGCAACATACTTAAAGGCAGCTGCCACCTTGGGAAGAAGGTCGAGCTGGTCGCGCTTGGACATGGTGTCGAGCACGGCGATGATCTCGGGGCTGGCGCTAGCCAGGCGCTCGATCATCTCGAGGTCCTCGAACACATGGTTCTCGGCCTTAGCGGCTTCCAGAAGGGAGCGCGCGTAGGTCTCGAGCACCTTGTCCTGATAGCGGCTAGTCGGCATTCAGGCTACCTGCTTCCTGGATGTAGCGCTCGATGAGCTTCTTCTGCTCGGCATCGTCCTCGAGTGCCTCGCCCACGATCTTGGTGGCGACGGCAACGGACAGGTCGGCGATGGAGCTCGCGGCACCGGCGTAGATGGACTTGCGCTCGTCCTCGACGGTCGTATGAGCCTTGGCGATGATCTCCTCGGCCTCCTTGTGAGCAGCCTCGATAATGCGGGCGCGCTCGGACTCGGCGTCCTTACGGGCCTCGAGAACAATGTCGGCAGCCTGACGACGGGCGTCGGTGACGATCGAGTCGGACTCAGCACGCTTGGCGATAGCCTCCTGCTTGGTCTTCTCGGCCTCGTCGAGGCTCTCCTCGATCTTCTTGCCGCGCTCCTCCATGGTTTTCATGATGCCCGGCAGGGCGACCTTGGCCAGCACGATCCAGATAATCAGGAAGGCGATAAGCGCCGGGATGAACTCCGCCATCTTAGGGATGAGGATGTCCGCACCGGCAGCGCCGTCCTCAGCGAACGCGGAAACCGGCATGAGCAGCGCGGCCGCGGACGCGGAGAGTGCGATCGCGCTCTTCTGGGATGAAAGATTCATACTTGACGCTCCGTGCTATTTAACGATCAGCGCGACAACGAAGCCGATCAGAGCCAGAGCCTCGCCGAAGGCGGAGCCCATGATGAAGACGGTGAACACGCGGCCCTGGACCTCAGGCTGACGGGCCATAGCACCCGTAGCACCCAGAGCAGACAGGCCGATAGCAAGACCAGCGCCGATAACACCGAGACCGTAACCGATAACTCCCACGATTCCTCCTTTGTCGTGCGTGTCTTATTTCACGCAGGATAACCTTTTTATAACTGCCGGGCTCCATGGGTACGGGCACAGGCGGTTTAACGAATTACCTTACCTTTAAGGCGCGAACGGAAGACTACTCCTCCTCCGCGACCTCCTCTGCCTCGGAGACATACACGGCGGTAAGGACCGTGAAGACGTAAGCCTGGATGGCGCCGACCACAAGCTCGATCGCATAGATCAGGATGAGGATGGCAAGCCAGGCTAGCGAAGGCAGGGCGCCGACGGCGTGGGCCGCGGAAACCTGCTGAAGCAGCGGCTGCATGAACATGCTCGCCATGATGGCGAACGAGCCCATGACCACGTGTCCTGCGAACATGTTGCAGAACAGACGGACGGCGAGCGTGATGAGGCGCAGGAAGGTCGAGAAAAGCTCGACGACCCACACGAGCACGTTCATCGGGAAGCTCACGCCCTGCGGGGCGAGGCTCTTGATGTAGCCGATCACGCCGTGAGCCTTGCATCCGTAGTAGATGAAGTACACGAAGGCGAAGATGGCGAGCGCGGCGGTGGAGCCGATTGCGCCGGTGCCGGGCTTCATTCCCGGGATCAGGCCGATCATGTTGTTGATCAGAATGAACAGGAAAAGCGAGCACAGGAACGGGAAGTGCTTCTTCCAGTTCTCACCCACGACGCCCTTGCCGATATCGTTCTCGACGTACTCGATGATGTACTCGAAACCGTTGACGAAGAAGCCCTTGGGAACCAGGGTCTGCTTCTTCTTGAACACGGCCAGGACGATCAGGAGCACGATCGTGGAGACGATCAGCCAAAACGAGTACTGCGTGATGCCGCAGCTCAGATCGCCCACGACAGGGGTGGAGCTGAACTCGCTGACCAGATGATTAATCTCATCAGGCAGCTTTTCAAAAATTTCCACGACTTACCTTTCGACCTCATGAGGATCTCGCAGCGCCTTGGCGACGCGAACCGTGCAGGCGGCCATAAAGGCCACGAAGCCGATCGCCTCGCCCAGGAGGAACATGCGAAATGCCTCTCCGAACAACACAAACACAACCAAGGTAAAGACGAGCAGGGCGATTGCCGAGACCGCCAGACTCACCATACCCTTGAGCATGTCCGCATTCTGTTTATCGTCAAGAACCGGCTTGAGCGTAAAGACAAAGGGAAGGAAGGCAATTGCGCCCGCGATGGCGCCTGCAACGATAGCGAGCAGATCGGCTATCTGAAACACTGGCGTCCTCACTTTCCTTTTTAACGCTTCACAGAACAGTTCCCGCCAAACATTGGTGACTATTGTACGAGCCAATCGCTAAAGTACAACCGAAAAAGCATCGGTTAATACGCACCTGTTCGTTTTCTTAAGACCTTCTTTATGCCGCAGGTACGGTAATACGTTTTTCTCGAACCCTGCAGGGCAAAACGTCCGTTAACAGGAGTGCGCGCGGTCGCCTTTTGTTCATCCGCGCGCACCGTTTCTTCGTATTTGCAGCCGCGGCCGTCTTAGCCCAGCGACTAGAGCGTGCCGTAGATGCGGTCACCGGCGTCGCCCAGGCCGGGAACGATGTAGGCCGCCTCGTTGAGATGGTCGTCGATGGCGCAGGTATAGATATGCACATCAGGATCCTTCTCAGTCAGCGACTTGAGGCCCTCGGGGGCCGCGACGATGCACAGCATGCGGATGTCCTTGACACCGCGCTCGCGCAGGTAGCTAATGGCCATCTCGGCCGAACCGCCCGTGGCGAGCATGGGGTCGACGACCAGGCAGATGCGCTGGTCGATATCCTTGGGCATCTTGCAGTAATACTCGTGCGGCTCGTGGGTGACCTCGTCGCGCTCCATGCCGATGTGGCCCACGCGAGCGGAGGGCACCAGGTCGAGGATGCCGTCGACCATGCCAAGGCCCGCACGCAGGATGGGCACGATGGCGAGTTTCTTGCCGGCAAGCTGTTTGAACGTGGCGGTAGTGATGGGGGTCTCGACCTCGACGTCTTCCATGGGCAGGTCGCGCATGGCCTCGTAGCCGTCAAAAAGCGCGAGTTCGCGCACGAGCTGACGGAACTGGTTGGTGCCGGTGTTTTTGTCGCGCAGGATCGACAGCTTGTGCTGGACGAGCGGATGATCGACAAGCGTCACACGGGACGCATCGTAGGTGACGGTCATGGGTTGATTGCCCCTTTCGTTGCAGCCGCAAAACGGCCTTGCTGACAAGGCGCGCAGCAATGTTGCCGCCGCACGCCATGCATAAGTTTAGCGGTTTGTTGTATCGAGCAGCCCATCGCAGCCCTACTGTGCGGTACTGAGCGAGCGCTTGACTGCATCACGCCAGCCCGCAAGGTTTTGCTCGCGACGCTCGGCGGACATATGGGGAAGGAAGGTCCTAACGATCTGGGCATTTTGCTCCAGCTCTTCAAGGTCTTCCCAATAGCCGACGGCAAGACCCGCCAAGTACGCGGCACCGATTGCCGTGGTCTCCACCGTCTCGCATTGCAGCACGGGGATATCCAGCAGGTCGGCCTGGAATTGCATGATGAACTCGTTGCGCGAGGCACCGCCATCGACAGACAGGCGCTCAATCGAAAGTCCCACGTCCTGCTCCATGGCGCGCAGCACGTCGTAGCTCTGATATGCCATGGATTCGCAGGCGGCACGTACGATGGTCGCACGGCTCGAGGCGCCGGTCAGACCGCACACGATACCGCGGGCATGCGGGTCCCACCAGGGAGCACCCAAACCTGCAAAGGCGGGAACGAAGTAGCAGCCCTCGTTGTCGCTAATCGAAGCGGCGAGTTGTGCCGACTCGCTCACGCTCGAGATGATGCCCATGTTGTTGCGAAGCCAGTTCATCGTTGAGCCGGCGGCAAAAATAGAGCCCTCGAGCGCATAGCTGACTTTGCCGTCCGCAGCGATACCGATGGTGGAGACCAGGCCATTCTTGGATTCGACGATCTCGTCACCGGTGTTCATGAGCATAAAGCAGCCCGTGCCATAGGTGTTTTTGGTCTGGCCGGGATAGAAGCAGCAGTGGCCGAACAGCGATGCCTGCTGGTCGCCCGCCACGCCCATGATGGGCGGCATGTTGGTCATGATGTCGCTCGCGACGCGGCCGTAGTCGCCCGAGCTCCAGCGAACCTCGGGCATCATGGAACGTGGAACGTCAAAGAGCGCCAGCAGGTCGTCGTCCCAATCGAGCGTATGGATATTAAAGAGTGCCGTGCGGCTGGCATTGGTGTAGTCGGTGGCAAAGACCTGGCCGCCGGTGAGGTTGTAGATGAGCCAGGTGTCGATGGTGCCAAACATGAGGTCGCCCGCCGCCGCGCTCTCGCGTGCGCCGTCGACGTTGTCGAGAATCCACTGCACCTTGGAGGCCGAGAAATACGGGTCAAGCGTAAGTCCCGTGCGGGAGCGCACCAGCTCCTCGCAACCCTGTTCAACCAACGCGTCGATCGCCGGCGCGGTACGACGGCACTGCCATACGATGGCGTTATAGATGGGCTGGCCGCTCACGCGGTCCCAGACCACCGTGGTCTCGCGCTGGTTGGAGATGCCGATGGCGGCGATGCGATCGGAATGGATGCCGCTCTTAAACTGAACCTCCATCATCACGCCGATCTGGCTGGCAAGCACCTCCGTGGGATCCTGCTCCACCCAGCCGGGGCGCGGGAAGCTGGTTTTGACGCTACGACGCGCCTGGGCAACGATGCAGCCGTATTCGTCGACAATGGCCGCGAGTACCGAGGTAGTGCCGCAGTCGAGCGCCATGATGTAGGAACCGCCAAAGTTAAACGAGGCATCTTCCATGCCCAGGCTGCCCAGATTCAACGACATCGCTTACACCCTTCTATTGCATCGGGTCGGACAGGACCCGCTCGATCTCTGATGCGGGAAGTGCGCCTTGGCGCAGGATCTGGAGCCCGCCGTGCTGGAACGACACGATGGTCGAGGCGTCGCGACACGGGGTCTCACCGGCGTCGACGGCAACATCGACCCCCTCCAGGATGCGACCCTCGACGGCGGCAAAGCTTGCCGGCGAAGGCGCGCCGTGCGTGTTGGCGCTCGTGCAGGCAAGGGGACTGCCGCAGGCGCGGATGAGCGCTTGGACCACGGGAGAGGCCGAAGCGCGCAGGGCCACGGTGTCGTCGGCAGCGCGCATAAAGGTCGGCACGCAGGGGGCTGCCTTGACCACGATAGTCAGGGCTCCCGGCCAGCATCGTCGCGCGAGTACGCGGGCATCTTCCGGGATATCCACGCCATAGCGGTCGAGTGCTTCGACGCCATCGACCAGCCAAGCGACGGTTTGCGTGAGCTCACGTTGCTTGAGAGTGAAGATACGGCGATAGCCGGTGCCGAGCGCAGGAACTGCGGCGCCATTGACGGCAGCCTGCGGATCGCGCGGCCACGATGGGAATTCGCTTGTATCTTGGGGCACGGCGTCCGAGAAGGCGTTGACTGCCACGGCAACACCGTAGACGGTCTCGGTCGGAATCAAGGCCAGGCCGCCGCGGCCGAGCACCTCGGCCGTGCGCTCGACGGCAAGCCGATGCGGCTCGCGCGTTCCCTCGTATACCCGATAGACCGTCTGCATGTGTATGCCAGCCCCTTACGCTCCGGTGCAAGTTTGTTTACTGTGGGGCATTCTCGCACGAAACATTCAACCTATTTGCCCAGAGCGCATGTTGGTTTGGTGAGCGGCTCTAGTAGTCGGTGAAAGTGAGGGGGTTATTGGACGGCTACGAACTTCTTGGGTCTTCCGGCGTGACGTTCTTGGGCGGCGTAACGCTCGATGCTGTCTATCGTTATCATCCGACGGCCATCGACGAGTTCAACATCGAGCTTTCCGGCTTTGACCAGCGCGGTAATCCGCGGAGCGGAGACTTTGAGGTCCAGCGCCGCGTCTTTAAATGTTCGGCACGCCGCTTCTCGAGCGTCCTCGTGGTCGATTTCGACTGAAAGGGCCACGACCTCGGCCGAGCGTTCGTACCCTGCCGGAGTCAAACCGTTGTTGAGGTCGTCGGCCAAAAACGCCATCAGCGCCTCGGTGGCATGGGCAATCGCTTCTTCGCGCGTATCGCCATCGGCAAAGGCACCGGGAATCTGCGGGAAGCTGGCGCAGTAACCGTCGTCTTCTTTTATGAGAACGCAGTCATAGGTAAATCGCTGCCTCATTTTGCCTCCAACTACCATCCAGCTTGGCGACGAATACTTGCCCACGTGCCCTTCTTTGGTCGATCACCACCAGAGCCGTTCACGGTGACAACACGGTCGCCAGAAACATACTTAGCATGACTGCCGACTTGCGCGACCTTCACGAATCCATCGTGCTTGAGTAGGGCAATGATTTCCCGAAAGGTAGGAGGTTGCATGGGCCGACCTCTTTCAGCCGTCCTAATTATAAACTATTTTATAATTTTTGCTAACCAGTTAATAAATATTACTGGCGCTGCTTGGGCTCGGTGACGATGGCTCGGACGATACGGGGACGATCGGTGAGGTCGTGGACGATGCGCACATCCGAAAGGCCCGCTTGACGGCAGAGCTCGGCCGCGGCGTCGAGCGCGCCCTCGTAGAGCTCGCAGGCAAAGAGGCCGCCGGCGCGCAACATGTAGGGCGCCGCGTTGAGCAGACGGCGGAAGATATCGAGGCCGTCGGCACCGCCCTCGAGCGCCAGATCGGGCTCAAAGTCCTTGACCTCGTGCGGCAGCGAGCGCATGACATCGGTGGGAATGTAGGGCGGGTTGGAGACGAGCACGTCAAAGGTGCCCCACTCTTCGCGGGGAATGGAGCTCACCAGGTTGGTGAGGCTAAAGGCGACCTCGTCGGACGTGAGGCCAAGCGCATCGCGGTTTTTGGTAGCAAGGTCGATGGCGCGCGGCTCGATATCGGTAGCAGTGCAGGTGACGTGGCCGCGACGCTCCCAGGCAAGCGAGAGCGAGATACAGCCCGTGCCGCAGCCGACCTCGAGAACGCGGGCAGTGCGGAGCTCGGCTGGGGCAGGTACGTTGGCCTCGGCGGCATCTTGCGCGGGAGTCGTCTGTTGGTCGGCACCCTCAATGGCGATGCCGTATTCGTCGAGCTCGGGCTCGGCGGCTTCCGCGGCTTCGGCTTCTGCTGCCTGCGCGGCTTCCTCGGCCTCGCGATCGGCAAGCTCCTCGGCATAGGCGCGGCTACCGAGCACGTCGCTACCCAGCGCAGCCTCATCGGCGGCCGTCAGGTTGGCGGCACGGCGCTCGGCGGTCGCGCGTTCGTCTGCCAGCGCGGCCTCGGCTTTGCGAGCCTGCTCGACCTCATCGTTCCAAGGCAGCTCCACGCGCTGGCGGGCGGCGGCCTCGGGGCTCAGTACCTCGGCATCCAGATAGTCCAGGACTTCCTCGACGAGCATCTCGGTCTCGGGGCGCGGGATGAGCACGCCGGGGGCGCACGCGACGTCGATCATGCGAAACTGCGTGCTACCGGTGATGTACTGCAGCGGCTCGCCCTTCGCGCGTCGGACGACGGCCGCATGCATGGTCTCGAGCTGCGCTGCGTCGAGCGTCTCGTCCATGCGCATATACAAGTCGATACGCGCCAGGCCCGTTGCCGCACACAGCAGCCACTCGGCAGAAAGACGGGGATGCTCCTCACCGCGCTCGGCCAGGTACTCCTTGGTCCACTCGAGACAACGCTTGATGGTCCAGATCTCGTTTGCCATGGGGTCCTCCCCTCTTAAGCGCCGGGCGGCGCGCGAATGTCGGAGCAGATTGTACGCGAGGGTGGCACGCAGCAAGGGACGATTGGAAGCGATTATCGAGAATCAGCCCAGAATTTTGCTTGGAGCCTGCCTAGAGTGTTCATTCGTCGACGTCTAAATCTGCATCCGTCAAGCTTTTGGCAAGGTTGCCCCAAAACTGACCAATATCTAACCAAGAACTTGCCACATCACTTGACGCGCGACGCGTCAAAAATCGCCCCGCGACTTCTTGGACAATTTTTCGAGCAATATTTCTAATAGCAGATGCACACCGTTAATTGCTTTAAGCAGGCAAACAGCCTAAAGGCCATCAAGACAGATTGAATAACATCTCAAAGCAATGTGCCCAACCCAGTCATTTAAGAACATCCCCAATGACTACATCAAGGCGCCGCAGGTTGAGCATAAGTCAGCGAAAACGCCCCTAAGCGAGCAAGGTGACGTGAAAGAGGAGGGAAGCGTACTTCGGTACGCGACCGACGATTGAACGTCAGATTGCCGCTTAGGGGCGTTTGCAGCGTCGAGCCGTTACGCGGTTTGGCAAAACCGCGTAACCCACTACACAGCCTGTGCCAGCTTCTCGGCACGCTCGGCGGCGGCGAGTGCCTCGATGACGGTGCCGAGCTGATCGCCCAGGAGGACGCCGTTGTAGGTGGAGTTGAAGCCGATACGGTGATCGGTCACGCGGTCCTGGGGCTGGTTGTAAGTACGGATCTTCTCGGAACGGTTGCCGTGGCCGATCTGGCTCTGGCGCTCGGCACCGAGCTCGGCCTGCTGCTTCTCGAGTTCCATCTCGTACAGACGGGCGCGCAGCATCTGCATGCAGACCTCGCGGTTCTGAATCTGGGAGCGCTGCTCCTGCGACTGTACCACGGTGTTGGTGGGCAGGTGGGTGATGCGCACGGCGGAGTAGGTAGTGTTAACGCACTGACCGCCAGGGCCGGAGGCGCAGTAGGTGTCGATGCGCAGGTCGGACTGGTTGATCTGGACGTCGATCTCCTCGGCCTCGGGAAGCACGGCGACGGTAGCCGTTGAAGTCTGGATGCGGCCTTGGGACTCGGTCTTGGGGACGCGCTGGACGCGGTGCACGCCGGACTCATACTTCATAACGGAGTAGACGCGGTCGCCCTCGACCTTGAACTCAATGGACTTGAAGCCGCCGGCCTCGCTGGGGCTGGAATCGAGCACGGTGGTCTTCCAGCCACGCGACTCGCAGAAGCGCTGGTACATCTTGTACAAGTCGCCGGCGAAGATGGCTGCCTCGTCGCCACCGGCGGCGGAGCGAATCTCGACGATGGTGTTCTTGTCGTCGTTGGGGTCACTCGGGATGAGCATGTACTTGATGTCTTCCTCGAGCTGGGGAAGCTTTTCCTCGTTCTCGGAGATGTCCATCTGGAGCATCTCCTTCTCGTCCGCATCGCTGGTGTCGCGGAGCATCTCCTTGGCGGCCTCGATGTCATCGAGCGCGCCGATGTACTCGCGCGAGGC
>DBEZXT010000057.1:0-3169 GCA_048291645.1 Collinsella aerofaciens | reverse complement strand
CAGCAACACCGAAATTGCAATGAGCACCAGCGCATCCTGCACGGGCAGGCTCATCAGGTTGGGGACCTGTTTGGCCGCAAGCGCCCAGGTATTAACCGGGAAGCTCACGGCCACCACGACGACAATGGCAAAGACGCCGGCGATGAGGCCCTCGATAAAGGTCTCGGCATTGAATACGTTGGCCACGTTGCGTTTCGACGCGCCGATCGCGCGCAAGATGCCGATCTCCTTTTTGCGCTCCAGCACGCTGATGTAGGTGATGATGCCGATCATGATAGAGCTCACCACCAGGCTAATACTCACAAACGCAATGAGCACCAAGCTGATGGTGTTCACGATATCGGTCACCGAGCCCATGATGATGCCCATGTAGTCGGTGTACGAGATTGCCTGCTCGTCATGCCCGGCGGCTTTGACCTGCTTGTTATACGCATCGATATGGTCGAGCACGCGCTCCTTGGCCTCAAAGTCGCGCGGGAAGATCTTGACCGAGATGGGATCTGCCTCGTCCGCATAACACAGCGTGGTCAGGTTGTTGTCGTAGGTGAGCTGCGACGCCTTCGCATAGCTCATCATGAGCGAGCTCAGGTCCTCGGCATCCATGTTGAAGTGGATAGCACGGGCAAAGGCGCTCGCATCCACGTGCATGGCGCTCGCCAGGTTGGCAAAACTCGACGACATCTGCGTCGCCATTTGTCCCATGAGCCCCGCCGCGCCTGCTTTGAGCTGGGACGATACGGTCGTCGCAATCTGCTCGCTGATCGCCTTCATCACCTGGTCCATAGCCTGCTGCAAATAGGGCGCGAGCTGTTTTTGTACGTAGTCGGTCATTGCCTGCTGTAGCCGCTCAGCCAGCACATCTCCGCCCAGCGCCTTGAGCTGCGCTAAGCATTGCTGCGCCGCGGCATCGTTCTCAAGATATGCCGAGAATGCGGCGGCAAGCTTTGTCGCGTCCTTAAGATCTTCGGGCGTCAGCGCCTTAAACTGATCGGACTGCATAAAGCCCTCAAACAGCTGGTTGGCAAGCGCGCCCACCTGCTGCATCTGCTCGGGTGTGAGTTCCAAGCCATCGAAGACTCCCGAGAAATCGGGGGCCGGCGCCTTGGCCATGATGTCGTTGAAGTCGATGTCCTCGCCAACGCCCGAAAGGTCGATATCCAGGCCTGACAAATCGATGCCCGAAAGGTCCATACCGCCGGCCACACCCGAAAGCGCGGACGCATCGAACGAGAACGCGCTCTTGAGCGCCGCCTCGTCAACGCTGAACATGCTGCCCAGGTCCACGCCCTGCTTGGCCTCGCCCTGCAACTCGTCGAACGTTTTGCCGGTAAAGACATCCGTCTCGGGATGAGCAAGCTGCTCCTGCACAATCTTCGAATCGGCCGCGCGCTCCATAAGCTGGCGAGTCAGCGCATGTGTGTAGGCGATACCGGGCGAAAGGGCGCTCGCGTTGGCCGTCTCGTTGGGCCGTACCACGCCCACAATGCGCACGTCAATGCCATCGGCAACCTTGGCCGCCATGAAGTCGGCGTCACCGGACATATCGGCCCACATACCGGTCTCTTCGTTTTTGCGATACGCATCTGCCGGCGACAGCACCTTAAACGTGGTGGACAGCGCATCGTCGTAGGTAAAGTCGGCAGCGGTCTCGGGCGTCTCGACCCCGCCATCGGCCGTCATGGCGCTGTTGACCAGGTCGTTGAGCTCATCGATATCCAACGCACCGATGCTATAGAGCGTATAGTCGCCCACCGTGCCACGGCTCGAAAGCACCATCACGGCCTCGTTGGCGGACGCGGGCCAATGACCGGCAACGACATCGTACTGGCGGTCGAGCAGGCTCTGGTCGTCAATCATTTCGTTGAAGACCGAGGTTCCCATGGACTCCATGCTCACCGTTGCCGCCGAGCTCGCGCCGCCGCTCATGGCCTCGGTCATGGCATTGGGCACCAGACGCACGGGCTTCTCGTCGCCCTTGCCCGCGCGACAGACAACCGGCGTTACGCCATAGCCGTACTGAATAGCGTTGACCTCTTTGTCGATGCCGTCGCCACCGGCATCGAGCCATGCCTTGAAGCTCGTCATATCGTTGGACTTAACGCTCGCGAACATGTCCTTCACGGCCGTGACCACGGGAATCTTATCGGACTTCTTGACCGAATCGTCCTTACTGTCGGAAGCGCCGCTCACATCATCGCCATCCTCCGTGGCCCCCTGCCCGCCCATCATGGACGACAGGTCGTAATCCTGCTTGGAAATGGTGAGCGGATAGCTCGAAAGCGTATCCTCCTCGACCTTTTTGATGTAGCCGTTTACGCCGTTGGACAGCGCCAGAATCGCCGCGATACCGATAATGCCAATCGAGCCCGCAAATGCAGTCATGGCCGTACGGCCCTTCTTGGTCATAAGGTTTCGGGCAGAAAGGCCCAGCGCCATTACAAAGCTCATCGAGGTTTTACGCGTGGGCTTGGCCTCGCGACGCGCGGCTTTGGCAACATCAAAGGGATCGGAATCGTCGGTGATCTTACCGTCTGCGAGGTTGACGATGCGCGTGGCGTAACGGTACGCCAGCTCGGGATTATGCGTGACCATGATGACCAGACGGTCGCGCGCCACGTCCTTGAGCAGGTCCATGACCTGTACGGATGTCGTTGAATCCAAAGCGCCGGTCGGCTCGTCTGCCAGCACAATCTCGGGATCGTTGATCAGGGCGCGGGCGATGGCCACGCGCTGCATCTGCCCGCCCGAAAGTTGGCTCGGGCGCTTGTTAACGTGCTCGCCCAAGCCGACTTTCTCCAACGCCTCGCGCGCACGCTGGCGGCGCTCGGCATGCCCCACGCCCGTGAGCGTGAGCGCCAGCTCCACGTTTTCCAAAATGGTCTGATGCGGAATGAGGTTATAGCTTTGGAACACAAAGCCGATGCGGTTGTTGCGGTAGGCATCCCAATCGCGATCGTGAAAGTCTTTGGTCGAAATACCGTCGATCAGTAAGTCACCAGAATCAAAGTGGTCCAGTCCGCCGATAACGTTGAGCATCGTAGTTTTACCCGAACCCGAGGGACCCAGAATGGCCACGAACTCGTTATCGCGAAAAGACAGGCTTACGTTGTCGAGCGCCACCTGCGTAAACGACTGCGTAACGTACCTTTTGCAAATACCTTTGAGCTCC
>DBEZXT010000056.1:0-6471 GCA_048291645.1 Collinsella aerofaciens | reverse complement strand
CGCTTGACCTGGACGTCGATGATGGCGTTGGAGGGAATGGTCACGCCCTGCTCGAGCGCCATGAACTGGCGCATGATGGCCTTGGCTTCGACCTTGGTGGCGGCCAGGCGCTCAAGAACGTCCTTGTCGTCGGCGAACTTGGCGAGTTTGCTCAGATCGCCGGTGCTGCGCCAGTCGGTGCCAATCACATCGTCGAGCAGGCTGGCGAGCGCGGGGTTGGCCCCATGGATCCAGCGGCGGAAGGTGATGCCGTTGGTCTTGTTGGAGAACTTCTTGGGATAGATCTCGTAGAACGGATGAAGCTCGGTGTCCTCCAGAATCTTGGTGTGGAGGGCGGCTACGCCGTTGATGGAGAAGCCAAAGTGGATGTCCATGTGGGCCATGTGGACGGTGTCGTGCTCGTCAATGATGGCGACGCGCGGGTCATCGTGCTCGGCCTTCGCGATCTCATCGAGCTTGACGATAATGTCGGCGATGGCAGGGGAGACCTTCTGCAGGCTGGCGAGCGGCCACTTCTCGAGCGCCTCGGCAAGAATCGTGTGGTTAGTGTAGGCGACCATGGAGCGTACGATGGTCACGGCCTCGTCAAACTCGATGCCATGCTCGGTGGTGAGCAAGCGAATGAGCTCGGGGATGACCATGGTGGGGTGCGTGTCGTTAATTTGGACCACGGCATAGTCGGCCAGATCGTGCAGGTTGCTGCCGCGCTCGACGGACTCGTCGATCAGGAGCTGGGCGGCGTTGCTCACCATGAAGTACTCCTGATAGATGCGAAGTAGGCGGCCCTGCTCGTCGGAATCGTCGGGGTAGAGGAACAAGGTGAGGTTCTTGGCGATCTCGGTCTTGTCGAAGTCGATGGAGCTGCCGGGGACCAGGCCGTCGTCGACGCTCGCCAGGTCGAACAGGCGCAGGCGGTTCTTGGTGGGCTGGCCGTAACCGGGCACATCGATGTTGACGAGCTTGGAGGTAACGGCAAAATCGCCGAACTCGACGGTGTAGGAGCGGTCATCGTCGACTAGGATGTCCTGCTCACCGAGCCACTCGTCGGGGACGGCCTTCTGCTGGTTGTCGACAAAGCGCTGACGGAACAGACCGTAGTGATAGTTGAGGCCCACGCCATCGCCGGTCAAGCCCAGCGTGGCGATGGAATCCAGGAAGCATGCGGCCAAGCGGCCCAGGCCGCCGTTGCCGAGTGACGGCTCGACCTCGAACTCCTCGATCTTGTTGAGGTCGTGGCCTGCGGCGGTGAGCTGGTCCTTAACCTCGTCGTAGATGCCGAGGTCGATCATATTGTTGATGAGCAGCTTGCCGATCAAAAATTCGGCGGAAATGTAATAGAGCTTTTTCTTGCCGTTGTTGAGCGGGCGGGCGGCGGAGCGCTCCTGCACGAGTTTGACCAGCAGCTTGTAAATGCGACGGTCGTCGAGCTGCTCGAGCGAGGTGCCAAAAGACTGCTCGGCGAGTTCCATGAGGTTAATTCGGGGCATGTTTTCTCCTGTGATGGGTTGTTTCATGTCTGCAATTCATAAGAAGCCCGCGCGAGGGGATTGGGGTGGCCTCGCGCGGGAAAAGCAAGCGCGTCCGCACGGTGGGGAGGGGTCGGGCGCGGTGGCTCCTATTGAGGAAGCTCGATTTCGGCTTCCGACGGGATGCGGAAGTAGGTCTCGGTCCAGTCGGTGAGTTTGTGCTCGAGCTCGCGGGTGATGGCGCCGTCGAGCATGCGCCAGGTCCAGTTGCCGCCCAGCGTGGCAGGGGTGTTGATGCGCGCCTCGTTGCCCAAGTTGAGCAGGTCCTGCATAGTGTAGATGCACGTGTCGCTTACGCTGGCGGCGATGGTGCGATTGAGTGCATCTGCCATGGGTTCGCCGGCTTGCTGATGGGTGTACAGGGCTGCCTGCTCGCGCTGACGCGGGGTGGCCGTTCCCTCAAACCAACCGCGCGCCGTCTCGTTGTCGTGGGTGCCCACATAGGCGACGGTGTTGGCGATGTAGTTATGCGGCAGGTAGTACGAGTTGGTGCCCTCAAAGGCAAACTGCAGGATCTTCATGCCGGGGAAGCACGAGTTGTCGCGCATGTCGATGACGCCGGGGGTGAGGAAGCCCAGGTCCTCGGCGATGATGGGCAGCGTGCCGAGCTTTTTCTCGAGCGTCTTGAAGAACTTGAGGCCGGGACCCTGCGTCCACGAACCGTAGGACGAATCGGGAGAGGAGAACGGCACCTCCCAATAGGCCTCGAAGCCGCGGAAGTGATCCAGGCGGATGACGTCGTACATGTCGAGGGCGGCGCGAATGCGGCCCTCCCACCAGGAGAAGCCGTCGGACTCCATGGCGTCCCAGTCGTAGATGGGGTTGCCCCAGTACTGGCCGGTGGCCGAGAACTGGTCAGGCGGCGTGCCGGCGACGCTCACGGGATTGCCGGCGGCGTCGATCTTAAAGAGCTCAGGCGTCGCCCACATCTCGACGGAGTCACGCGAGACATAGATGGGCAGGTCGCCGATGATGAGAATGTCGCGCTCGTTGGCATAGGCCTTGAGGCGGCTCCACTGGCGATCGAAGAAGTACTGCGTCATCTGGTGGTAGAGCATACGCGCCGGATGGTCGGCGCAGACCTTGGCGGAAGCCTCGCCGCGGGTGCGGAGCTCCGCGGGCCACTCCCAAAACGCCTTGAGACCGCACTCCTCTTTGACGGTCATGAACTCACAGTAGGGGATGAGCCAGTCCTCGTTGGCCTGGATAAAGTCATCGAAATCGGCCGGCTTGTCGGCGGCAAAGCGCTCGGCGGCGCGGTCGAGAATCTGACGGCGGCCACCAAAGATGGCACCGTAGTCGACATTGCTGGGGTCGGATCCCAGATACACGCCATCGATATCGCGCTGCTCCAGATACCCTGCCTCGATAAGCTCGGCAAAGTCGATAAAGTTGGGGTTGCCTGCGCGGGCCGAGAACGACTGATAGGGCGAATCGCCATAGCTGGTCGTCGTAAGGGGCAGAATCTGCCAGTAATGTTGTTTGCACGAGGCGAGAAAATCGACGAAGTCGTAGGCATTCCAGCCAAAGCCGCCGATTCCGTATGGTCCGGGCAGAGATGAGACGGGCATGAGGACGCCGCTTGCACGCTCCATGAATGCGCTCACCAACCTTCTTGTTGTGGGGTCGGCCTGCCGATGGGTGTGCAGTCCGCCTCCGATGTTCTGATTCGATACGCCTATTGTAAAACATGTTGTTTAAACATGTACAGGCAAGATAAAAAAGTTGGTCGATTTTCGGCGAATGGTTACATGCCATGAAAAAGCCCCGACCTCACAACGTGAGATCGGGGCAAGAGCGGTATGTAGGTTTTTGCTACTCGGCGTCGGCGAAGCCGTTGGGGTTGTGGCTCTGCCAGTTCCAGCTATCGCGGCACATGTCCGCGATGTCGTACTGGGCCTTCCAGCCCATCATGCGCTCGGCCTTGGAGGCATCGCACCAGTTGGCAGCGATGTCGCCGGCGCGGCGCTCGCGGATCACGTAGGGCAGCTCTTTGCCACAAGCCTTGGAGAAGGCGGCGACGACCTCGAGTACCGAGGTGCCGGTGCCGGTGCCCAAGTTAAAGATCTCGACGCCGGTCTTGCCGTTCATCCAGTTAAGGGCGGCAACGTGACCAGAGGCCAGATCGCACACGTGGATGTAGTCGCGCACGCCGGTGCCGTCGGGGGTGGGGTAGTCGTTGCCAAAGACCTGAACGGCCTCGAGCTTGCCCACGGCGACCTGGGCGACATAGGGCACCAAGTTGTTGGGGATGCCCTTGGGGTCCTCGCCGATCAGGCCCGACGGATGAGCGCCGATGGGGTTGAAGTAACGGAGCAGCACGACGTCCCACTCGGGGTCGGCGGTGTGGACGTCCATAAGGATCTGCTCGATCATCCACTTGGTCCAACCATAGGGGTTGGTCGCGGGCTTCTTAGGATCCTCCTCGGTGACGGGCGGGTTGTCCGGGTCGCCGTAGACGGTCGAGGAGCTCGAGAAGATGATGGACTTGCAGCCATGGTTGCGCATGACGTCGATGAGCACCAGGGTGTTCTCGATGTTGTTGTGGTAGTATTCGACGGGCTTGCTCACCGACTCGCCGACGGCCTTAAAGCCGGCAAAGTGGATGACGCGGTCGATCTGATGGGTATCGAAGATCTTGTTCATCGCATCGCGGTCGAGCACGTTGGCCTCGTAGAAGGTGAGGTTCTTGGCGGCCTCGTCGCCCACGATGGTCTTGACGCGGTCGACGGCGACGGCGCTGGAGTTGGAGAGATCATCGACGATGACGACCTGGTAGCCACCCTCGAGCAGCTGAACGACGGTGTGCGAGCCGATAAAGCCGGCGCCACCGGTAACGAGGACGCAGGTGTCTTTGGGGTCGAGTGCTTTGGACATGTAGTCTCCTATCGAATCAGGAACACTTCTTCAGGGGAGTATAGCGCAGGCAGGGACGCCCAAATCGTGCGCTGTGGGAAAAGCAGAGGATTGCGCTAACGTACTCATCAGAAGAGCTTGCGTACGCATAACCTGATCTTTGGCATTTGCTTACGAGCCGCTGACCTTGTAGTTTCCTGCCGTTCGTGGAAATCGTTGGGACGCGCCATATGTACGCTAATATGTATGAGTTGAGCGACATATAAATAAACATGTAACGGAGTACATATGTCACCAAACAGCGATTCCATCCTTTCCCAGGAGCTCTCGCGCCGCACTGCCCTCAAGGCCCTGTTCGGCGCCGCTTCTGCGGCAGTTCTTTTTGGCCTGCCCGCTCGCGCCCATGCGGCGGAGGCTTCCAAAGAAACAACCGATAAACTGAATGCCGCCCAGGCCCAGCTCGACGAGGTTCAGGCCCAGCTCGACAGCATCGCAAATGAGTATGCGGCGCTGGCCAACAAGAATGCCCAGACCCTCAACGACATCGAGAATGTCCAGGGCAAGATTGACGACACGCAGGCCCAGATCGATGAAAAGAAGGCCGAGCTCAAGAAGAAGCGCAACGACCTTTCCGATCGCGTGGCCGCCAGCTACAAGTCCGGCGGCACGAACATCCTGTCGCTGCTGCTGGCCTCTGGCTCGTTTGAGGAACTCGTCGCCAACGCGCATTACGTTGAGAAGATCAACAAGAGCGACCGCGACGCCATCGAGGACATTCAGACCATCCAGGAAGAGCTCGATGCGCAAAAGACCGAGCTCGAGTCGCAGAAGGCCGACTTAGAGAAGCTCAAGGACCAGCAGACTGCCCAGATGCAGGACATGCAGGCCAAGCAGCAAGAAGTCCAGACCGTGCTGAACGGTCTTTCCGACGACGTCAAGGAGCTCATGGCTCAGCGCGATTCCGAGATCCTCGCTGCCGCCCAGGCTGAGGAGGCCGCTAGGAAGGCTGCCGCTGCCGCGGCTGCCGCGAACAAGAACAATTCCTACTCGGGTGGTTCGAGCTCGGGTGGTGGATCGTACGCGCCCGGAACTCCGCAGCAGAATGCCGGCTCGGGCAAGCAGCAGGCTGTCGTCAACGCGTGCTACTCCACGCCTTCGCCGGGTCAGAACTGGTGCGCGGCGTGGGTCACCAATGTCTTCCGTAACGCCGGCGTTGGCTACTTTGGAGGCAATGCGTGCGACATGTTTAACGCCTGGTGCTATAGCTCCGACCGCTCGGCGCTGCAGGTGGGCATGATCGTGGCCGATTCCTCGCACAGCGGCACCGGCATGCCGGGTCTGATCTATGGCCACGTGGGCATCTATGTTGGCGGCGGCATCGTCATGAGCAATGAGGGCGCCATTACGTCTAAGTCGCTTGATTCGTTTATTAGCTTCTATGGCACTGGCTCTGGCGTGCGTTGGGGCTGGCTTGGCGGTATTGCGCTGTCGTAGCTGCGGTTTGAAGTAAGTTGGTCCGTGGCTGCCCGAAAGGCATTAGGTTGCCTGCTCGGACAGTCCTGCTCGCACGGAGAGCACATTAAGTGCTCTCCGGCTCGTGCGGAACTCGCGATCAACCTAATGCCTTTCGGGCAGCCACGGACCTCTCGGGTCCAATACGTCACACACCGGACTGGTTTATCTGAATTAAAGAAAGTGAAGGCCCCTTTCGGGGCCTTCTTTTTATAAAAATTCGCCTACTCGGTGGACTTCGGGTTCTAGGTCTACGTTGAATTGGTCTTTGACGGTTGTCTGGATGTGGCGGATGAGTTCGTCGACGTCGGCGGCGGTGGCGTGGTCGGCGTTGACGATGAAGCCGCAGTGCTTCTCGCTCACCTGCGCGCCGCCAACGGCGTGTCCTCGCAGGCCGGCGTCCATGATGAGCTTGCCGGCAAAGTAGCCCTCGGGGCGCTTGAAAGTGGAGCCGGCACTCGGCATGTCGAGCGGCTGCTTGTCCTCGCGGCGCTGGCGGTAGTCGTCCATGTCGGCCTTGATCATCGCGGCGTTGCCCGGAGCGAGATTGAAGGTGGCCGAAAGCACGATGAAGCCG
>DBEZXT010000055.1:0-3103 GCA_048291645.1 Collinsella aerofaciens | reverse complement strand
CGAGTTCATCGTCATCGCCTGCGGTGGCGGCGGCATCCCCGTCGTCCGCGACTACGAGAACAAGGGCTGCTACAAGGGCGTTCCCGCCGTCATCGACAAGGACCTGGGCGGCGAGCTGCTGGCCGAGGACTGCGACGCCGATGTTCTGTTCCTGCTGACCGCCGTTGAGCATGTCGCCATCAACTTCGGCAAGCCCAACCAGGAGGAGCTCGAGGACCTCACCGCCGACGAGGCCGAGCGCCTGGCCGACGAGGGTCAGTTCGGCAAGGGTTCCATGGAGCCCAAGGTCCGCGCTGCCATCAAGTTCGCACGTTCCCGCAAGGGCCGCACCTGCATCATCGGCGCTCTGGACAAGGCCGCCGAGACCATGGCTGGCCTCTCCGGTACCCGCATCCACGAGTAGTCTCTACTCTGTTGCCTCTCTCGTGGGCGCCAGGCAAAGCGCCCACAAACTAGCCTCTCTTCATGAGCCCCGCAGTCCGCTCCGACTGCGGGGCTTTTGCTATCCACCTAGTCATTGGGGACGTTCTTAAATGACTAGTAGGCCCACATGGCTTCGACTTCGTTGAGGACCTCCACGACGCCCCAGCGGCGGGCGCTGCGGCTGGCCGAGTTGGGGTCGTAGACGCCAATCTGGTTGGCATCGTCGATGCCGTAGAGCACGATGTAGTGGCCTACGTTGGTAAACGTACCGGGGCGCACTGCGGCGATGACGGGCGCACCCGAGCGAAGTGCTTGTGTAATCGATTCGCGATCGTTATAGAGCTGTGTTCCGTTGAGCCCCAGCTGCCACGCACCGCCTGTCATAAACGACCACTCGGTGGCACCAGTGGGGGCGTAGTTGCCGGCTTCGGCCAGCGCGCATATATCGACCGGCGTCTTATCGGTATGGCCGGTCTTAAAGATATAGACCATGGTGAGGCAGGTAGGACCGCAAGCGTTTTCGCGAATAGTGCCACCGGCATAGGGCAGCTCCGACCATGCGGGGTCAATTTGGTAGATGTGGGGCATGGTGCCGGCCTGCCATTGCGAGCGTGGGGTCGAGAACGCAAAGGAGTAGCCGGGCGCGACGGGAGCTTTAAGCAGCTTGTCCTCGGCAGTGGGCTCAAGACCAGCTGATCCGTGGGAGATACAGGATCCCAAAAACACAAAGACGAGGCAGGCGGCGATGGAGCAAAGCGCAAGGCGTAGACGGCGGGCTGGAAGCGCGTGGCTTGTGGTGTGCGACGCGGGGTGAGGGGCGGAATTGCCGCGATCGCGTTGAGGTCGCGAAAAGGTGCGCTTGACGTAGTAGTCGGTCTTACGGCGATCGTAGCGGCGTGGCTGCGATGTGTCGGTCTGGCGGTGGCGTGTGCTCATACTCACGCGGTCTGACTGCCGCACGGTACGGCTTTGTTGCCGCGAAGAAGCCCCGGGCTGCTCTTGGGGGCGCTGCGGGTTGTCGTTGTCGGAGGTGATTCTGGGCGTTGACGTGGTGCGGCCGGCAAGGCGCACGCTTTGTGGCCGTTGGTCGCCGTCATTGTATCCGTATGCCATTCGAATCACCTTGCCTCATGTGTAACTTGTCTATCCTACATAAAAAGATGCACGACACATGGGCATGTGCGCCAAAAGCCTGACAAATGGTATGAACGTTGCCGCGCCGCGCGCCGCGCACCAAGCGCCACGGCAACAGGTATTCAAAAGCAGACAAGATGAAAGCGTCCAAGACGAATGACGTCTCCCGCCGTTCGTCCCAAAAACAGCGCCGCTCGTTTTGCAGTTCTGCCTTCGGTCGAGCTGCGAGCGGCGCTGCTGCGCCAAGGCCGTATCTTAAAGCCATGGAATAAAAGCGCGCGGCAAAACGGACCGCGCAAGGGGTGACGCCAAGGGCGTCAAACAGGAAAGGAGGGGAACAATGGCGGACAAGAATGCAGAAGTTGCAGTCGAGGATAACGGCGGCATGAAGAAAACGCTTTCGCTCTGGAACTTCTTTACCATCGGCTTCGGTGCCATCATCGGTACCGGTTGGGTTCTGCAGGTCGGCGACTGGATGGTCGTGGGCGGCGGTCCCGTTCCCGCTATGATCGCATTCCTCTTGGGTGCAATCTTCCTCGTGCCCGTCGGAGCTGTTTTCGGTGAGCTCACGGCTGCTATCCCCATCTCGGGCGGCATCGTCGAGTATGTCGATCGTAGCTTTGGTCGTACGCTGAGCTACATCACCGGATGGCTTTTGGCCCTGGGCAACGGCATCCTGTGCCCGTGGGAGGCCATCGCCATTTCGACCCTCGTGTCCGAGATGTTCGGCAGCCTGCCCGGCCTTGAGTGGCTGCGCGCCGTCAAGCTCTACACCATACTGGGGGCCGACGTCTACCTGTTCCCGACGCTGATCGCGCTCGGCTTTGCAGTCTACGTCATCTTCCTCAACTTCCGCGGTGCCAGCTCGGCTGCCAAGCTTCAGGCCTTCCTGACCAAGGCCCTGCTCTGCGGCATGCTGCTCGCCATGGGCGTCTCGCTGTTCACCGGCTCGCCGGACAACGCCATGCCCGTGTTCTCCCAGGTCACCGGCGCTGGCGGCGGCAAGGCCGCTACCGAGAGCACCAGCCTGTTTGCCGGCATCGTGTCGGTCCTGGTTCTGACCCCGTTCTTCTACGCCGGCTTCGACACCATTCCTCAGCAGGCTGAGGAAGCGGCCGAGGGCCTCAACTGGAACAAGTTCGGCAAGATCATCTCCCTGGCCCTGCTGGCCGCTGGCGGCTTCTACATGGTCTGCATCTACTCGTTCGGCACCATCCTCGACTGGCATGAGTTCGTTAAGAGCCCGGTTCCCGCGCTTGCCTGCCTCAAGGGCATCAACATGCTTCTGTACCTGGCCATGCTCGTCATCGCCACGCTTGGACCCATGGGCCCGATGAACTCCTTCTACGGCGCCACGAGCCGCATCATGCTCGCCATGGGCCGCAAGGGCCAGCTGCCCGAGCAGTTCGCCGAGGTCGACCCCAAGTCCGGCGCTCCCAAGCTCGCCTGCGTCGTTCTGGGCGTCATCACCGTCGTCGGTCCGTTCCTGGGCAAGAACATGCTCATCCCTCTGACCAACGTGTCGGCTCTCGCCTTCATCTTCTCC
>DBEZXT010000054.1:0-22173 GCA_048291645.1 Collinsella aerofaciens | reverse complement strand
CTGCGCGATGTTCACGGCGTGGTAGAGCGTGTCCTCGTCGACGTCGCCGTAGACCTCGGGTGCGTGGCGGCGCAGCACCTCGAGCAGCGGTCCCATAAAGGCGCGGCTGCGACCCACGGTGTTCTCGAAAAAGCGGCTCTGACTCTCGTGGATGCCCATGGAGGTACCACCCTCAAGACAGGTGCGCGCATAGGCAGGATTGACGCCCAGCTCGTACATGGCGTGTCCCGCCTCGTGGATGATGCTGTAGACGTTGGAGATACAGTCGTTCTCGTAGATGTGCGTCGCGATGCGCGCATCGCCCACCGAGAAGCCCTCGCTAAACGGATGCTCGGTAAAGGCAAGTGTGGTGTCATCCAGGTCCAGGCCGACAAGCTTCATCAGGTCGAAGCTCATGGCACGCTGGGCGCCCTCGGGCACGCGGGCGTGCAAAAAGTCGGCATCGGGCTGCTGGCCGCGCTCGCCGATGGCGTGCACGAGCGGCACGACCGTCGCCTTGACCTCATCGCAAAACGCATCGAAGCTCTTGGCGGAAAGGCCGCGCTCGTACTGGTCGAGCCAAACATCGTATGGGTCGCGCTTGGGGTCCATAAGTTCGGCCTGATGCTTAAGTTGGGCGACGATCCTATCCACATAGGGCTCAAAGCTCACCCAGTCATTGGCCGTCTTGGCCTTGTGCCACACGGCATCGGCCTCGCAGGTGAGCCTGGTCCAGGCCTCGGCCTCCTCGGTGGGGATGACGCTTGCCTCGCGCTGGTCGCGACCGAGCACACGGATCTCGTCGAGCAGCTGCGGGTCGTCGATCTTGCCGCCTGCAACCGTCTCGCGCGCTAACGAGCGTACGAGCTCAACGGACTTCTCGCTGGTCAGTAGCTTGTGATGCTCGCCGGCAAGGGTTCCCATGGCGTCGGCGCGCGCTGCGGCGCCGTTGGCAGGAGCAATCGTCGCTCCATCGAACTCGGCAATCTTGAGCAGGTACTCGCGAGTCCACAGCTTGCCCTCGAGTTTGCGGAACTTTTTGACGGCCTTGTCGACTTTAGCAACCTTGACGCCCTTGGCAGCCTTTGCCATGGCGGCCTTGGCGTTCTTATCGAGCTTCTTTCCCATACCGTATCCTTAATCTCGCAGGCCGAGCGCCGTAAGCGGCTGCGCGGCCAGTTTGCACAGCTACCTGCCTTGTACCCAGCACGAACAAAACGGAACGCGGCGATATGCTCGCAGAATGTGTTATCCTATAGCCCAATGCGTTGACGGAGAGGGTTTTGCCCGTCGCGTCGCCGGCAAGAGAGGGAAGGTCATGGGCTGCAAGCCTTCCTGCGGTGGCAAGGGCTAAGCGTTCACTCCCGAGCAGCGACCTCAACGGGCGCGCGGCTAGCGGCGGCGAAGCCCCAGTAGGGAAGCCGTGAGCCTCGCGATAAGGGGCGCAGAGTGGGCGCGGCGGGCCAGACATCCGCCGGGTCAAACAAGGTGGTACCGCGGAATTCAACCGTCCTTGGGCAATGCACATGCCCGAGGGCGGTTTTTTTGTTACCGAACCGGGCCGCGTTTTCGCAGCGCCAAGTGGCATCGGTCGCCCCGGCAAGCGAATGCGCGAGAGACGAAAGGGAAGACATGAGTCTGATTGATGATCTGGTCAAACTCGAGGAAGAGGCCAAGGAGCTCGTTGCAGGCGCCGACGACGCCGCCAAGCTCGAGGCTGCGCGCGTTGAGCTGCTCGGTCGCAAGGGTCGTATTACCGGCCTGATGCGCATGATGGGCAAGCTCGCCCCCGAGGATCGTCCCGTGATGGGCAAGCGCGCCAACGAGATGCGCCAGCTGATCGAGGGCATGCTCGACGAGCGCACCACCGAGATGAAGGCCGCCGCCCTCAAGCACGCACTCGAGCACGAGGCCGTCGACATCACGCTGCCGGGCATCCGTCCGCAGATCGGTCACCAGCACCTGATCAAGCAGATCATCGAGGAGGCCGAGGACATCTTCTGCGGCATCGGCTACACCGTCGAGTCCGGCCCCATGGTCGACACCTCCTACTACAACTTCACCGCGCTCAACGCCCCCATGGATCACCCGAGCCGCTCGGCCCGCGATACCTTCTACGTGGTCGACAACAACCCCGGCAGCGTCGCACACCCCGAGGCTCACGCCCATGGCGAGTCCGACGTGCTCCTGCGCACCCAGACCTCGGGCGTGCAGATTCACACCATGGAGTCGCAAAAGCCGCCCATCTACATGATCTGCCCGGGCACCGTCTACCGTCCCGACACGGCCGACGCCTGCCACCTGCCGCAGTTCAACCAGATCGAGGGCCTGGTCGTCGACGAAGGCATCACCTTTGGCGACCTTAAGGGCACGCTCGACTACTTTGTTAAGTGCATGTTTGGCGAGGACCGCAAGACGCGTTACCGCCCGCACTTCTTCCCCTTCACCGAGCCTTCCTGCGAGGTGGACGTAAGCTGCCACGTCTGCGGCGGCAAGGGCTGCAACTTCTGCAAGCACAGCGGCTGGATTGAGATTCTGGGCTGCGGCATGGTCGACCCCAACGTCCTGATCAACTGCGGCATCGACCCCGAGAAGTACACCGGCTTCGCCTTTGGTATTGGCGCCGAGCGCGTCGCGGCACTGCGCTACGACCTGCCGGACCTGCGAACGCTCATGACAGGCGATATGCGCTTTCTGAATCAGTTCTAGGCTGCGGCTTGCCCAAGCACGGCACCCCGGCGCTCATTCGTCGCTTGCGTACCAAAGTACGCGGCGCTCCTCTTTCGGGCCGATCTGCCGCACTTGGACAACCCTCGCTTTGTAAGGAATGTTCACAAAGTTGAAGTTTCCACCTGCATCTCTTCGCAGGCTTTCAGTATGAAAGGAGAGCTAGATGCGTGTTTCTTACGACTGGCTTAAGACCATGATCGATATTCCGGAGGATCCCAAGACCCTTTCGGACGAATATATCCGTACCGGCACCGAGGTCGAGGCGATTGACACCGTGGGCGAGTCCTTCGACCACGTGGTGACTGCCAAGGTGCTCACCAAGACCCCACACCCCGATAGCGACCACATGTATGTGTGCTCGGTCGACGTGGGCGACAAGAACCTCGACGCCGATGGCAACCCCGCCCCGCTGCAGATCGTCTGTGGCGCGCAGAATTTTGAGGCCGGCGACCACATCGTCACGGCAATGATCGGCGCTGTGCTTCCCGGCGACGTCAAGATTAAGAAGAGCAAGCTTCGTGGCGTCGTGTCCATGGGCATGAACTGTTCCGCGCGCGAGCTCGGCTTGGGCGGCGACCACTCCGGCATCATGATCCTGCCCGAGGATACGCCCTGCGGCATGCCGTTTGCCGAGTACGTGGGCTCGAGCGACACCGTGCTCGACTGCGAGATCACGCCCAACCGTCCCGATTGCCTGTCCATGATCGGCATGGCCCGCGAGACCGGCGCCATCTTCGACCGCGATTTCCACGTTGAGCTGCCCGCCATCAAGGCCGAGACCGGCCGCGCGACCGACGACGAGCTTTCGGTCGAGATTGCCGACGAGGGCCTGTGCGACCGCTACGTTGCCCGCATCGTGCGCAACGTCAAGGTCGGCCCGTCGCCCGACTGGATGGTCAAGCGCCTCAACGCCTTGGGCGTGCGCCCGCACAACAACATCGTCGACATCACCAACTATGTGATGATGCTCACCGGTCAGCCGCTGCACGCCTTTGACCTGGACACCTTTGCCGAGCGCGATGGCCACCGTCGTGTGGTGGTTCGCGCCGCCCAGCAGGACGAGAAGTTCACGACGCTCGACGGCGAGGAGCGCACGCTTGACGCCGGCATGGGCCTCATCACCGACGGCGAGCGCCCCGTGGCGTTGGCCGGCGTTATGGGTGGCATGGATTCCGAGATCGAGGACGATACCGTTGACGTGATGGTCGAGAGCGCCTGCTTCAATGCCGGCCGCACCTCGCACACCAGCCGCGACCTTTCGCTGATCTCCGACGCCTCCATTCGCTTTGAGCGCCAGGTCGACGAGACCGGCTGCGTGGATGTCGCCAACGTTACCTGCGCGCTGATCGAGGAGATCGCCGGCGGCGAGGTTGCTCCCGGCTATGTCGACGTTTTCCCCGCGCCCAAGACCATCGACAGCATTAAGCTGCGCCTGGCCCGCGTGCACGCCATCTGCGGTGCCGACATCGAGCCCGACTTTATCGAGCGCTCGCTCACCCGCCTGGGCTGCACCGTCGAGCGCGACGGCGAGGACTTTATGGTCACGCCGCCGAGCTTCCGTCCCGACCTGCCGCGTGAGATCGACCTGATCGAGGAGGTCTTGCGCCTGTGGGGCATGGGTCGCGTCACGGCGACCATTCCGGCTGCCAAGAACCACATCGGCGGTCTGACGCGCGAGCAGAAGCTTACCCGCAAGGTTGGCGAGATCCTGCGCGCCTGTGGCCTCAACGAGACCACGACCTTTGGCTTTGCCGCCCCGGGCGACCTGGAGAAGATTGGCATGTCCACCGAGGGCCGCGGCTGCCCCGTGGTTCTCATGAACCCGCTGGTCGCCGAGCAGACCGAGATGCGTCGTTCGCTGCTGCCGGGCCTGCTGCAGTCCGTGGCCTACAACGAGGCGCACGGTACGCCCAACGTGCACCTGTACGAGGTCGGCAGCCTGTTCCACGGTCGCGAGAACGCCAGCCTGCCCAAGGAGACCAAGTCCGTGGCGGGTGTGCTCTCGGGCCAGTGGAGCGAGCAGTCCTGGAACATGAAGTACCGCAAGCTGCGCTTCTTCTTTGGCAAGGGCATTGTCGAGGAGCTGCTTGCTCAGCTGCGCATCGAGAAGGTTCGCTTCCGTCCCGTCGAGGGCGAGGGCTATGCCTTCTTGCAGCCGGGTCGCGCCGCCGAGGTTCTGTCCGGCGGTACCGTGCTGGGCTGGGTTGGCGAGATTCACCCCGAGGCGCGCGAGGCTATGGGCATTGACGAGGTTGTCGTCGCCTTTGAGCTCGACCTGGACAAGCTGATCAAGGGCGCCCGCAACCAGGAGAACTACCGTGAGTTCTCGCAGTACCCGGCCGTTGAGCACGACCTTGCTATCGTAGTCGACAACACTGTGACCTGCGAGGATCTTGAGCGCCGTATTACCAGCGCCGGCGGCAAACTGCTCGAGGGCGTGCGTCTGTTCGACGTCTACCGCGATCCCATCCGCGTCGGAGCGGGCAAGAAGTCCATGGCCTTTGCGCTTACGTATCGCTCCGACGACCACACGCTTACCAGCGAAGAGGTCGAAAAGGCGCACCAGAAGATCGTTACCAAGGTGTGCAAGGGCGTAAACGGCGAGGTCCGCGGCTAGGTCCTGCGCCGGATATAGGCCAGCGTCGGCTGCCGCCGAGTCTTACGTGACTGCTGTTTTCGGTATAAGGCACCGTTGAGCCTGCATATATGACACGCGCATTACATAACGGCGTGCTGCTTTGTCGGCAGTGCGCCGTTTTGCTATGATAGCCCGCGGCGTGTTACGAATCTGACATTACGTAACACTGGAAAGGTGATTCAAGCGGCGTTGCAATTCCGTGCGCCGATAACCGGGAGGCGTACATGCACATTCCAGATAATTATCTGTCCCCGCAGACCGATGCCGTTATGGCGGTGGCGATGGTGCCCGTTTGGATCCACTGCATCAAAAAGGTGCGCGCCACGCTCGATCGCGAGCACATGGCGTTCCTGGGCATCTGCGCCGCGTTCTCCTTCCTGCTCATGATGTTCAACGTACCGCTGCCTGGCGGCACCACAGGCCACGCCGTCGGCGGCGCGCTCATCGCGCTGCTGCTGGGTCCCGAGGCCGCTGCCATCGCGGTTTCGGTCGCGCTGGCGCTGCAGGCGCTGCTGTTTGGCGACGGCGGCGTCCTGTCCTTTGGCGCCAACTGCTTTAACATGGCCTTCGTGCTGCCGTTTGCCGCTGCTGTCGTGTTCCGTGCGCTCAACAGCCGTTTGCACGACAAGAGCTGGGGCACCTCGGTTTCGGCCATCGTAAGCGGCTGGGTCGGCCTGTGCCTGGCGGCCCTGTGCGCGGCAATCGAGTTTGGTATTCAGCCGATGCTCTTTACCAACGCTTCGGGTGCGCCACTGTACTGCCCCTTCCCGCTGCCTATTGCTATCCCTGCCATGATGATTCCGCATATGCTGGTTGCCGGCGTGGTCGAGGGCGTGGCGACGGCCGCCATCTACGGTTTCATTAAGAAGACGGCGCCGAGCATTATTGTCGGGCCCGAGGCCGTCGATGGCCAGCTTGCTGCCGAGGGCACTGCCGCCAAGAAGACTTCCCTGATTCCCACGATCATTCTGGTCGCCGTGCTTGTCGTGGCTACGCCGCTCGGCTTGCTTGCTACCGGTGACGCCTGGGGCGAGTGGGACGCTGAGGGCGCCGCGACTGCCGTTCAGGAGGCTGGTGACGACAGTCTGCAGGCTTCGGTCGGCCTCGATACTCCGACCTTTGCCGACGCTCTGCCTACGGGTGATTACCTGCAGGCCTATTCCGAGGAACAGGGTCTTGGCTTTGCCGGTCAGGCTGCCATGTATATCCTGTCCGGCGTGATTGGCGTGGCGGTGCTCACCATCGCATTCCGTCTGATCTCGCTGACGGTTAAGGAAAGCGGTGCTCATGGCAATAGCCGAGCTGCCTAGCTGGCTTGCGGTCGAGCAGCGTTACGAGCCCGTGGGGGCTCGGCATCGTGTGATGCAAAAGAATGTCCTGCACCTGGCGAGCCTGCTTGAGCGGGTTCGCCTGGGTGGAGGCGCGCACGAGGGCGGGTCGATGGTCGACCGCGCCCTTTCTTGCGTTTCGGCTCCGGTGCGCCTGGTGGGGATATTCGTTTGCGTCCTGTGCGTGTGTCTGACGCAGAGCCCGCTGTACCTCATGTTGATGGCGGCCATTGCGCTGGTGCTCGTTGCCGTGCGTCCCGTACGCGGGCTGCGCGCGACCTTTGTGCCGGCGCTTGGCGCCGCGGGGCTCGCAGTGGTTTTGGCGCTGCCTGCCCTGCTGCTGGGTGCTTCCGCTACGGGCGCCATGCTCAAGATTGCGCTCAAGACCTTCATTAATGTGTCGCTGGTGCTGGGCGTTTCGTGGACCCTCACGTGGAGCCGCATGTCGGCGGCGCTCAAGATGCTGCATCTACCCGACGAAGTTATCTTTACGTTTGATATGGCGCTCAAGCACATCGAGGTGCTGGGTCGTACGGCGCACAATCTGTGCGAATCGGTCATGCTGCGCAGCGTTGGCCGTGCGCCCGAGGGATTTTCGCGTACCGATTCGATCGCGGGTATCATGGGCATGACCTTTATCAAGGCGATGAAATGCAGCCGCGCGATGGACGAGGCTATGCTTTGCCGCGGCTTTGCCGGTGCGTATCCGGCTCCCGCGCGCGCCAGGTTTGGCTGGCGCGATGCGGCCTATGCGGCCGGCGTGGCGCTGCTGACAGTGTTGTGCGCCGTGCTGTAACGCGGGCGGTCGAACCGTCGATATGAATAGGGAAGGGCGACGTTTTGGCAAACGATACAAATGACGCGATGGGCGCGAGCGGTGCTGTTGGCGCCGAGGCAACGCCGCTCATCGAGTTTCGCGACGTGGTGTTTTCCTATGCGGGCCATACGGTGGTCGACGGCGTTTCGCTGTGCGTGGACCGTGGGGAGCTCGTTGCCCTGCTAGGTCCCAACGGCTGCGGCAAGACGACGATTATGCGTCTTATTAACGGCCTTGAACTCGCGGACGCAGGGGCATTCCTGTTTGACGGGCACGTGGTCGATGCGGCGTATCTGAAGGATTCTGCTGCTGCTCAGAAGTTCCACCAGCGCGTGGGCTTCGTATTCCAAAACGCCGATGCCCAGCTGTTCTGCGCCACGGTGGGCGAGGAAGTTGCTTTTGGTCCCGCGCAGATGGGGCTGCCGGCAGACGAGCTCGAGCGCCGCGTGCGCGATGCCATGGAGCTGTTCCAGATTGCCGATTTGGTCGATGCCTCGCCCTATCAGCTTTCGGGTGGGCAAAAGAAGCGTGTTGCGCTGGCTGCCGTCGTGTCGATGAACCCGGATATCTTGGTCCTCGACGAGCCTACCAATGGGCTCGACGAGGATTCATGCGACATCGTGGTCAACTTCTTGCTGGCCTACGTCGCGGCGGGTAAGACGGTCTTGATGAGCACACATCACCAGGATTTGGTGCGACGCCTGGGTGCCCGTGCAATCTATCTCGATCGATATCACCATGTGGTCGAGGCGCCTTCGCCGTCGTATGGAACCGAAAGCGGTGCTACGGACTAGTTGCTGCGTAGAGCGTGCGTAGCCGCCCGCGCGGCTTTGCCGTGATGGTATAGTTATCCAGGTTTTTTATGGGGGTGGCTATGCCAAGCTGGAACATTCATATCGCTCAGACGGAGCGTTTGCTGGAGCGCACCGGTGCGCTTGCCAAGAGCGTGCGCGACCGCAATGCCTTTTTGTTTGGCTGCGTGGTTCCGGATATTTTCGTGGGCTATATGGTCCCTGGCATCGCCGATCCCATCCCGTACCGCATTACGCACTTTGCCAAGCCCGAGCCTATCCCTAAGCCGCGTGAGCACGAGTTCTGGGATACCTATGTGGCACCGTTGCTTAAAAGTTCGCCCACCGGTGCGCCAGCCGCGGCGACCTCGATTATCGAGGAGCGCGAGCGACTGAATCGCGTGCACTATCCCCAGCGCTACAGGGATGCTGAGCCGGTTGTCGGTCCCGGCGCTCGTGAGTTCTCGCTTGCGTCCGAAGATGTGGCGCAGTCGTTGCTCGATTTGACACTGGGTGTCTGGTCGCATCTGGTGGCCGATACCGTATGGAATACGCGCGTGAATCAGTACCTGGAGGCGCACGGCGGCAAGCCGTGCGAGGAGTTCCGCATTAAAAAGCAAGGCGACTTTGACTGGTTCGGCAAGACGCTCGGCATTGTTTCGATTCCGCGCGCGACCGATCGCCTGTATACTGCGGCGACGCGTTTTGGGCAGTATCCCATCCATAAGGAGTATGTGCTCAAGACCATCGGCGTCATGCACGAGATTGTACGCGAAAACCCCGGCGATCCCGACCATCCGCCATACCGCCTGCTAACCGAGGAATTCTTCGACGCAACGTTTACCGAGGTCATCGAGCTGACCGAGGCGGGTTTTGCCGCCCGTGTCGAATCGCCCGATGTGCCTGCGCTGCCCCTGATTGCTAGCTGCTAGCTGGCCGGCCCGGCAGTGAATAGCTCAACCCAATCGACAAGTAGCTCTTGCCGTAAGGTATCTTCGGCAATGCGCTCCTGTTTGGTCTTTGGGATGTGGGGAAGCCCGGCCTTTTTATGGATGAGCTCGGCTATGTGGTCGAAGCTCTTCTTCTCCTTGATCTGGTCATAGGTAATTTGGATGACGTCGTAGCCCATGCTTGTGAGTGCGGTGGCGCGCTCGGCATCGGAGAGGCTCGCGGCTTCGCTGTCGTGGGCAGAGCGGCCTTGGCATTCCAGAATGACGCCCATGCTGTCGGTGGCGCTTTCGATGAGGATATCGGCGTAGCAGCAGGTTTTGTCATACAGCGAACGTGCGGCTTCACTGAGCGGGATGCGCGCGTTGTTGGCGATCTCGATGCCCTGGCCGCCCTCGTCGCGGGGGAGCGAGATAAGCATGGAGGTCTGTACTTCGAAGGGCGAGGCGGCCTGCCCCGTCATGTGCTCGGCCGCCCAGCGCAGTTGTTTGACGCCGCGCAGGCCTGCGGCTTGCTTGGCGAACGCGGCGATATCCGTTGCGGTAAGAAGCGGCGTGCGCTTCCACAAGTTGGTGTCATTGCCCTTGGTGTCGTTAACTCGCTCCCAGCCGCAGTTGGGTGGAATGAACTTAAGCGAAATAGCTTCATCGAGTTGTTGTTGCGTTCGCTCGCAGGGCTTAAACACTGCAAAGGAGCCGCACATCTCGTAGCACGCCATGAGTAACTGGTTGCGTGAGACCTGCGTGGCAAGGCTGAGCAGCGTGAACTCCGGTGACGTGACATCAAACCCATGTTCAGTCTGCCTAAACGACCCCGGAGGTGGTTCTTGGGTCAGGAGGTGCGATTTAAACAGGCTTCGCGACCCGGATTGTGCCCGAGTGAATACAAGCCTGTGAAGTGGTGCGTGAAGCAGGTCTTTTACAACTGCATGACTTCCGAGGCCACAACATCTGCGATCCATATTGCCAAGGCTAATGGCGGGGTAAAGGCCTAATACCTGCGGCGAGATGCGGTAGTAGTTAAAGGCGGATTGCCCACAAAGCGTCAGGTCCATAATGCCCTCCTGGCCGAAATCATCTCTTTGAAGCGAGTGATGCCAGCGTCAATCCGGAAGTATGCGGCAAAATCTGAACCCTATGAGCGGACCTGGCTTTTGAGGCTAGTTTATCAGGCATTTTGTTGCGAAAAAACAGGGTGTGCTCGGAGGTTCCAGAATTTGCCGCATACTTCCGAAAACCAGGTCGATTTGGTTCTTGCTAAAACGATTTATCAGCCCTGTATGAGGTGTGGGTTTGCCACCGGGCGAACACTTTTAGCGCTTGGGGCTTTATTTTTTGGGCCTCGGAGGGCGGATTTCGCGCTTTTGGTAATGAAATGGGTGCGTGCCATGTCGTGCGGTAGGCATCGGTGCACAGAAAAAGGGCCCGAAAGGCAATGCCTTCCGGGCCCTTTGCAATGCAAATTTGCTTGCAAGTACGATTTAGCGCACCTGAGCGACGTAAGCGACGTTGGTCGAGGAGACCTTGTCCTCGAGCTGGACGCTCATGCGGGGATCGCCGGCGGTAGCGACGGTCAGATCGCCGGCCTCGACGTAGCCGAGCTCCTTAGCGGTCTCGATCGCCTTGACGATCGTGCCGTTGACGGTGCCCTGGGTAATCTCGGCCTGATGCGGGATAACGCCCCAGTACATGATCATCTGCTGGACGGCCCACTCGTGGCGGGAGAACGCGCAAATCGGCATGTTGGGACGGAAGTGCGAGATCAGGCGAGCGGTACGACCGGTGGTCGTCGGCACGGTGATGCACTTGGCGCCAACGGTGGTGGCCATGTTCACAGCGGACATACCCACAACGTTGTTGACGACGCGGGTGCCGTGAGCGTCAGCCGGAACCTCGAGCGGAGCGTGAGCCGGGAGGTACTTCTCGGTCTCGAGAGCAATGCTGGCCTGCATCTTAACGGCCTCGACCGGGTACTTACCGGCAGCGGACTCGCCAGAGAGCATAACGGCGTCGGTGCCGTCGTAAATGGCGTTAGCAACGTCGGCAACCTCGGCGCGCGTCGGGCGCGGGTTCTGCTGCATGGAGTCGAGCATCTGCGTAGCGGTGATAACGGGCTTGTAGGCTGCGTTGCACTTAGCGATGATTTCCTTCTGGATGTGCGGAACGAGCTCGGGCTTGATCTCGATGCCCAGGTCGCCACGGGCGACCATGATGCCGTCGGAAGCCTCGAGGATCTCGTCGAAGTTCTCGACGCCCAGGGCGCACTCGATCTTCGGGAAGATCGTCACGTGCTCGCCGCCGTTCTCGCGGCAAAGCTCGCGGATGCCGCGGACGGACTCGCCGTCACGGATGAAGGAAGCGGCGATGTAGTCGATGTTCTCGGTCAGGCCAAAGAGGATGTCCTGACGATCGCGCTCGGTGATAGCGGGCAGCGAGATGTTGACGTTGGGCATGTTAACACCCTTGCGCTCGCCGATCAGGCCGTCGTTCTTGACGACGCAGGTCATGTCCTGGCCGTCGACGGACTCGACCTCGAGGGCAACCAGGCCGTCATCGATCAGGATGAGGGAGCCCTTCTCGACCTCGGAGGGCAGAGCCAGGTAGTCGAGGGAGATGTGCTCAGAGGTGCCGTGGAAATCCTCGGACGTGGGCTGAGCGGTGACGACGATCTTGTCGCCGGTCTTGACGGCAACCTTCTTGCCGTCGACCAGAAGGCCGGTGCGGACCTCGGGGCCCTTGGTGTCGAGCAGGATGCCGACGGGCAGACCGAGCTCCTTGGAAATACGACGGACGCGCTCGATGCGACCGTGGTGCTCGTCGTAGGATCCGTGCGAGAAGTTAAAACGGGCGACGTTCATGCCCGCCTTGATCATCTCGCGGATGGTCTCGTCGCTATCGCAGGCGGGACCCATGGTGCATACAATCTTGGTGCGCTTGTACATTCAGACCTCCATCTGACATCGTCTTGCGCTGATAGATAAACCATAAGAAATAAAACTGAGATGATTATAACGAAATGCCGACCGAATACCTCAAAAAATCGACCGTATGCCGAATTAGAAGTTCATTTTTTGCGGTAAAAACGGTATATGAAAAATCTTTACCAACCGTTCTGACCGCTGCTATCTGGGCGATATTTCAGTTTGATGATGCACCGAAGAAAAAACGTTTTATCAATGTTGAGCATCACACGGTCTGCATCGTTGCACTCGAGCCGTGTTTCCAATTGGAATGTTTTGGCTAGACGCGCCGCTTTGGGGTACCATAGCCCCACTATCAACTGCCGCTCAGCACGGCAGCCTTGATGAGCCCTTGCCCTTCTCCTGGGAATTATGATCGGGCATCAATCTGCTGAGTGGCCCGAATCCCAGGAGGGGACTCTATATGCAAAAGGAATACCTGTCCGCCGCGGCGGAGGTACTCAGCGACCAAGGTGTCGATGAGAACCTCGGCCTGAGCAACGACGAGGCGTCGTCGCGCCTCGCCAAGACAGGCCCTAACAAGCTCGAGGAAGCCGAGAAGACCCCGTTGTGGAAGCGCTTCTTTGAGCAGATGGCCGACCCCATGGTCATCATGCTGATCGTTGCCGCCGTCATCAGCGCGCTCACGGGCATGGTCAAGGGCGAGGCGGACTTTGCCGATGTCGCCATCATCATGTTCGTCGTTATCGTCAACTCGGTGCTGGGCGTGGTTCAGGAGGCCAAGAGCGAGGAAGCTCTCGAGGCCCTGCAGGAGATGAGCGCCGCGCAGTCCAAGGTTCTGCGCGACGGCAAGCTCGTGCACCTGCCGAGCGCCGAGCTCGTGCCCGGCGATGTGATCATGCTCGAGGCAGGCGACTCCGTCCCGGCCGACTGCCGCGTGCTCGAGAGCGCCACGATGAAGATCGAGGAGGCCGCCCTTACCGGCGAGTCCGTACCCGTCGAGAAGCATGCCAACGTGATCGAGCTCGCCGCCGGCACCGACGACGTGCCGCTCGGCGACCGCAAGAACATGTGCTACATGGGTTCCACCGTGGTATACGGCCGTGGCCGCGCCGTCGTGGTCGGCACCGGCATGAACACCGAGATGGGTAAGATCGCCGGCGCCCTGGCCGAGGCCAAGGAAGAGCTCACGCCGCTGCAGGTGAAGCTTGCCGAGCTCAGCCGCATCCTCACCATCATGGTTATCGTCATCTGCGTCGTCATCTTTGGCGTCGACATCATCCGCCACGGCGTGGGCAACGTCCTCACTGACCCGACAGCCTTGCTCGATACCTTTATGGTTGCCGTCTCGCTCGCCGTCGCTGCCATCCCCGAGGGCCTGGTCGCCGTCGTGACCATCGTGCTGTCGCTTGGCGTGACCAAGATGGCCAAGCGCCAGGCAATCATCCGCAAGCTCTCTGCCGTCGAGACCCTTGGCTGCACGCAGACCATCTGCTCGGACAAGACCGGTACCCTTACCCAAAACAAGATGACTGTCGTCAAGCACGAGCTCGCTGCGCCTAAGGAGAAGTTCCTGGCCGGCATGGCTCTGTGCTCCGACGCCCAGTGGGACGAGGAACTGGGCGAGGCTGTGGGTGAGCCGACCGAGTGTGCGCTCGTCAACGATGCCGGCAAGGCGGGCCTCACTGGCCTGGCTGCCGAGCACCCGCGCGTGGGTGAGGCCCCGTTCGACTCTGGCCGCAAGATGATGTCCGTGGTCGTCGAGACCCTGGACGGCGAGTACGAGCAGTACACCAAGGGCGCGCCCGACGTGGTGATCGGCCTGTGCACCCATATCTACGAGGGCGATAAGGTCGTCCCCCTGACCGAGGAGCGTCGCGCCGAGCTCGTGGCCGCCAACAAGGCCATGGCCGACGAGGCCCTGCGCGTACTGGCGCTGGCAAGCCGCACCTACACCGAGGTCCCGGCCGACTGCAGCCCCGCTGCGCTCGAACACGACCTGGTCTTCTGCGGCCTGTCCGGCATGATTGACCCGGTCCGCCCCGAGGTCGCCGACGCCATCCGCGAGGCGCACGACGCCGGTATCCGCACCGTCATGATCACGGGCGACCACATCGACACCGCCGTGGCCATCGCCAAGCAGCTGGGCATCGTCACCGATCGCAGCCATGCCATCACCGGTGCCGACCTCGATCGCATGAGCGACGAGGAGCTCGACGCGCACATCGAGGACTACGGCGTGTACGCCCGCGTTCAGCCCGAGCATAAGACCCGCATCGTCGAGGCTTGGAAGTCGCGCGACCAGATCGTGGCCATGACGGGCGACGGCGTCAACGACGCCCCGTCCATCAAACGCGCCGACATCGGCGTGGGCATGGGCATCACCGGTACCGACGTCACCAAGAACGTCGCCGACATGGTACTTGCCGACGACAACTTCGCCACCATCATCGGTGCCTGCGAAGAGGGGCGCCGCATCTACGACAACATCCGCAAGGTCATCCAGTTCCTGCTTTCGGCCAACCTTGCCGAGGTGTTCTCGGTGTTTATCGCCACGCTCATCGGCTTTACCATCTTTCAGCCGGTGCAGCTGCTGTGGGTGAACCTGGTCACCGACTGCTTCCCCGCGCTCGCGCTGGGCATGGAGGACGCCGAGGGCGACATCATGAAGCGCAAGCCGCGCAACGCCAAGGACGGCGTCTTTGCCGGACATATGGGTCTGGACTGCGTGGTCCAGGGCCTGATCATCACCGTGCTGGTGCTGGCGAGCTTCTTTGTGGGCGTGTACTTTGACATGGGCTACATCCACATCGCCGATATGATCGCCGGCAATGCCGACGAGGAAGGCGTGATGATGGCGTTCATCACGCTCAACATGGTCGAGATTTTCCACTGCTTCAATATGCGCAGCCGTCGTGCGTCGCTGTTCACCATGAAGAAGCAGAACAAGTGGCTGTGGGCTTCCGCCGCGCTGGCACTGGTGTTGACGGTGATCGTGACCGTGCAGCCGACGCTTGCCGAGATGTTCTTCGGCCCTGTGACGCTTGAGCTCAAGGGCGTTCTTGCCGCTTTGGGCCTGGCCTTCCTGATTATCCCGCTGATGGAGATCTACAAGGCGATCATGCGCGCTGTGGAGAAAGAGTAGCGTACTCGTCCGGGCCCGCCCCACGCCCTTTCTCCCTCACTGGTCCTCGCGCTTCGCGCTGCGGGATCGTTCGGGAGAAAGGGCTTCCGGGGCGGGCCCTGCGGTATCCTTGCTGGCTTTTCTTCCGTGCGGATGAAAAGGGCTGAGGGAAAGTTTGTGAGCTGGTCGGGCTTTGCCCGGCCAGCTCTTTTTGATTTAAAATACCTGCTCAGTTGTGATTTATGGTGCTGGGAGGCGCTTGTGGGCAAGGCTAAGGCTAAAGCGAAGAAAAAGACGACGGGGGCGCGGGCTAAGCGCGATCGTCGTCGGAAGCTTGCGACCGAGGCCCCCGCGTCTGCCGAGGAGTTGTTGGCGAGCGTACCGGGGCTTGACGCGCTGCAGGACGTTCCGGCGTTTGATGACCTGCCGGTCGATGGGGCTCAGCAGGCGGCATTTGACGACTTTTGCGCACATGCTGAGGAGCCCGAGCAGATGCGGCTGGGTGCCGTGGTGCGCTTGGATCGCGGGTTTCCGCTGGTGGCGACTGCCGACGATACCTTCCGCGCCGAGCATGCAGTGGGGTTTGCCAAGTCGCGCGGCGAGGACGAGGTCCTGCTGCCTGCCGTGGGCGACCGTGTGGCGGTGCGCCGCGCTCCCGGGCACGATATGGGCGTGATTGAGTGCGTGCTGCCGCGCCGTACGAGCTTTGAGCGTTGGCGCGGCCGTGCCCGTGGAGAGCGCCAGGTGCTCTGCTCCAACGTGGATAGCGTGCTAATCGTGCAGGCGCTCGGTGCCGGTGAGGTGCTGCTCGACCGCGTGGCGCGCTCGCTGGTGTTGGCGCTTGACTGCGATGCCGAGCCGGTGGTGGTGCTTACCAAAGCTGACCGCTGCGATGCCGAGGAGCTCGAGCGCGATCTGGACCGCGTGCGCCGCCTGGTGGGTCCGGACGTGCGCGTGATCGTGACGTCCTCTGCCGAGGGCCGCGGCCTGGACGAGGTCCGTGCCTGCGTGCCTGCCGGGAGCTGCGCCATGATTCTGGGCGAGTCGGGTGCCGGCAAGTCGACGCTGCTCAATGCACTGCTGGGCCACGATACGTTGGCGACCGGCGGTGTGCGCGAACGCGACGACCAGGGCCGTCACACTACCGTCGCGCGCGTGATGGTGGCGCTGCCGGGCGACGCCGGCGTGATCGCCGATGCCCCGGGCCTGCGCAGTCTACCGCTCGTGGGTCACGAGCGGGGTCTGGCGCGCGCCTTCCCCGAGATTGTCGAGGCATCGCGTGCGTGCCGGTTTGGCGATTGCACGCATACCCATGAGCCGGGTTGTGCCGTTCGCGAGGCCGAGGACGCCGGGCAGATCGACAGCCTGCGTTTGGAAACGTTCCAAAACTTGGCGTCATCCATGCGCGTGAGTGCTCAAATGCTCGATCCCGATGTTCATCTGTAATTGATTTTTCCTATGGCAGCCGTCCTCCAACTGTTCGGGAGACGGCTTTTTTGCTGCGGAAAAGCCTCGAAACATGCAGTTTGCTGACGTGCTGACCAAAACCTTGCCATGAGCTTGACGGGCTGGTCAGCTTTTGGTCGGCGATTGGTTTGACATCGAAAACCAAGATCGCGATTGCGCCGCTTTACACTCTGACCGCCCAGACAATGGTGGTACGGGCATTCGCCCGGCACTGCCATGAGAGGAGCGGCCGTGAACAAGAGCAAGCGCATCGCCATCAGTCTGGTCGCGGGCGTGCTCGCTGCTCTGCTCTGCATGGTTTACGGCTCGTCGATCCGCTCACAAGCCGAACAGGTCCAGGCTGAGACCTTGGCCAAGTACGGTGGCGATCGCGTCGAGGTATGCGTCGCGGCGCGCGATATCGATGTGGGCGAGACCCTCGATGAGACCAATGTCATAACCCAGGAATGGCTGACGAGCCTGTTGCCGCGTGACGCGGCGACCGAGCTGCGCCAGGTGCGCGGCGACGTGACGACTTCGCGTATTCCCAAAAACGCCGTGATCTGCAATGTCTACACCAAGGCCGAGAGCCACAAGCTCGAGGTGCCTAAGGGCAAGGTCGCCGTTTCGGTGGCGGTCGATGCCGAGCACTCGGTCGGCGGTGCTACGGGCGTGGGCAGCTACGTGGATGTGTATGTGCAAAAAGACGGCGTAACCGATCGGTTGTGCGGCGCGTACGTGATCGATACCAGTGAAGATTCCGGTGCCACGCGCGAGGGCAAGATCGAATGGGTGACGCTGGCGGCTGACCCCGAAGACGTCAAGGAACTGCTGGGAGCCTCGGGCAAAGGAACGGTCAGCTTGACGATTCCCGCCACGGCGCGCGGCAAAAAGAGCGGAGGCGACGAGTGATGAAGGCGATCTGGCTTGCGTGCTGCGCGTGCGGCGATTACGGGCTGTTGCAGCGGGAAGTCGAGGGCCGTGATACGGGTGCACAGGTGCTTCGCGTGGGTGACCTGGACGGGCTGGTTTCCATGGCGCGGGCGTTTCCGTCGCGCCGCGGGGCTGCCATCATCGCGGCGTCTCTGTTTGATACCGAAGATGTGCGCAAGACTGTTGCGCGCCTGACGGCCGAAGGCCGCGTGAGTCGCGTGGTCGTGTTGATAGAAGCACTCGATCCATCGGATATCGAGGGGCTGTTTCGCGCAGGGGCGACCGAGGTCATCGCTGCGCACAGTATATGCGGCAACGGGCGCGCGGGCGAGGGAGCGGTTGATTCCGATCGGTGCATGACGATTGAGCCCGATGCTTTTGTTGATAGGGAACCCGGGGCGCCTCGCGCTACAAGAGGCCCGCGTGTTGATGATTATGGAAAAGCGGAAGCCGAGCATGGTCGGCGCCCCCGGAACCCCCTTGTATACGATGACGCTGGAGAGCCGGCGCAGCATGCTGGCGACTCCCCGGCTGTAGATATGGGATACGTGCACGGCGTGAATCTGGCGGATGAACTCGACGAAGTTGAGGGCTTTGCCGGGTGCGGCGAGTTGTCGCTGATGCAGCATGAGCAGATTGCACAGAACGAGCCTGCCTCGCAGACCGAACAAGCTGCCATGCCGGCTTGGACGCAGCGTGTGGTTGCGGCGGGGGAGACGGGGACGCTGTCGCCGACGCCCGCCCCGCCGCCTCCGATGCCGCCGGCAGACGCTGCCGCTCCGCAGCATCGAGCTCCGGTCATCTGCGCCATTTCGGGTTCGGGCGGTTGCGGCAAGTCGACGATCGTTGCCACCATGGCACACACATCGTCGCTGTTGGGCTTGCGTGCCGCCGTGCTCGACCTGGACCTGATGTTTGGAAACCTTTACGACTTGTTAGGCGTCGATGCTCCGCGCGATATGGCGGCACTTATCGAGCCGTCGGTGGCGGGCGCGCTTGCCGAGCCGGATATCGTGGCCACATCGATGCGCGTGGCGCCGGGCGTTACGCTCTGGGGTCCCGTTGCGGCGCCCGAGCAAGCCGAGCTCATGGCACGTCCGGTGGAGCTACTGCTTGATGTTTTGCGTCGCGAATCCGACGTGGTCTTTATCGATACCTCGGTCTTTTGGGGCGACGCCGTGGCGGCTGCGGTGGCGGCGAGCGACCGTTGCCTGGTCGTTGGCGATGCTGCGGTGTCGTCCGCGACATCGGCGTCGCGCGTCATTGAACTGGCAAGTCGAGTAGGTGTGCCGCGCACGCGCATGAGCGCCGTGTTCAACCGGTTCGGTGCGCGCGGGGCAGACGAGGACGTCGCCATGCGCTTTGAGATTGCCTGTGCGTTGAGCTCCAAGATTCGTATCGCCGATGGCGGGCAGGATCTCGCCGCGCTCATGGCGTTTGGGCGCGCTGACGAGGCAGTGGGTCAGACGAGCGCTTTCGCGACCAGCGTGCGCGAGGCCACGCGCGAGATGCTCGTGGAACTGGGGTGCGCCGTCGGCCCTTGGAGCGATATGGTCGCCGACCGTGCGACGCGTACCGAACGCCCGCGTATCCGCCTTCCCTGGTCGCGCGAGGGTGATCAGCGATGAGCCTGCAAACGAGGATTAAGGCTGCCGGCGCTGCAGCGGCGGCAGCGCCTGTAGATGCGGGGCGTCGCCGCGCGGTGAAACGACGCACCAAGCGCGCCGTGATGGACCGCATGGGTTACGACGAAGTGGCGCGTATCAGCGCCTATGTCGACCCGGCACTTGCCCGCTCGGAATTGCGTCCTGCGGTGGAGGCGGCGCTCAATGTTGAGGAGCCGACCGATCTCGCGACGCCCGAGCGCGAGACCATCATCGACGAGATTTTGGATGACGTGGTGGGCTTGGGGCCGTTGCAGCCGCTCATCGAGGACGATACCGTTACCGAGATCATGATCAACGGCTGCCGCTCGGCCTTCTTTGAACGCGGCGGCGTCTTGCACCCCATCGAGCATGCGTTTGAGGATGATGAGCAGATCCGTGTGCTTATCGACCGCATCATCTCGCCACTTGGCCGCCGTATCGACGAGCGCAGCCCCATCGTCAACGCCCGCCTCAAAACGGGCTATCGCGTCAACGCGGTGATTCCGCCTGTGGCGATTGACGGACCGATTCTCACCATCCGATAGTTCTCGGACCGCATCTGCTCGCTGGACGAGCTTGTGGGGCTGGGGTCGCTGCCGCTTTGGTATGCGCAGCTGTTGTCGTGCGCGGTGTCGCTGCGACAGGACCTGGCGGTTGCGGGAGGCACGGGATCTGGTAAGACCACCCTGCTCAACGCGTTGTCATGTGAGATTTCCACCGGCGAGCGCATCGTGACGATCGAGGACTCTGCCGAGCTCAAGTTTGCGCATCATCCGCACGTGGTGCGTCTAGAGGCGCGCGAGGCTTCAATTGAGGGCGAGGGCGCGGTGACGATCCGCGACCTGGTGACCAATGCCCTGCGCATGCGCCCCGACCGCATCGTGGTGGGCGAGGTGCGCGGTGCCGAGTGCTGCGACATGTTGCAGGCCATGAACACGGGCCACGACGGGTCGCTCACCACGCTTCATGCGGGTTCCGAGCAGGAGACCGTGGTGCGTCTGACGTTGCTTGCACGTTATGGCATCGATCTGCCGAGCGAGCTCATCGAGGAGCAGATTGCCATGGCGCTCGACGGCATCGTGATGTCCGAGCGCCACGCCGATGGCAGGCGCTTCGTCTCCTCGTATTCGGGGGTGCGTCGCGCCGCGTCGGGCGGCGTAGAGCTCGAGCGCTATGTGACTTTCGATGCCGCCGAGCGCACCTGGACGCTTGACCGCGAGCCGCCGTTTATCGCAGAAGGCCTGCGGTCGGGGACGCTCACACAAGAGGAGGTGGACGAATGGAGGTCGCTGTGCCCCTCGTCGTAGGGGGTTTGGCAGGGTTTTCTGTCGCGACGGCGTGCGGGGCGGAACCTCGTGTGCCGCAGGTGCCGCCGGCGGAGCTGGCGCGTCAGGCGTTCGAGACGGTGGCAGAGAATCTGCCGCGTGAGCTGGTGGAAAACGATCTGCTGAAAAAGATTGCCCGTTCGTGGGCATCGCTGGATCCGGCGCGTCGCCTTGGCCTCGTGATCGAGGATGCTTCGGAGCGTTTGGCGTTTCTGCTGCTATCGAGCGGTGTCTGCTGCGTTTTACTAACGATGGTGTCGTTATCGCCCCTCGGGTTTGCCTTGGGACTTGTTGCTCCGATTGCCGCTGGCGCCGCTCGGGATGGCTTTGAGAGCCGGCGCGAGCAACACGATGCAGAAGAGGCCATGCCCGAGGCGTTTACCGCACTTTCCATGTCGCTTGCCTCGGGACATTCGCTGGCCCAGGGCATGCGCTTTGTGGGCGCTCATGCGCAAGAACCGGTGCATACCGAGTTTTTGCGGGTGGCGGCGGCGATCGATTGCGGTATCTCGGCGACCGACGCGCTCGATGACTTGCTCGTGCGCATCGACGCCCCCGGTCTTTCGCTTGTGACCTTGGCGCTTAAGGTGTCACAGCGCACCGGCGCTCCGCTTGCCGACTTGCTGTCCGAGGCGTCGAGCATGGTAGGGGAGCGCATTGAGCTCAAGCGCCGCCTGGATGTTAAGACGTCACAGGCGCGTATGTCGGCACACATGGTCGCGGCGATGCCGGCGGGCATGTGCGCGGTGTTGGCGCTGCTTTCGGCAGATTTTCGTCGCGGTCTTGCGACGCCTGCCGGTGCGGGCGCTGTGGTGCTGGGTCTAGCCTTCAACGTCGTTGCCCTGGTGGTTATCCGGCGCATTATGCGGGTGGAGCTATGAGCGCCCCGGTTGCAGTTGTGGCTTGCCTGTGTGCCCTGAGTGTATTTGTCGCGACGGGTTTGGATCGGGCGGATGCGCGCGAGATCGCAGGGGCCTGCAAGCGCGAGGCGGTGCGGGTCGCTGCCGCGGGTCGCTCGGTGGTCGATGCCCTGACCGCGCGAGTGAAGGGCGCGGTTGGAGCGGGCGGCCCGGCGCGAGTTTCGCTCGGCGAAGTGTCCGAGATGATCGATGTTGTGCGCTTGGGTCTTTCGGCCGGTCTTTCGTTTGATGCGGCGCTTGAGATTTTCTGCGCCAACCGCCGGTCAGTGCTGGCTCTTCGCCTTGAGCGGGCCTGCATGGCGTGGCAAGTGGGCGTGGACACGCGTGAGGACGAGTTGTTGGCCGCCGCGCGCGACCTGGACGTGCGAGCGCTCGAGACCTTTGCCATCACGGTGGGGCAGGCGCTCGCCCTGGGTGCCCCACTTGCCGAGACGCTGGCCGCTCAAAGTCGCGAGATCCGTGCGGCTCATCGCGCCGCGGTCGAGCGCGAGATCGAGCGTGCGCCCGTCAAGCTGCTGATTCCCACCGGCACGCTCATCTTGCCGGCGTTGCTTCTGTCCATATTGGGCCCGCTGCTGGGAGCAGGCGGGATGATGTAGGGAGGAATACATGAACACGATGACTGACG
>DBEZXT010000053.1:0-31400 GCA_048291645.1 Collinsella aerofaciens | reverse complement strand
TGATCCGGCGGCCCCGAGTGGGTGGGCCGTCGCTCAACGGATAAAAGGTACTCCGGGGATAACAGGCTGATCTTGCCCAAGAGTCCACATCGACGGCAAGGTTTGGCACCTCGATGTCGGCTCATCGCATCCTGGGGCTGGAGCAGGTCCCAAGGGTACGGCTGTTCGCCGTTTAAAGCGGTACGCGAGCTGGGTTCAGAACGTCGTGAGACAGTTCGGTCCCTATCCTCCGTGGGCGCAGGAGAATCGATGGAGGCTGCCCCCAGTACGAGAGGACCGGGGTGGACGCACCTCCGGTGAACCGGTTGTCGACCAACGGCACGGCCGGGTAGCCGCGTGCGGCGCGGATAACCGCTGAAGGCATCTAAGCGGGAAGCCGTTCCAGGGATTAGTTCTCCTTCCGGTAAGGGCCCAGGTAGACTACCTGGTCGATAGACGGCAGGTGCAAGGCTGGCGACAGCCTCAGCCGAGCCGCACTAATCGCCCGAGCTCTTCCGGAACCGCACCTCGCGGCCCGCGGGACTGAGCGCTCATGCGCGGTCCGGGCACGAGGATGCCCCCGAGTCGACTCCTCCTATGCGCCATGCGGCCCCCAGGGCACGTGTAGAGTGAGACCCAGGACACCGTAACGGTGGGCGCCGCCCACCGGTCAGCGGCCAGAGCATGGGGGGCACGCCCGGTCCCGTTCCGAACCCGGAAGCTAAGCCCCATCGCGCCGAGAGTACTGCGGGGTCAGCCCGTGGGAGGCCAGGGCGCCGCTGACCGGTGGACGGCACCGAGCCGTCATATGGACTGAAGAAGGGGGAGGCCTCGCGGCCTCCCCCTTTTTGCGTTGTATACACGTTGTGCTTTGGGACCTACCTCCCCCGTATGCGCTCTTACTCTTTGGCTGTATTTTGAGTCCTTCTAGTGTATTTGAGCGATAATTACTCGCATTGGCGTTAGGGAGGGCTTGATGTTTACCGTATTTGTCTTGGGCAATATTGCTTCGGGTAAGTCGACGGCCTGCCGCTATTTCGAATCTCGTGGCGCTATGCTTATCGATCTGGATGAGCTTGCAAAATCTCTGTATGTGCCGGGTTCTGATATCGTCAATACTCTCGCGGATGAATTCGGTTGGGACATTTTGGATGAGGAAGGCGGCATTCGCCGCAGCATCCTCGCTTCTCGAGCTTTCGCTTCTCCTGATTCGGTCGCACGGCTCAATGGCATCGTGCATCCCGTTCTGATTGAACAGCTTTCGCTTAGGATTCTCGATCCGGTTTGTTGTACGGTTTCATCTCCCCGTTATCCCTTTGCGGTGGTCGAGGTTTCTGCTCCGACTGGTTTTGAGGATGCATTTGGCTTGGCTGATGAAATTCTGGTCATCAGCGCCCCTTTGTCAGTTCGTCGCGAGCGCGCTATTCAACGTGGCATGGAGCCATCCGATTTCGATGCTCGTTCTGCTTGCCAGCCCGATGAGTCTGCGCTGTGCAATCTCGCTACAACGGTGATTGATAATGCCGCAGGCGATAATTCGCTCTTTGAGCAGCTTGACTCATGGCTTGCATGCCACGGGTTTATAGATACTCCGGATAAGGAGGAGGCCGATGCCTAAGGCACGTTTCTTTACGTGGTATCGCGTGGCGCCACTTGCCGTTGTGTTCGTCTTCGGCCTTATTTCGCTCGTCTACTCGTGTGCCCCTGCCGCTTTCTTTAAGCCGCTGTATCCGATTGACTACGAGGCGTATGTAAAGCAATCCAGTATTTCGCATAATCTGGATCCGTATCTGGTGTGCGCTGTCATTAAGTCGGAATCGAATTGGGATCCCGAGGCCGAGTCGAATCAGGGTGCTCAGGGATTGATGCAGCTGATGCCCGAGACTGCCCAGGATATGATTGCCAAGGGCCTTGTCGACGGAGGGGAGTATTCGGCCGACAATCTTAACGATCCGGCTACGAATATCGAGTTTGGCTGCGCATACCTCTCGTATCTTCTCGCCTATTTCAACGGGTCGACGGATAGTGCCATCGCCGCCTATAACGCCGGCATGGGCAATGTCGACGGATGGGCGCAGCAGGGTACGTCGCTTCATAATGCAATTACCTTTCCCGAGACGCAGGCGTATCTGATTCGTGTCAATAATGCCTGGGCTCGCTACAAGACCCTCTATCCCGATCGGTTCGTATAGGACTATGCCTGCCGCCTGCGTATACTGCAGATATATGAGTTAGGAGTATCCATGGCGGAATTTGAAGTAGAACGCGTTGGTGGTGAACTTAAGCGCTTTGGCGTTGAAGGCTCTGACGTGCCGTTTAAGGTCGTTTCTCCCTATGAGCCTGCCGGTTCCCAGCCTAAGGCCATTGAGTCGCTTGTGCAGGGCGTGAGGGACGGAGACCGCTATCAGGTTTTGCTGGGCGTGACTGGTTCGGGCAAGACCTTCACGATGGCAAAGACTATTGAGGCCCTGGGAAAGCCGACGCTGGTCATGGCTCCGAATAAAACGCTCGCTGCTCAGCTTGCGAGCGAGCTCAAAGAGTTCTTTCCCAATAACGCTGTGGTCTACTTCGTCTCGTACTACGACTACTATCAGCCCGAGGCGTATGTGCCGCAAAGCGATACATATATTGAGAAAGACTCCTCGATTAACGAAGAGGTCGAGATGCTGCGCCATCAGGCGACCGCGTCACTGCTCTCTCGACGTGATGTGATCGTTGTCGCATCGGTCTCGTGTATCTATGGCATTGGCTCTCCTGAGGACTATGCGGGTCTGGCTCCAAACGTCGACAAGAAGGTGCCGCTCGAGCGCGATGACTTTATCCATGCGCTTATCGACATTCAATATGATCGCAATGACTATGACCTGGCGCGTGGCACGTTCCGCGTGCGCGGCGATGTTGTCGACGTGTATCCGCCTTATGCCGAGCATCCGTTGCGGTTTGAGTTCTTTGGCGACGAGGTCGAGCTGATTGCCGAGATCGATGAGGTCACCGGTGAGATGCTTCGTGAGTACGAGGCCATCCCCGTATGGCCGGCATCACACTATGTGACCGAGAAGCCGAAGGTCAAGGCGGCTCTGAAATCGATCAGCGAAGAGTGCGAGAAGCGCGTGGCGGAGCTCAAGGCGACCGACAAGTTGCTCGAGGCGCAGCGTCTGCAGCAGCGCACCGATTATGATCTTGAGATGCTCGAGACGATGGGCTTTTGCAACGGCATCGAGAACTACTCGCGTCATCTGGACGGTCGCAAGCCGGGTGAGCCGCCGTTTACCCTAATCGATTACTTTCCCAAGGATATGCTCTGCATCATCGATGAGAGCCATGTGACGGTGCCGCAGATTCGCGGCATGCACGAAGGTGACCGCTCGCGTAAGGTGACGCTGGTGGAACACGGTTTTCGCCTGCCCTCGGCGCTCGATAACCGCCCGCTTCGTTTCGATGAGTTTGAGGCAAGGATACCCCAGTTCATCTACGTTTCGGCAACACCGGGCGACTATGAGCTGCGGGTTAGCCAGAACGACGTTGAGCAGATTATTCGTCCGACCGGTCTGCTCGATCCCAAGATCGATGTGCGTCCGGTTCGCGGTCAGATTGACGATCTTGAGGACGAGATTCGCGAGCGCGTTGCCCGCAAGGAGCGCGTGCTGGTGACCACGTTGACCAAGCGCATGGCCGAGGACCTGACCGACCATCTGCTTGATGCGGGCATTAAGGTCAATTACATGCATTCTGATACGGCGACAATGGACCGTGTCGAGATCCTGCGAACGCTGCGCGAGGGCAAGATCGATGTTCTCGTTGGCATCAACCTGCTTCGCGAGGGCTTGGATCTTCCCGAGGTCTCACTGGTGGCAATTCTCGATGCCGATAAGGAAGGATTCTTGCGCAACCGCCGTTCGCTGATTCAGACGATTGGCCGCGCGGCCCGTAACGCCGATGGCGAAGTCATCATGTATGCGGACGTTGTGACCGATTCGATGAAAGAGGCCATCGAGGAGACGCAGCGCCGTCGCGAGATTCAGATGGCATATAACGAAGAACATGGCATTGTGCCCAAGACAGTGCGCAAGGCCATCAACGACATCTCAAGTTTTATTGCCGAGGCCGAAAAAACTGTGGGCTCCAAAGGACGCTCGAAGGGCGACTCTCTTGGCCATGGCGCATTCTATACGCCCGATGAGTCGGGCGAGGGCGGTGTGCCGGAAACGGTGGCGCCCGAGCAGACACTTGCGGAGCAGTTGGAAGAACTGCCGCATGACGAGCTTGTGCGGATCGTCGAAACCATGGAAGAGGATATGCGTAACGCTTCTGCCGCCATGGACTTTGAGGAGGCGGCGCGCCTGCGCGATGCCGTCGTTCAGATTCGGGCGATGCTCGAGGGTGCGTCTGAGGACGAGACGATCGAGCGCTTGCGTTTGCAGGCCCGCAAGGGTTCCACGTTCGCATCGGGCAGAAAACGCCAGGGTGCACGGTTTAAGAAATAGCGAACAGGCCCCGAGTTCCCTGTGGAGCTCGGGGGCCTATGTCTTTTGCGCGCTGGAATTTGTGCGTTAGAGGTCTGCGATCAGGGCTTCGGCACAACGAATGCCGTCGGTGGCCGCGCTCATGATGCCGCCGGCATATCCAGCTCCCTCACCACAAGGGTAGAGGCCCGGGGTCGACACGGCATGGCACGTTCGGTCTCGGGTGACAGTGACCGGTGAGCTCGAACGAGTCTCCACGCCGGTAAGAACGGCATCGGGACGGTCGTAACCTCGTAGCTTTTTTCCGAGTAGGGGAAGTCCCAGGCGGAGCGACTCGACGATATGCTGCGGCAGGGCTTCGTCAATTGCCGTCCAGGTCACACCGAGCGGATAGGTGGGCTTTACCTTTCCGGGCGCCTTGCTGGCGCGTTCTGCGAGGAAATCTCCGACGAGTTGTGCCGGTGCGTTCCAGTTGGAACCGCCCAGGCGATAGGCGGCCGCCTCGCAGGCACGTTGGAGCTCGATGCCGGCGAGCGGGTCATCGTTGGGAAGGTCCTCAGGCGTGGCGTTAACGAGCAGGGCGGCGTTTGCGTTGCGTCCGTCGCGGGCATTGAGGCTGGCGCCGTTGACGCACAGGTGGCCCTGCTCGGAAGAGGCGGCGACAACCTGCCCGCCGGGGCACATGCAAAACGAGAACACGCTGCGGCCGTTGGGAAGATGGGCGACGAGCTTGTAGGGGGCTGCTCCGAGGGCAGGATGTCCCGCCAAGGCTCCATATTGGGCTCGGTCGATGTCGCGCTGCGGATGCTCGATGCGAACGCCCATGGCAAAGGTCTTTTGTGCGAGGGCCACGTTGTGGTCCTTAAGGAGCTCAAAAATATCGCGAGCAGAATGCCCGCAGGCGAGGATGAGGTGCTTTGTCTCGATTGGCTCGTAAGTGGCGTCTTGGGACGATTGGACATCAATACCGGTGATGGCGCCAGACGCGTCGATGTGAATGTCGACGAGCTTTGTTCGATAACGGACGATACCTCCGAGCTACTCGATGCGCTGGGATATAGCGGTGACAACCGTGGGAAGGATGTCGGAGCCAATGTGCGGCTTGGCATCCCACAGAATATCGCGGGGCGCACCCGCCTCGACGAAGGTTTCGAGGATAAGGCGATGGGCGGGATTTTTTGTTCCCGTATTGAGCTTGCCGTCCGAGAAGGTCCCCGCGCCGCCCAGACCAAACTGGATATTACTCTCGGGGTCGAGGATGCGCTCCTTTAGAAAGAGGTCGATCGCATGCGAGCGGCGAAATGCCGGGTCGCCGCGCTCGATGAGCAAGGGCTTAAGACCTGCTTTGGCGAGCGTTAGCGCGGCGAAAAGGCCAGCGCATCCGGCGCCGACAACGACAGGGCGTTCTTGAGGTGCGTCGGAGACGGGGGTGGGGAATGAAGACCCATCGTCTTTTATCGCGCGTACGCGCGAGCGGTCACGCTCGGAAACGCTGTCGACCGCTTCTCGCTCGAGGTGGGGACTGGTCAGCTCAACACGAAAGCTCAGGATAAAATGGACGTCTCGTTTTTTGCGAGCGTCGATTGACTTGCGGTGGAGCTCGATGGACTTGATCTCGGAGTCTTTGCAACGTAGGACGCGCTTGGCGACTCGCTTGCCAACAATGAGGCAGGCATTTTCATCGCCGGCTTCATCGAGCGACGCGTTGACTTGGGTGATTTCAATCATCGAGGTCTCCTTAGAGGCAAGAAAGAGGCCGTCCGGTATCCCAGACGGCCCGAATGCGTTTTTGATTATAGACTGCGCGGCTACAGGCTGCTTGCAGCGCGAATGCCCGAGAGCCATGCCCACGCAAGGTTAAAGCCTCCGCAATCGGCGTCGATGTCGAGCGCTTCGCCGCAGACGTAAAGCGGGGTGTCGACAACGCTGCGCGCGCGTAGACTGGGTGTTGAGATGCTCTCGACAGATACGCCACCACGCGTGACCTGCGCCGAGCGCTCCTCGGCGGTTCCTTCGACGAGCAACTTAAAATGCTTGAGGATCGAGACCAGGTGGATGACATCGTTGGAGCCTGGATGGCACTGCTCGAACGCTGTGCAGACGACGCGGGAGAGTTGCGGGGCGAGCATGCCGTCGAGCCAACGGGGATCGCGGGGTGAAAAGCCGCCGAGCAGCTTAACGCGCCGGTTAAGCATATCGAGCAACTCGTCTTTAGAGAGGTCGGGGAAAACGTCGAGCAGGATCGTATCGCCGCGCTGGATACGACGGGAGAGGTTGAAGACAGCGACGCCCGAGATACCGAAGGTTCGAAACAGGACTTCACCGTCTTCGTGCCAGAGCTCATTATGATTGCGGGCGAGCGTCAAGCGGGCGCGGACGCGCAGGCCGTCCAACGTCTTGAGTGCCGCCCGATCGCCGACGACCGTTGCCGATACGGGGCAGAGGATGGGGCGCAGCGAAGTGAGGGGGAGGCTAAACGTATCGGCGATACCGGTGGGGTTGCCACCCGTGGCGATAATTACGGCATGTGCCTCCAGGGCCTCGTTCTTGCGAGGGACATCGGCGAGCGCTTTCCGAAGCGAGCGGAGCTCCGTTTTTCGGTCGTCGTGCTTTTTTGCCTTGAGCGCCCGCGCTGGACGGTCTATTTGGAGTGTCCAGCCTTCGGAAGCTTTGTGCGCCGAGGCAACGTTGGCTCCGCAGATTAAGGTAATACCTAGGCGGTCGCAAACGTTGAGAAGCGCGTCGCGCACCGATTCTGCGCGAAGGGAGCGCGGGTATAGCCGGCCTTCCTCGGAGGTTGTCATGATGCCCAGCGAGGAGAAGAAACCCATAAGCTCTTGTTCGGGTTGGGGGCCCATGACAGATTCGACGAATGCGGGGTGGTTATACCGCTGAGGATCAATCGATTCGTTGGAGAGGTTGCAGCGGCCGTTGCCGGTCGCAAGGAGCTTAAGGCCGCAGGCGACATCGCGCTCAACGATGCAGACGCTTTTGCCAGCGCGTGCGGCCGTAATGGCGGCGGCGAGGCCTGAAGCCCCGCCGCCGATTACCAGGACGTCATAGAAGGCGCTCGTGTTCACTTAGGCCTCGTCGGTCTCGTGCGGGGTAATGGCCTCGACGGCAGAGACTGCCTTGGGCAACATACCATCGGGCAGCGCGGTCTCGACCTCGCCCTTATCGCAGGCCTCGGCGAGTGACGGATTGATGGGAAGCGTGCCCAAGATGTCGAGGTTATAGCGCTCTGCGACCTCGGGGAGCTTGCTCTTGCCAAAGACCTCGATCTTCTTGCCGCAGTCGGGGCACTCAATATAGCTCATGTTTTCGACGATGCCCAGAATGGGGACGTTCATCTTCTCGGCCATGTTGACCGCCTTGGCGACGATCATCGAGACCAGATCCTGCGGGCTCGTGACGATGACGATGCCGTCGACGGGCAGTGACTGGAAGACGGTGAGAGCGACGTCGCCTGTTCCCGGAGGCATGTCGACCAGCAGGTAGTCGATGGGGCCCCACGAGGTCTCGCTCCAGAACTGCCTAATGGCGCCTGCGATGACCGGACCGCGCCAAAGGACGGGGTCGGTCTCATTTTGGAGCAGCAGGTTGGAGCTCATGACCTTGACGCCGTGTTCGGAGATTTCGGGCAGCATAAGGTTGCCAAGGGCATGGACGTGGCGTCCGCTCATACCGAACATCTTGGGGATAGAGGGACCGGTGATGTCGGCATCGAGGACGCCGACCTTGTGGCCGTGACGGGCAAGCTCGGTGGCGATGGCACCGGTGACAAACGACTTGCCGACACCGCCCTTGCCGGAAAGTACGGCGATGACGCGTTTGACCTCGGACAGCGTGTTCTCCTCAAATTGCGACGGCGACGTTTGTCCACCGGCGGCCTGTGCGTGCTCGCAACCCATGTATGACTCCTTTGTATATGTTGGGGCCGGGGCCCCGTGATGTGACACGAGCGTCATTGTACCCTCGTTTGCGAGCGGGAGTCATTTGCGATGCATTTGGGCCGAGCGTGCTTGCAATACGATGGGTCCAAGCGAATGGGCGGGCTTACTGAACTTTGCTGGCGAACTCGAGGTATTGCATGCGCTGCAGCTTGTCGATCGTCGAGGCGTATGGGCTGTCTTCAGATTCCAAGTCGTAGCGCAGCCCGTCGGCACCAAGGTAGCCGGCGACATTGATGGTGGGCACATCTGACCTTGTTGCAAGCAGAGCCTTTTGATAGTCGGTGAGCGGGGCGCCGATCTTATTAAGGGTAATGGCTGCAATCTCGTTTGCCCCGACGGTGTCGTAGACGTTGAGCTCGGTATTGCCGGCGATTTCATAGTTAGCCCAAACGAAATAGGTCGACTGATAGATACGGAAAGCGTGGCTTGCCGTATCTTCCTGAGGGTACAGCTCGTCGTTGAGAGTCGTTGCGGCGCTCGGCTGATGGTCGCCAAAAAAGACAAGGACAACCGGTCTGCCGATATTGCGGAGCTCGTTGATAAAGTACTCGAGGTCCCGGTCGGATGCGTTGATGCAGGTAAGATAGGTGTTGAGCGCGCTATTGGCACCCTCGCTGGCTCCCTCGACCCAATAGTTTGTCAGCTCCTCGGCGGGAACGGTGCCAAGGTCGTAGCCGCCGTGATTTTGCATCGTGACGTCAAAGATGAACTGCGGGGCTTCGTCGGTTCTAAGCAGGTCGAGTATCTTGTCGTAGGTGACGTAGTCGCATACGCCGGCATGGTAATAGGACGCACCTTCGAAATCGCCGATTGAAAGAAAGTCTCCAAAGCCCAGCTGCTGATAGATTTTATCTCGATGGTAGTTGACGGGGTTTTGCGGGTGCATAGCCGTAGCGGTATACCCAAGCTCTTTAAGGTCCTTTGCCAGGCTGTTGACGCCATTCATCTGATACAGCTGATAGGGGATTTTGCCCAATCCAACAAAGGCCGTTGTCGCTCCGGTCAAAAATTCGAATTCGGAGTTCGCCGTTCCGCCACCGGCGACCGAAGCGAGCATGGTGCCGCGAACAAGTGTGTCGGGAAGCGAGTTGTAGAATGCGGGGCCGGTGTACCCGGCCGCCTGGAGCTGCTCAAAGCACGAAAGGTCGCTAAAACTCTCATTCATGACGGCAACAATCGTCGGCTTGATTTCATTGAACTGGGCAACGGCCGCCGCGCGCTGCTCGCTCGAGCCATACGTGCTGTCGTAGGTGGCGGCGAGCTCCTGCTCGATGCTCCGCGCCTCATCGGGCGTATAGTCTTCGGGCTTCTCAATGGGCAACTCGTTGACCATTTCGGTGAACGAAGTGATAAAACCCTGAGACGCATACGTGGTGATGGGCTGCCAACGGTCAAATCCAAAATTCAGCGCCTGCTCCAAGTCGATGCTGGAAAAGCCCGAGAGCCCCACAACGGTCACTAGCAGAAAAGCGCAGAGGTTAGCGGCGATTGCGGGGAAGACATGGGTGGGCGTACGGAGCTTTCTCGGTCGGATAAGCGAAAGAAGCCCCAGGGAAATCTCCAGCAGGGCTAGAGAGGTTACGATTCCGGCGGTAAAGGTAAACTCGTATCCCTCGCTCACTTCCATTGCGGTGCCAAGGGCCAAGATATCGCTTGGCAGGATGGCCTCGCCTTTAAACGTTATGACGAAGTGCTCGGCAATGCCAAGGATGCAACAGGCGACGGGCACGAGGGCCATGACGCCTCCATGACGCTGTCCCAGCAAATAAAGGGAGAGCAGAACCGTCGCGAGCAGCCCGACGGAAAACCCGAATGAGTTGGCGGGAATGCGATAGAACGTTTCGTTACAGGCAATTTCGAGTGAAACGAACGAGAGCGCTGAAACAGCGGCGATGACAAGGATGTCACGGCAAATACAGGCAACCGTTCCCGTCGCAAGATCGGTTTGGTCGATAAGTCCCGAAACCAAGGGCTCGACAAGAAGTATGACGGCGGTAGCACCGAGCGCCGAATAAGAAAGGACCCATAGGGAATTGTCCTCATTTACGAGCAATTGATTCGTAATCCATGCAGCTACCATGCCGAGCGGGATGAGGAGCGTCGCGCACCAAAAGACGCGGGCAATGGGCGGCTTTTCATTGTGTTTGATTGAAAAATATGCGCGCACCACGACGATGGCCACGATAAGGACGGCGATGAATATGGGCAGATTGGCCATGTCGCTCGAAGTGATTTCAAGGGGGATATCTTCGGTCATGGACGTTCCTCTGTTACGGCAAATTAAGTTCAGTATTAGATTACTGTAACCTTTCCACGACATTTCGAGAAACAAAGCGCCCGATACGCAAAGCTAAAGGTCTGCGAATCTTGTATTACGAACATCTGTGCGCGTCGAGTGCGCTAAACTCATCGGCAGTATGATTCGATGCAATAGGAGGCAAGGAGCTTCCATGTCTGATTCTTCTATCGTTATTCGCGGCGCTCGTGAGCACAACCTCCGTGATATCGATGTTTCCATTCCGCGTGACCAACTCGTGGTCATTACCGGTCTTTCTGGCTCGGGCAAGAGCTCGCTGGCATTTGACACTATCTATGCCGAGGGCCAGCGTCGATACGTCGAGAGCCTTTCGAGCTATGCGCGCCAGTTCTTGGGTCAGATGGACAAACCCGACCTGGATTCAATCGACGGCCTTTCGCCGGCAGTGTCGATCGACCAAAAGACGACGTCTAAAAACCCTCGCTCGACGGTTGGCACCGTAACCGAGATTTATGACTATCTGCGCCTGCTGTTCGCCCGTGTGGGCACCCCGCACTGTCCCGAATGCGGCCGCGTCATTGAGCGTCAGACGACCGATCAGGTTGCCGACAAGGTCTTGGCGGCGGGGGAGGGCCGCCGCGCGTTTGTGCTGGCACCGGTGGTGCGCGGGCGAAAAGGCGAGTACACCAAACTGTTTGAGGACCTTCGCGCCGAGGGCTTTAGCCGCGTGCGTGTCGACGGTGAAGTGCGCTCGCTCGACGATCCGATCGATCTGGACAAGAAGTTCAAGCACGATATCGAGGTCGTAGTCGATCGCATCGTGATCCGTGAGAACTCTCTGGGCCGTATCGCCGAGTCTGTTGAGCAAGCGACCGCGCTGGCTCACGGCAATGTAAACGTGTACATGCTGCCCGATCGTGATGCTCCCGAGGGGACCGAGGGCGAGCTGCTGGAGTATTCGTTGGCCTTGGCGTGCCCGGAGCATGGTCACTCCATTGACGATCTTCAGCCGCGTGATTTTTCGTTCAACGCTCCCTATGGCGCATGTCCTGAGTGCGACGGCCTGGGCTTTAAGAAAACCGTTGATGCCGAGGCGCTGATTGAGGATCCCTCGAAGTCCATTGCCGATGGAGTCTTTGGTAGCCTGTTTGGCAATTCGAACTACTATCCGCAGATTTTTGCTGCGGTCTGCAAACACTTTAAGGTGAGCGCCGATACGCCGTGGGAGGACTTGCCCCCTCGCGTGCGTCGTGCATTCTTGGATGGCCTGGGCGATGCGAAGATCTCGGTCGACTACCAAAAGCTCGACGGACGTCGCAGCCAGTGGGATACCAAGTTTTCGGGCGTTCGCAACATCCTGTACGAACGCTATACCGAGACGACGAACGAGAACACCAAGGCGCGCCTGGAGAAGTACATTCGCGAGGAGCCGTGCTCGAGTTGCCATGGTGCTCGTCTGCGTCCCGAGATGCTCGCCGTTACCGTAGGCGGTAAGTCCATTTACGAGGTCTGCTGCCTGTCGTGCCGCGAGTCGCTCGAGTTTTTTGAGGGCCTGGAGCTTACCGAGCGCCAACAATTTATCGGCGGGCGCATCGTCAAGGAAATCCTGGAGCGCCTGCGCTTTCTGGTCGATGTCGGACTCGACTATCTGACCCTCGACCGTGCCTCGGCGACGCTTTCCGGAGGCGAGGCCCAGCGCATTCGCCTGGCAACGCAGATTGGCGCCGGTCTCATGGGCGTCCTGTACATTTTGGACGAGCCATCGATCGGCCTTCATCAGCGCGATAACGAGCGCCTGATCAAGACACTTGAGCGCCTGCGCGATATCGGCAATACCGTCATCGTCGTCGAGCATGATGAGGATGCGATTCGTGCTGCCGACTATGTGATCGACATGGGCCCCGGCGCGGGCGTGAACGGCGGACGCGTGGTCGCCGCGGGAACGCCTGCCGATATCATGGCGTGCCCCGATTCGATGACGGGTGCCTACCTGACTGGCAAGCGAATGATTCGGGTTCCCGATAAGCGCCGCAAGCCCGGTCGCGGCTGCCTTAAAATTACGGGCGCTCGAGCCAACAACCTCAAAAACGTTACCGCCAAAATCGAGTTTGGTACGCTTACGGTTGTTACCGGCGTGTCGGGATCGGGCAAGAGCTCCCTGGTTACCGACACCATTGCGCCTGCCCTTACGAATGTCATTCACCGTTCGACGCGCCCTGTGGGTCCGTATAAGAAAATCGAGGGCATCGAGTGTATCGATAAGGTTATCGATATCGACCAGTCGCCGATTGGCCGCACGCCGCGCTCCAACCCTGCTACCTATATCGGCCTGTGGGATGATCTTCGCGCGCTGTTTGCGAGTACGCCGGAGTCGAAGGCGCGCGGCTACTCGCCGGGTCGTTTCTCCTTTAATGTGAGTGGCGGGCGCTGTGAGGCGTGCAAGGGCGATGGGCAGATTAAGATCGAGATGCACTTCCTTCCCGATATCTACGTTCCCTGCGAAGTTTGCGGCGGTAAACGCTACAACCGCGAGACACTCGAGGTCACCTACCGTGGCAAGACCATCTCGGACGTGCTCGACATGAGCGTCACCGAGGCGCTGGCCTTCTTTGGGAATATCCCGCAGATCAAGCGAAAGCTCCAGACGCTGTACGATGTAGGCTTGGGCTACGTGAGCCTGGGCCAGCCCGCCACGACGCTCTCGGGCGGCGAGGCGCAGCGTGTGAAGCTCGCCAAGGAGCTTCATCGACGCCAGACGGGCAAGACGTTCTATATTTTGGACGAGCCGACGACCGGCCTTCATTTTGAGGACGTCCGCCAGCTGCTCGATGTGCTGCAGCGCTTGGTCGATGCGGGCAACACGGTGCTGGTGATTGAGCACAACCTTGATGTCATCAAGGTTGCCGATCGTCTGATCGATATGGGTCCCGAGGGCGGTAACGGCGGCGGAACCGTTGTGGTTTCGGGCACACCGGAGCAGGTTGCGGACTGTCCGCAGAGTTATACGGGCAAGTTTTTGGCGCCGTTGCTCAGGCGTGACCGGGAGCGTCAGGCTCAACTTGATGCTCAATAAATAGGCGATTCAGTTTATGGGCGCCATCGACTCCTTGTGATTCGATGGCGCTTGCTGTGCCGAAGTGACGTATGCAGCCGAATTGGACATATACTTAATCCTTGCGTCCGAATGCGAGGGAAAGGATATGTCATGGCAAAGGCTGTAAAGACGCCAAAAACCAATGCGATGCGCGAGCTGGAAAGTGCCGGCATTTCCTATGTTCTACATACGTACGAAGACGATGGTGATGAGTCGGTGGGCCTGGGGGTCGCGATTTCGGAGCAGCTTGGCGAGGAGCCCGGTCAAGGATTTAAGACTTTGGTCTGCGTGACGCCGTCCAACGACTATGTCGTGTGCTGCATCCCTGTTGCCGACGAGCTCGATCTAAAGTCCGCCGCGCGTGCCGCGGGGGAGAAGTCCTTGGCCATGATGCATGTGAAGGATTTGCTTGCGGCGACTGGCTACGTTCGCGGCGGCTGCAGCCCGGTCGGTATGAAAAAACGCTACCGGACGCTCATTGACGAGACATGCGTCCTTTGGGATACCATTTTTATTTCGGGAGGCAAGCGTGGTTATCAGCTCGAGCTTGCACCCGATGATTTAATTGCATTTTGCGGGGCGACGGTTGCCGCGATTACGAGAGAGGACTGAGCGATGCCGCAGGAAGAATTGAAGTGCGGAGCTCATTTTGCAAAAGAATCTGCGCCTCAGACACCCTCATCCGAAGTTTCTTCGTCGCGAGATGACACTGACGACATGGGCTCGTCGGACTACTCCACGGTTGGTCGTTCCGCCGGGCTTATGACCATCCTGACTATCGTGTCTCGCGTTACCGGTTTTATCCGCACGTGGGCAATGGCGGCCGCTATCGGCATGTCGCTACTCTCGTCCTCCTATCAGGTCGCCAACAACCTGCCCAATATGCTCTACGAACTCGTGATGGGCGGCATGCTCGTGACGGCGTTTTTGCCCGTGTACATGGGCGTGAGGCGTGAGCAGGGTCGCGAGGCCTCGAACGAGTACGTGGGCAACCTACTCGGCATTCTGCTTTTGGTGCTGGGTGGCATTTCGTTGCTGGGGACCGTGTTCGCCCCGGGCTTTATCTGGACTCAATCGTTCCTTTCGGGTGACGGCGGCAGCATGGATACCGCTGCGTTCATGTTCCGTTTCTTTGCTATCCAGATTCTGTTTTATGGTTTGGGCTCGGTGTTCTCGGGCGTTCTCAACGCACACCGCGACTACTTCTGGTCGACGTTTGCCCCGGTCCTCAACAATGTGATCGTCATTGCGAGCTTTATGGGTTTTGCGCCCGTGTCCGCACAGTTTGGCGAACGTGCCGGCATCATCTTGATTGCGGCCGGTACGACCCTCGGTGTCTTTATTCAGATGGCATGTCAGATCCCCGCGCTTGGCAAGCACGGCGTGCATCCCCATATCCATATCGACTTTAAGGACCCCGCGCTGCGCCAGACGATTGCGCTCGGTATCCCGACGCTGCTCGCCACGGTGTGCATGTTTGTCTCGACTTCTATCACCAACGCTGCCGCGCTGGTGGTCCAGCCCGAGACTGGTCCTTCCGTCATCGCCTATGCGCGCCTGTGGTACACGCTGCCCTATGCGCTGATTGCCGCCTCGCTTTCGACGGCGCTCTATACCGAGCTCTCTCACGACGCACAGGAGAAGGATTACGACAGCGTTCGCACGGGCATTTCGCGTGGCGTCGCCCAAATGCTGTTCTTCCTGATTCCGTTCGCGCTGTACCTGATTGTCTTCGCGCGTCCGCTCAACATGATCTACTGTGCTGGCAAGTTTGATGAGTCCGGCGTGGCGCTGGTGTCCGAGTTCCTTGTCTACCTGGCGTTCTCGCTGCCGCTCTACGGCGTGGTCGTGTTGATGCAGAAGAGCTTCTCTGCCTTGCTCGACATGAAGCCCTATAGCCGCTATTGCCTGTATTCCGCCATCGGCCAGGCCGGCTCGGTTCTGCTGTTTGGCGTTGTGCTGGGCTTCGGTATGCCGGCAATCGCGCTTTCGTATGTCGTCGACTACGTGATCTTGGTCGGTTGTTCGCTGTGGTGGCTGCGTCGTCGTCTGCGTGGTCTTCAGGTCAAATCTATCCTGCATGGCGGTTTCTTTGGCCTTTTGCTCGGTGGCCTGGGTGCTGCCGCAGGCGCCGGCGTCATGTGGGCGCTTGAGCACTTTGTCGGGGCACTTGGCGGCTCGATTCTGATTACTCTTGGCTACGTTTGCGTTGCGGGTGTCGTCTCGCTTGCTGTTACCTTTGGCCTTGCCGTCGTCCTTAAGATGCCCGAGGTCTCGGCGCTGCTTCGTCGCAAGTAGGTGCGTGTGGCCGGTCACGACAACATTCCAACACTCGCCGAGCAGGTTTCGCGCGTTCCCACGCAGCCCGGATGTTACCTTTGGAAAGATGCCAAGGGCGATGTCATCTACGTTGGCAAGGCAAAAAACCTGCGTTCCCGTATGCGCCAGTACGTGACACTGCAGGATGAGCGTCAAAAGATCCCGCTGATGATGCAGCTGGTGGCGAGCTTTGACTATATCGTGGTGGAGACCGAGCACGAGGCGTTGGTGCTCGAGCGCAATTTGATTGGTCAGTACCATCCGTACTTTAACGTTGACCTCAAGGATGACAAGAGCTACCCCTTTATCGCCATTACAAAGGGCGACCTGTATCCCGCTATCAAATATACGCGCGAGCGTCATAAGCCGGGAACGCGTTATTTTGGTCCCTATACCGATAGCCGTGCGGCACGTGAGACGATAGATACGCTGCGCAAGGTTATCCCCATCTGCTCCGCATCCTGTGCGGAGTGGCGTCGTTGTCGTCGTATCGTCGAGTCCCACAGGGGCGAGGAAGACATCGTCAATATGATTTGCGCGCAAAACGGGCGTCCCTGCTTTGACTACCATGTCGGGCGCGGCCCGGGTGCGTGTGTCGGCGCGATTTCTCCTACGGACTATGCCAAGAACGTCAAACGTGTCGAACGTTTTTTGTCGGGCCATCGCAAGGATGTCGTCGATGAGCTGACCTCCGAGATGACGGATGCCGCCGAGGTGCTCGACTTTGAGCGCGCGGCACGCGTCAAACGTCGTTTGGAGGTCATCAGGGGTCTGGACGACCGTCAGCAAGTCGTTTTTCCCTCCAGTGTCGATATCGATGTCATCGGTTTCTATCGCGAGGAGACCATCTCCGCCGCTTGCGTCTTTGTCGTGCGTGAGGGTCGAACGGTTCGAACCTGCGAGTTTATTCTCGATAAGGGTTTGGATGTCGACGAAGAGGAACTTCAATCGGGCTTTCTTAAGCGCTATTACGACGAGACGGCTGATATTCCAGCTGAGATAAACCTCTCTGTCGAGCTTGAGGATGCGGAGGCGCTGGGGGAGTGGCTTGCAGGCAAGCGCGAGCGTTCCTGCCATCTCCATAGGCCGCAGCGTGGCGAAAAGCACCGTTTGCTCGATATGGCATCCAAAAATGCGCGCCATGCCCTCATGCGCTACATGATGCGAACGGGGTACGCTGACGACCGCACCAATCAAGCGCTCCTGGAGCTCGAAAGCGCGCTGGCGCTGCCGGCGCCGCCGATGCGTATCGAGTGCTTCGATATCTCGACGCTGCATGGAACCTTTACCGTCGCCTCGATGGTGGTGTTTACCAACGGACGCGCCGACAAGAGCCAGTACCGTCGTTTTAAAATTCAGGCCGAATTGGACGAGGCAAACGACTTCGTGTCGATGTCCGAGGTTTTGGGACGACGCTATGCTCCCGAGCGCATGGTCGACGAGCGCTTTGGCTCGCGCCCCGATTTGCTCGTTGTCGATGGCGGTAAGCCGCAATTGACCGCTGCGATCAAGCAACTTGAGGCTCTTGGGCTCGATATACCGGTTTGTGGCTTGGCGAAGGCCGATGAGGAAGTTTTCGTGCCTTGGGACGAGACTCCCGTCGTGCTGCCGACCGGGTCTGCTTCGCTCTATCTAATTAAACAGGTTCGCGATGAATCGCACCGTTTTGCCATCACGTTCCATCGCGAGTTGCGCGATAAAGCCATGACGGTTTCGGTACTCGATGACGTTCCAGGCGTGGGACCCACCAGAAAACGTGCCCTTATGCGCCATTTTGGCTCGATGAAGCGTTTGCGCGCGGCGAGCGAGCAAGAGATCGCGGAAGTTCGCGGCATACCTGCCGATGTTGCCAAGGCGGTCCACGAGGCGCTCGTTGCATGGAATGCCGAGCGCGCCGAGGCGGCGGCTGGCCATTCCGATAGCTAAACACGAGCCAAACAACTGATATACATGATTACGCGATTTTCAACCATTTATTTCGCCATGATTGCCTGCTGGTTTCGGGTTTTATTAACGCTAAAACGTTTGACTAACCCAAGCGAAAACCCTGCTATCCTGCGGGTTGACGAAGACTGATATCTCACCTCGCCGATACATACTGTCTGGCGAATCGTTTGTCAACGAATTCGGTGAACGGTAGTAAATACCGTTCAAGCGTATGTATGTATCGGTCGCCGAGCGCGGCACCTCAGTTGGGTTCGTCGGTAGGTAAGGTATATATCGTCCGCAAGTTGCGCGGGGGCAAGTCTAGGTGCTCCCGAGTAAGATTCTCTATTGATAGGAGAAGACATGGCCATCATCAACAAGGGTATGTCCAGGCGTTCGTTCCTCGGCCTCACCGGCAGCGTCGCTGCTGTCGCAGGGCTTGGTCTCACCGGCTGCGGTGGCAGCTCTAGCGACGAGGGTTCCGCTTCCGGTTCCACCGATTCCGCCAACCGTGGCGGCGGCGTGATCACCGCTGGTTCCGCTTACGCTCCGTCCAGCTTCGATCCCGCCAGCACCGGCTCCGCTGTGGGCCTGGGTGCTAACTGGCACGTCGTCGAGGGCCTCTACGGCATCGATTACCACGACTACAGCACCTTCAACGAGCTCGCCACCGACGATCCTAAGTCCGTGGACGACACCACTTTCGAGGTCACCATCCGCAAGGGCGCCAAGTTCTCCGATGGCACCGAGGTCACCGCTGACGATGTCGTTGCCTCCTACACCGCTTGCGCCGCTTCCGCTACCTATGCTCCGTTCTTCCAGCCCTTCGAGTCCATCGAGGCCAAGGACGCCAGCACCGTGACGGTCAAGACCAAGGTCCCCAACTTCTCCCTGCTCAAGGATCGTCTGGCCATCGTCCGCGTTACCCCGGCCACCCAGACCGAGGAGGATCGCGCCAAGCAGCCGATCGGCTCCGGCCCCTGGATGTACGACTCTATCTCCGATACCGAGATCACCCTGGTTCCCAACCCCGAGTACAACGGTGAGTATGCTGCCGAGGACAAGAAGATCCAGTACAGCATCCTGACCGACCCCACCGCTCGCGTTACCGCTCAGCAGGAGGGCTCCACGCTCGTTATGGAGCTCGTTACCGCTGATGCCGTCGACCAGCTCGAGAGCGCCGGCTGCAAGATCGATAACGTTCAGGGTTTCGGCACCCGCTTCATCATGTTCAACGTCGCCAAGGAGCCTTGGAACAACGTCAAGGTCCGTCAGGCCGTCATGTATGCGCTCGACACCGAGAAGATGGTCAGCAACACCTTCGCCGGCCTTGCCACCGCTGCCAGCTGCTACCTGCCCAAGAGCTTCACCAACTATCATGAGGCTTCCACGGTGTACAAGACCGACGCCAAGAAGGCTAAGAAGCTCATCGAGGAGTCTGGCATCACCCCGGGTGCCATCACCCTGCGCACCACCGACAACGAGCAGATTAAGGGCATGGCCGCTCAGGTCAAGAACGACCTCGACGCTCTCGGCTTCGATGTGACCATCCAGACCGATACCTCGCCGGCCACCTACGCTGCCATCGACGGCGGCGAGGCCTACGATATCCTCCTTGCCCCTGGCGATCCTTCCTGCTTCGGCGCTGATCCCGACCTGCTGCTCAACTGGTGGTACGGCGACAACGTCTGGATGCAGACCCGTTGCCCGTGGAAGGAGTCCGCTGAGTGGCAGAAGCTCCACGGTCTCATGGACGAGGCTCTTGCCGCCGAGGGCGACGAGCAGCAGAAGAAGTGGAACGAGTGCTTCGACATCATTGCCGACAACGCCGTTCTGTACCCCGTTGTCCACGTCAAGACCGTCTCCGCTTCCTGGGACGATCCGTCCACTGCGCCCAACGGCGAGGCCCTCGATGGCTTCAAGGGCATCGGCACGACGAGCATGTCCTTCAGGGGCGTTGCGACCGTCAAGGCGTAAGACTCGCTTGAGTCTGTATGCAGGATGTCGGTCGTTGGGACCGTATCCTCATAGTTGAAACAAAGACCCGGGCGGCAACGATGTCGCTCGGGTCTTGTAATGAGTATCCGTACTCATATACCAGTTGGTCCTACCGACAAAAGAAAGGGGAGAGAACGTGAACAACTTGCTACGTTTGATTGGAAGGCGTCTTGTGGCGCTGCCGATCATGGCATTGGGCGTCACCGTCCTGGTGTTCTTCCTTATGTCGTTCTCCAAGACCGACCCCGCCTACACGGCGTTGGGTGACGGTGCCTCGCCCGAGGCGGTTGCCGAGTACCATGAGAAGTATGGTCTGGACGACCCCTGGCCCGTGCGCTACGTGCGCTATATGGGCGATTTGATCCATGGCGACATGGGCACCTATGGTGCTGCTCGCAACTCCGTTGCCAAGCGCATCTCCACGGCCCTGCCCGTCACGATGCAGCTGACCTTCATCGGTCTTGCCATCGGTGCGGTCGTTTCGTTTTTGCTCGGCGTCATCGCGGCACTGTATCGCGACAAATGGCCGGACCAAGTGATCCGCGTCTTTTCCATCGCCGGCTTGGCAACCCCGTCGTTCTGGCTTGCCGTTCTGTTGATCCTGCTGTTCTCTTCCTACCTTAAGGTGCTCCCGGCATCGGGTGCTCTGCCTCACTTCACCACGAATCCGGTTGGCTATCTGGGACGTATGATTATGCCCGCCATCGCCTTGGCATTTCCGCTGACGGGCCAGATGACTCGTATCGTGCGTACCGCCATGGTCGAGGAGCTCGACAAGGATTATGTCCGTATGGCTCGCGGCGCCGGCGTTCCCGAGAAGGTCGTCGTCGGCATCAACGTTCTTCGCAATGCGCTGATCACCCCGGTCACCACCCTCGGTCTTAAAATCGGTTACCTCATGGGCGGCGCTGTCGTCATCGAGGTTATCTTCAACCTCCCCGGCATGGGCACCGCGATTCTGCAGGGCGTTCAGGGCAACGAGGCGAACCTGGTTCAGGGCGTCGTCATCGTCGTTGCTCTCGCCTTCATCATCATCAACATCGTGGTTGACATGCTCTACCTGCTCATCAACCCGCGCATCAGGACGGTGTAGATTATGGTAAAGATTCGAGAGAAGCAAACCGAGCAGCTCGAGAAGGCTGCCTCCAAGGGGCTCAAGCTCGGTGGCTGGAAGAAGATGACGCTGTCTTCTAAGATTGCCGCCGTCGTGCTGGTGCTGGTCGCCCTGACTGCGATTCTGGCGCCCCTTCTTGCCCCCTATAGCCCGGTCGAGATCTTTACGGCTCGCCAGGCTCCCGGCAACGGATTTATCTTCGGTACCGACGATAAGGGTCGCGACATTCTGTCGCGTATGCTCTACGGTGGTCGTTACTCGCTGATTATCGGCTTTGGCGCCACTGCCATGGCTCTGGTCTGCGGCTCGGTCGTGGGCGCCCTTGCAGCGGTTTCGCGCAAGGCCGTCTCCGAGACGATCATGCGTATCTTGGACATCATCATGTCCATCCCGGGCATCGCCCTCGCGGCCGTCTTCGTCTCCATCCTGGGCAACTCCGTGCCGTCGATCATCTTCGCCATTGGCTTTATGTACACTCCGCAGATTGCCCGTATCGTGCGCGCCAACATCGTGTCCGAGTACGGCGAGGACTATGTTCGTGCGGTCATCGTTTCCGGCGCCAAGGCTCCGTGGATTTTGATCAAGCATGTTCTGCGTAACTGCATCGCCCCGATCATGGTCTTCACCGTTACCCTGGTCGCCGACGCCATCATCTTCGAGGCCTCGCTGACCTTCATCGGCGCTGGTATCCAGGAGCCCACCGCTACCTGGGGCAACATCCTCGCCGACGCCCGCGGCGGCGTGCTCGCTGGCCGTTGGTGGCAGGCGCTGTTCCCGGGCCTGGCCATCATGATTACCTGCCTGGCGCTCAACATCCTCTCCGAGGGCATTACCGACGCTATGGCCGCTGCCCCCTCCGCCGCCCTGGATCCGACCGATTCCTCCAAGCGTCGCGAGGCCGACCTGCTGGTCTCCGACCCCGTTCGCGCCTACAAGGAGCAGGCCCAGTCCCTCTCCGCTCGCCTTGGCGCCCTGCGCGATGTCGAGCTCAAGCGTGACGATCGCCATGTGCCCGACGAGTCTGTCGAACCGATTCTCTCGGTCCGTGACTTCTGTATTCAGTTTGAGCATCACGGTGATATCAACGTTGTCGACCATGTCAACTTTGACGTCCGTCCTGGTCAGACCATGGGCCTGGTGGGCGAGTCCGGTTGCGGTAAGTCCATCACCACGCTGGCCATCATGGGCCTGACCGACGATGACGAGCACCTTTCCGGCGAGGTCCTCTGGGAGGGCCGTGACCTGCTCAAGATGAGCAAGAAGGAGTGGTTCGGCCTGCGCGGTACCGATATCGCTATGGTCTATCAGGACGCCCTGTCCTCGCTCAACCCCTCCATGCTCATCTCTGCCCAGATGAAGCAGCTCACCAAGCGCGGCGGAACCCGTAGCGCCGAGGAGCTCCTGGAGCTCGTCGGCCTCGATCCCAAACGCACGCTCGAGAGCTATCCGCACGAGCTTTCCGGCGGCCAGCGTCAGCGTGTCCTGATCGCTATGGCCCTTACCCGCGACCCCAAGCTGGTCATCTGCGACGAGCCCACGACCGCTCTGGACGTTACCGTTCAGAAGCAGGTCATCAAGCTGCTCAACGATCTTCAGGCCAAGCTCGGCTTTGCCATGATCTTCGTTTCGCACGACCTGGCGCTGGTCGCCGAGGTCGCCCATAACATCACGGTTATGTACGCCGGTCAGGTTATCGAACAGGCGCCCACCAAGGAACTGCTCACCAACCCGATCCACGAGTACACCCGCGGCCTTCTGGGCTCCGTTCTGTCCATCGAGAGCGGTTCGGGCCGTCTGCACCAGGTGCCCGGCGCCGTTCCGAGCCCGCGCGATTTCCCCAAGGGCGATCGCTTCGCGCCCCGCTCGAGCCATCCGCGCATCGGCCTGGACACCCGTCCGGTCTTCAAGCGCGTGCCCGGCACCGAGCACTTCTATTCCGAGCTCCCCGACGAGGTGCTCAAGGCAAATGGTTTGACCCCTCACGCGGAGGTGATGTAGATGAGCGAGACCGCAGTCAACGGCGTCGAGCCGATCATCTTCCTTGATGACGTCCACGTCACCTTTAGGACCCGTACCGGCTCGATTCTCCACCCCAACCTGGTTCACGCCGTCCAGGGTGTAACGATTAAGCTCATGCCCGGTCAGACGATCGGCATCGTCGGCGAGTCCGGTTGCGGTAAGTCCACCACCGCCAACGTCATGTGCGGCCTGCAGGCCCCCACGAGCGGCAAGGTCTACTTTAAGGGCAAGGACGTTACCAAACGTACCGCCGAGGACCGTCGCCACATGGGTCGCGTCATCTCGGTCGTGTTCCAGAACCCGGCCACGGCGCTCAACCCCCGCATGGTCGTTCGCGAGCAGCTGCTCGACCCCATGCGCGTCCACAACCTGGGTACCGAGGCCGAGCAGGAGAAGCGCGTCAAGGAACTCTTGGAGCTCACCGGTCTGCCCAGCTCCGCTGCCGAGGTTCTTCCCGGCCAGCTTTCGGGCGGCCAGCGCCAGCGCGTCGCAATTGCCCGTGCCCTGTCGCTGAACCCCGATGCCATCATCGCCGACGAGCCCACCTCGGCTCTGGACGTTTCGGTCCGCGCGCAGATTCTCAACCTGTTGACCGACCTTAAGAAGGAGCTCGGCCTGGCCATGGTGTTCATCAGCCATGACATCCAGACGGTCCGCTATATCTCTGACGACATCATCGTTATGAATGGCGGCAGGATCGTCGAGCAGGGCGAGGCCAAGCAGGTCTTCCAGCACCCCCAGGACCCCTACACCAAGATGCTGCTCGGCGCTGCGCCGTCGCTGCTGCACCCCAAGCTCGGCGAGTAGCCTCGCTTTCCCTCCCGTGCGCCCGGTTCCCTTGCCGGGCGCACCTCCGTTGCGATTTCGAAAGGTTGGGTTCACGAGCCATGCCAAGTGCTCAGGAGCTACAACATCAATTTGGTGAATATCGAGGCGCCATGCCCCGTCCATCAGATTTCGATCTCTTTTGGAAGGATCGCATGGCCGAGGCCGACGCCGTCGGGCTTGACTATGCGATCGAGACGGCATCGGTCACCGATGCCGCGACCTGCCAGCTTTTCGACCTCTGGTATACCGGCATGTGTGGCGCTCGCCTGCATGCCAAGTACCTTAAACCCGTCTCGGACGAGCCCGTGCCATTGGTGCTTCAGTTTCATGGGTATCCGGGTGCAAGCCGCAGCTGGTTTGAGCAGGCGTCGTTTGCGGGCATGGGCATGGCACTCATCGCCCTCGACTGCCCCGGCCAAGGAGGTCCCTCCGAGGACATTGGTGGATTTGAGGGCACAACGGTTGCCGGGCATATCGTCGCCGGCATCGACGGCGACCCGGCCAACCTCTACTATGTCCGCTTACACCAAGATATTCGAATCCTGTGCCGTATTGTTCGTGAGCTCGAGGGCATCGATCTTGCCCGTGTGTTTGTGAACGGCGCGTCGCAGGGCGGCGGTTTGGGTATTGCGACCTGTGCGCTTAATAGCGAGCTTATCAATCGTGCCGCCATCCTCTATCCCTTCCTGTCGGATTTCCGCCTGGTCTGGGATTTGGATGCCGACGACATTGCCTACGAAGGCCTGCGCTATTGGTCTCGCTGGTTTGATGAGGACTCGACTCGTATTGACGAAGCCTATGCCAAGCTGGCGTACTTCGATTCCAAGAACTTTGCCCCTATGGTCAAATGCCCCGTGCTGTTTGGCACCGGCACAGCCGATATCGTCTGTCCGCCAGCGACGCAGTTTGCGGTCTATAACAACCTGACCTGCGAAAAGCGTCATGAGTTCTTTGAAGGCTTTGGCCACGAGGAGATTCAGGATTTTGACGATCTGATCATTCCGTTTTTCTGCAAGGGAGGGGAGGCTCATGTCTAAGTGCGAGAGCAATGTTGACGAGCTGATTGTCCCCGGGCTCGTGGGAATTCCTGGAATGGTTTCGTCAAGGCTCGCAGAATATCGGGACTGGCGCGGTGATGTCCAAGCAGATGTTTCTGATTTAGAGACATGCGCTTCGAATCTTGAGATTCAAGGCCTGGCCATTACGGCGATTGACTTTGTTAACCCCTGCGCCCGTTACTCGGAGGTTTCCTTTGAGCTCGGTGACCATGCGGTCCACGCTCGTTTGATTGAGCCTGTTGGTCGTGCCCGAGTATCTGAGCGCGTGCCGCTGTGCCTGATGTTCCACGACATCGATCGGCCTGTGCGCGGCTGGCATCACATGACGAGATTTGCCGCCATGGGGTATGCCGTCCTCGCGCTGGATGACGATGTTGCTGGTGCGGACGACCTGCAGTGGGGGATTTCTTCGCCCGCTTTTGTCGAGCGCGTCCGTTGGGGTTGCGCGTTGGCGAAGGTCGCGCGCAATCTTGATGGCATGGACCCCGACCGCATCTTTGCATGGGGCGAGGGCCTTGGCGGCGGAGTCGCGCTGGCGGTTTCTGCTCTGGACGAGCAGGGTCTTGCCTGCACGGCGGTTGCCAATCCAATTCCCGGTGGCCTCGAGGCGCTGTCGTCTCGGGTGCGCGGATCCGTGCTCATGGGCACATCGCTTATGGACGCCGTGAGCGATCCCAAGGGTCAGTTTGCTGTATTCAACGGTCTTGAGTGTGACCGAAGGCATATCATTTATGCCAAATACGCTCACGAGCGCATCAATGCGTTCGAAAACGAAGTCGTCGACTTCTTTAACCAAACGTTCTACCCGTGTTCTTTGGCCTAGACGGCTTGGACACTGCCAACAAGAGTGGGTGGCATAGGGCCGCCCGCCAGACAACTAAGGAGATTCTTGTGGCAACTCAGAAATTCACCGGCGTTATCCCTCCCGTCGTTGTTCCCGATACCGAAGACCACCAGCTCGACGTTGCATCCTTTGAGCGCAGCATCAACCGCATGATCGATGCCGGCGTCGATGGCCTGTTCTTCCTGGGCTCCTCGGGCGAGGTCGTCTTCTCCACCGACGAGCGCCGTCGCCAGATTGTCGCCGAGGCCGTGCGCATCGTCGACCACCGCGTTCCCGTTCTGGTTGGCATCATCGACACCGAGACCGAGCGCATGATCGAGCATGGTAAGGTCGCCCAGGAGCTGGGCGCCGATGCGCTTGTCGCCACCTGCCCGTTCTATGCCCTGCAGGGCATGACCGAGGTCGAGGAGCACTTCCGCATCCTGCACGAGGAACTCGACCTTCCCATCTTCGCCTACGACATCCCCGTGTGCGTCCACACCAAGCTCCCCTGGAAGCTCCTTGCCAAGCTCGGCGCCGAGGGCGTCCTTGCCGGCGTCAAGGATTCCTCGGGCGATGACATCTCGTTCCGCTACCTCGTTCAGGAGAACGAGAAGAATGGCCATCCGATGAGCATCCTCACCGGTCACGAGGTCGTCGTCGACGGTGCTTACCTTGGCGGCGCCGACGGCTCCGTTCCGGGCCTCGCCAACGTTGAGCCCGAGGGCTACGTGCGCCAGTGGAAGGCCGCTCAGGCCGGCGACTGGGCTACCGTCAAGGCTGAGCAGGATCGCCTCAACGAGATCTCCCACATTTGGGATGTCACCTCGGGCGTCCAGGGCTATGCCGGTGGTGTCGGCGCCTTCAAGACCGCTATGAACCTCATGGGCATCTTCGACAGCCCGACCATGCCGCGCCCGGTGAAGGCCATGACCGGCGAGAACGTCGAGGCTATTAAGAAGGTCCTCCAGGACAACGGTCTCCTGTAAAGCTTCCCCAGGCACCCGATCTTGAGGCTCAAGTGGCCGGGCGTGACCCATTAGGTCAACGCCCGACCACTTTCACCCCAACCTCGGGCACCTGGGAAACCTTTATCATGCTGCGGCGATAACACCGCCTTCATTTCCTGTAGTTGTTTTTATCTCCTAAGGAGAACGACATGGAGAACAAGTACGTCTGCTCTGTCGATATCGGCGGAACTAAGATCGCGACCGCCATTATGGAGTACCCGGCTGACGGCAGCGTGCCCCATCCCGTTTTTGAGGCCGAGGTTCCTACCGAGGCCCAGGAGGGCGGCGAGGCCGTCTTCCAACGTATCGAGGCGTCCATCAAGGCTGCCCTTGAGGCGAATCCCGATGTCGAGGTCCTCGGTGTCGGTATCGGTGCCGCAGGCGTCGTCGATCCCAAGACGGGCGCCATCGCGTATGCCAACGAGATTATGCCCGGCTGGTCCGGCGTTCAGTTGGGGCCGCGTCTGCGCGAGGACCTTGGTCTCCCCGTTGCCGTTGTGGGCGACGTGCAGGCTCATGCTCTGGGCGAGGCCCACTGGGGCGTCGGCAAGGGCAAGTTCTCCGTCTTGTGCCTGGGCATCGGCACGGGCATCGGCGGCGCATATGTCGAGAACGGCCGCGTGATGCAGGGCTTCCATGGTGCTGCCGGTCATATGGGCCACATCGAGTGCTCGGCTGCCGCCGGCATTCCCTGCGCCTGCGGGCGTTCCGGTCATCTTGAGTCGGTTGCTTCGGGCACTTCCATTGGTCGTATGTACGATGAGCGCTTTGGTCGCGTCGACCCCAGCCGTCCTTCGGTCGGTCGCGATGTGAACGAACTGTGCCGTGCGGGCGACGCAAAGGCGACCGAGGTCATCCATGACGCCGGTTTTGCGCTGGGTGCCAGCTTGGGCTCGCTCGCTAACATCCTGGACCCTGAGGTCATCGTGCTTTCGGGTGGCGTGATTCACCAAGGTCCCGATTGGCGTTCACAGACGTGGAAGGATTCGGTGCACGAGGGCTATGCCAGCCAGGCGCTCGATCCGCTTCAGGACACGCCGATCCTCATCGGTTCTCTGGAGGGCGATGCTCCGCTCATCGGTGCCGCTGAGCATCTTCTTGCCTCGTTGAAGTAAACGTATCTTCTGTAGGAGCCTCCCGAGACAACACGCCTCGGGAGGCTGTTCTGAGAAAGGTTACAGCCTTATGACCGTCGATCCTTTGATTCAATCCCTGAAGGGCAAGCTCGTCGTGAGCGTTCAGGCGTATATGGGCGAGCCGCTTCGTACGCCCGAGACCATGGCTCAAATGTCGCGTGCTTGCGAGCTCGGCGGCGCCGCCGCCATTCGCTGCCAGGGCCTTGCTGACATTGCCGCCATTAAGGGTCGCTGTGAGGTTCCCGTCATCGGCCTGTGGAAGGATGGGCACGAGGGCGTTTACATCACGCCGACGCTGCGTCACGCTCGCGCCTGCGTTGCTGCCGGTGCCGATATCGTGGCGATCGACGCCACCGATCGTCCGCGCCCCGATGGCAAGACGGTCGAGGATACCTTCCGCCCGCTGCACGAGGAGGGTGTGCTCCTGATGGCGGATTGCGCCACCATCGAGGACATTCGCCGTGCGGTTGATATGGGCTTCGACCTGGTATCCACCACGCTTTCTCACGGCGTCGCCGCCATCGACTGTACCATGGCCGATGGCCCCGATCTGCCGCTCCTGCGTCAGGCGACCGAGGAATTCCCCGGTCTTCCCATCATCTGCGAGGGCCGCGTGCACACGCCCGAGGAGGCTCGCGCCGCGATCGATGCTTGCGCCTGGGCCGTTGTCGTCGGCACCGCCATCACGCACCCCACGAGTATTACGAGTTGGTTCAAGGCTGCGCTTGAGGCGTAAGACAGGCCTCGTATCCGCTCGGGGCGGTATACTCGATATAGGCAATTGACCGCGCGGGATCCGGGTTGCTGGGTCCCGCGCTTGTTTTCGGGAGGCAGCACATGCAAAAGGGAGATGCCATGGATGCGGCGGAGCGCTCGGAGCGCATACCCGATATCGTCATCATCACCGGAATGTCCGGATCGGGCCGCACACAGGCCATGCACGTGTTCGAGGACATGGGCTATTTTTGCATCGATAACCTGCCTCCGCGTCTCATCGCCCAGCTTGCCGAGCTCGTCGGCATCAATACGGGCGTGGGCAGGCATCTTGCCGTCACCTGCGATTTGCGTAGCCAGGGACTGTTTGACGAGCTGCTCGATGCCGTTGCCGCACTCGAGGAGCGCGAGATGAGCTGCGACATTGTGTTCCTGGAGGCGTCTGACGAGGTGCTGATTCGTCGCTACAGCGAAAATCGCCGCCGTCATCCCATTGCCAAGCCGGGGGAGACTACGGCCGATGCCATTCAGCGCGAGCGCCTTCAGCTGCAGGGCGTGCGCGACCGAGCCGATATGATTATCGACACGAGCCGTCTGCGCACCTCTGCGCTGCGCAACAAGCTACGTATGGCATTTTCCGAGCTGTCCGACCAGCAGCTCATGGACGTCCACGTGTTCTCGTTTGGCTTTAAGCACGGCATGCCCGTCGAGGCGGACATTATGATCGACGTCCGCTTCCTGCCTAATCCGTTCTACGATCCCGAGATGCGCACGATGACCGGTCTCGATAAAAAGGTCTCCGATTTTGTTCTGGACCATCCCAAGACGCAGGAGTTTTGGAAGGCTTGGACACAGCTGCTCGATACGGTGATGCCGGGCTATATCGCGGAGGGTAAGCCGCAGCTTTCTATCGCCATCGGCTGCACGGGCGGCCAGCACCGCAGCGTTGCCATTGCCGAGGCCACGGCCCGTTACCTGGAAGGCGCTCAGTATCATGTGAGCATCTCCCACCGCGACCTGTCGCGCGCCAACACGAAGGCATAGGCCTGCATGTCGTTTACCGCTGAGGTGCGCGACGAGCTTGCGCGCTGCGAACCCGAATGTGAATACTGCGACTTGTCGACGCTTGCCGCCCTCACGCGTGTGAGTGGTACGCTCTCGCTTACCGGCTCTGGGCGGTATCGTTTGACGGTTGCGACTGAGACGGGAGCCGTCGCGCGCACGATGATCACGCTGACGCATCGTATCCTTAAGCTCAAAACGGAGTTCACCGTCCGCAAATCTGTCTTGCATAAGGTTCGAAACTACCTCATCACCTTGCCTGATCAGCCCGATTTGGATAAGGCTCTGGTGCTGCTGGGCATTCTCGACCGTAGGGGAGGGCTCGTCGCAGGTGTGCCGCGTCACATTGTCGCCCGTCCTTGCTGTAGACTTGCCTATATCCGCGGCGCGCTCATCGCGGGCGGCTTCGTGGCCGATCCACGCGGCGATTTTCATTTGGAGATTGCTGTGCAGGGCGAGCAATATGCCAAGGGACTTTGCGATCTGTTGGAGCAGATTGGGGTCCATGCTCGTGTTAATGCACGGCGGGGGTCATATGCCGTGTACATTAAGAGCGCCGAGGAAATCGAGCATCTATTAAAGCTGATTGGCGCCAAGCGCAGCGTTGCCGAGATTGAGGAGGCGCGCGCGGTCAAGTTGGTTAAGAACGATGTGAACCGTCGCGTGAATGCCGAGCTCGCCAACCAGACCAGAAGCGCCGGTGCTGCCCAACATCAGCTTGCGCTTATCGATGAGCTCGAGCAGCGTGGCCTTCGCGATGCGCTTCCGGATGCCTTGGCGGTCTTTTGCGACCTGCGCGAGCGCTATCCCGATCTGTCGCTGCGTGATTTGGGGGAGATGGCTGACCCTCCCTTGTCGAAGTCAGCCCTCTACCATCGTGTTTTACGGCTTGAAAAGCTCATTGAAGCAAACAGGTAGTTTGAAGTATCGACTTATATACGGATTTAGCTGCTATTTTAGTCTTTAAAACGTTTTAACGTAAATTTGATTTTCAATTTCGAGCATTCTCGTGAAATTCAAGTCAAAAAAAAGGTATATTAGGCGAGTGGTTAGTTTGTGGGCCTCAACGGCGGGCGCTGTAGCTCGCGGGGGCCTTACGAAAGGAGACACAATGGCAGTAAAGGTTGCTATTAACGGCTTCGGTCGCATCGGTCGTCTGGCTTTCCGTCAGATGTTCGGTCATGAGGGCTCCGAGATCGTCGCTATCAACGACCTCACCTCTCCCGATATGCTCGCTTACCTGCTGAAGTACGACTCCACGCAGGGCAACTACGCTCGCGATCACGAGGTCGTTGCTGGCGAGGATTCCATCACCGTTGACGGCAAGGAGATCAAGATCTACAAGGAGGCCGACGCCAACAACCTGCCTTGGGGCGACCTTGACGTCGACGTCGTTCTCGAGTGCACCGGCTTCTACACCAGCAAGGCTAAGGCTCAGGCCCACATCAACGCTGGCGCCAAGAAGGTCGTCATCTCCGCTCCGGCCGGCAGCGATCTGCCCACCATCGTGTACAACGTCAACCATGAGACGCTGACCGCTGAGGACAACATCATCTCCGCTGCTTCCTGCACCACCAACTGCCTCGCCCCGATGGCCAAGGGTCTGAACGACTTCGCTCCCATCGTGTCCGGCATCATGACCACCAT
>DBEZXT010000052.1:0-10012 GCA_048291645.1 Collinsella aerofaciens | reverse complement strand
GAGGTGAAGGCCGAAAAGCGCAATTGGTACTCGGAGGACGCCCTTGGCGAGAAGCGTATTGGCCCCGCGGGTAGCGTCGTGTGCTGCAGCATTATCTTGTTTGCGCTGCTGTGCTGCGCGTGGATTGGGCCCGAGCGACTTGCCATGAGTGCGCCCTCGGTGCTGCGCGGCAAGTATTTCGAAGGCTCGGGCGTCGCGGGCATCTTTATTGGTACCGTGGCGTTTGCCTTGCTGGCGCCGCTTGTGGGCGGTCTGATCGACGGCCTTGACCGCAAACTTTCGGCCCGCATGCAGGGCCGCGTGGGTCCGCGCCTGCTTCAGCCTTTCTACGACGTTGCCAAGCTGTTGCGCAAGGCCCCCGCCAGCGTAAACACCATGGACGATACCTACATGGCGTTCGCGCTCATCTTTACCGTGGTGGGCGGCGGCATCTTTGTGTCGGGTTCCAACACGATGTTGTGCGCCTTTATGGTGACGCTCGCCGCGATCTTTGTGGTGCTGGCGTCCGCCTCGACGCAAAGCCCGTTTGCCCAGGTCGGCGCCGACCGTGAGTTGCTGCAGGTCATGAGTTACGAGCCCGCCGTTCTGCTGATGAGCGTGGGCCTGTATCTTGCCACCGACAGCTTCGATTCCATCGCCGTGACGGGACAGTCGGCCCCCATCATCGCGTACAGCGCGCCCATTTTCCTCGCGCTGCTCGCGGTGCTCACCATCAAGCTGCGCAAGTCGCCGTTCGATCTTTCGTATTCGCATCACGCGCATCAGGAGATTGTCCAGGGCGTCGCCACCGAGATGAGCGGCGGCACGCTGGCCAAGATGACCCTTATGCACTGGTGCGAGACCGCGCTGTTTTTGATGTGGGTGGGCATGTTCTTTGTCTGGGACAACCCGGTGAGCTGGGTGGTCGCCCTGGTCGTGATGGCTGCGACGTATTTTGTCGAGGTGCTCATCGACAACACCTTCGCGCGCAGCACCTGGCGCAGCTGCTTTAAGCTCGGCTGGGGCGTGGCGCTGGTGTGTGGCCTGCTCAACCTTATGCCCATCCTCGTCGACGTGTTTATTTAGGAGGCGGCATCCATGGATCATAAAATGTCGCGCTCGCCGTGGGTTATTCATTACGACGGCTCGAGCTGCAACGGATGCGATATCGAGGTGCTGGCCTCGCTTACCCCACTGTTTGATGCGGAGCGCTTTGGTGTGGTCAACACCGGCAACCCCAAGCATGCGGATATCTTTTTGGTGACGGGCTCGGTCAACGCGCAGAATCTGCCCGTCGTGCGTCAGATTTACAACCAGATGCTCGAGCCCAAGTGCGTGGTGGCGTGCGGCATCTGCGCGTGCTCGGGCGGCGTATTCCGCGATGCCTACAACGTGATCGGAGGCGTGGACCGCGCGATTCCCGTGGACGTATACGCGCCCGGGTGCGCCATTCGTCCCGAGACGGTGATTGATGCCATCGTGGAGGCGTGCGGCATCCTGGATCAGAAGGAGGCCGTGATGCGTGCTGGCGGTGACCCGCTTACCGTGGGCGGTGCTGCTACCTGGGATGGCGGCGTTGAGCTGGGCGAGGATGGGTTTGTGGCTGCTGCGGAGGCCGGCGACGCGACCGCCGCTGCAAAGGAGGCCGAGTAATGCAAAAGGCTATCTATACCACCGTCGGGATCGAAGAGCTTCTGTCGCATGTCCAGGCGCTTAAGGGCGTCGGCGCGCGCTTTGTGCAAATGCACGCTGAACGCAACGTCGACGACGGCTCGTATCGCTTGGTCTATACGTTTATCAACGTTCGTGCTGCTCAGGAGCATATTGCGCAGGACAGCAGCTATGCGATTGAGGACCTGGTGGTTGAGGGCATCGACCAGTACCAGGAGATTCCGTCCATCAGCTCGTATTACCCCGCGGTGTTCCCGTTTGAAAATGAGGCCCACGACCTGTTTGGCCTTGCCATCACCGACATGCAGATCGACTTTAAGGGCTTTTTCTACCAGGTTTCGACTGCCGAGCCCATGAGCGTCATCACGCCCGAGGTGAAGGCCGCGCGCGAGAAAGCCATGAAGGTCCGTGCCGCTGCCGAGGCCAAGGCGCGCAAGGCCGCGGCCGAAAAGGCCGCCGCTGCGGCTGCTGCAGAGGAGGGCACTGCGGGCGCTGCCGTCGCTCAGCCCGCTGCGGCTGCCGGCTCCGATGCCCAGCATGACGATGCCGCTGCCAAGGCCGCGCTCAAGGCTGCCGAGATGGAGGCAAAGCTCGCTGCCATGGATCCCGAGAAAGCGGCCAAGGTCCGCGCGGCGCTTGCCGCCAAGGCCGCCCGCGACAAGCAGAAAAAGGAGGCGTAAGGCCCATGGCACATCGCTCCGTCATTCCGTTTGGTCCGCAGCACCCGGTGCTGCCCGAGCCGCTTCATCTGGACCTGGTGATCGAGGACGACCGCGTCATCGAGGCAATTCCGCAGATCGGTTTTGTGCACCGCGGACTCGAGAAGCTCACCGAAAAGCGCGACATGCACCAGTTTGGCTACATCGCCGAGCGCATCTGCGGCATCTGCGCCGTGGGCCACAGCTACGGCTATGCCAGCGCCTGCGAGCGCATGCTCGGCATCGAGGTGCCCGGCCGCGTGCAGTATATCCGCACCATTTTGCACGAGCTTTCGCGCATTCACTCGCACCTGCTGTGGCTGGGCCTGCTCGCCGATGCCTTTGGCTTCGAGGCGCTGTTCTATCGCTCGTGGACCCTGCGCGAGCAGATTCTCAAGATTTTCGAGAGCACTTGCGGCGGACGCGTGATCCTTTCGATTAACGAGATCGGCGGCCTTAAGCACGACATTGAGGATTCCGAGCTGGCGGGTATTGTCCAGACGCTCGACGCTATGCGCCCTGACTACGAGGCCGTGGTGCATACATTTTTGGACGACAATAGCTGCGGCGAGCGCCTGCATGGCGTGGGCGTGATCAGCAAGAAGGACGCGCTGGATCTGTCGATGGTCGGCCCGTTCGGTCGCGCCTCGGGCGTGGATTATGACGTGCGCATGTTCGGTGACGGTGCCTATGCGGACTTGGTTGCGTTTGAGCCGATTGTTGCCACCGATGGCGACTGTTATGCCCGCTGCCAGGTGCGTTGTGCCGAGGTTACGCAGGCCATGGACATTATCAAGGAGCTTATCGGCAAGATTCCGCACGACGGTATCGGCGGGCGTACCAAGCTCACGCCGGCCGACGGCGCGCGCGGCGAGGTTGTGATTGAGCAGCCGCGCGGCGAGGCGTACTACTATGTGCGCGGCAACGGCACCAAGAATCTGGACCGTTTTCGCGTGCGCACGCCGACGTCGCAGAACCTGGCGGGTCTGACACATGCGCTGCAGGGTGTGCTCCTTGCCAACGTGCCCATGATTATCCTGACCATTGACCCCTGCATTAGCTGCACGGAAAGGTAGGCGCGGCATGAGTTTACTGACATTTGCCAAGACGGCCTTGGGTTCTATGGTCAAGCAGCCGGTAACGGTGTGCTATCCGCAGGAGAAGCTCGCGGCACCCGAGCGTCTGCGCGGACATATCGTCAACGACATGGACGTGTGCATCTGCTGCGGCATGTGCGCGCGCCGTTGCCCGGCGGGCGCACTCTCGGTCGATCGCAAGGGCGGTACCTGGTCGATCGATCCGTACGCTTGCGTGGTGTGCGGCGAGTGCATCGAGAGCTGCCCCAAACACTGCCTGACTATGGACACCGCCCGCACCCCAGTCGCGGCGGACAAGACTCCCACGGTAGAAACCAAGCCGGAGTAGCGCGAAGACGGGGCCGGTGGGGCAAAAATGCCCCACCTGCCCCGCGCTTAAACGCGCGGTTGTGCCGTCGCGAACAAAACTATGCCGGATTACGGGGCTGGATAGCGAATCTCCGACCATACAGAAAATCGCAAAAACAAAACCGCAGGTAGACTGCTTGCCGTTTTTCAAAAAAGGCTGTATGGATGAGGACTCCGACTTTAGCCCCGTAATCCGGCATAGTTTTGAAATAGCACCATATCCGTAGCAGCCCTTGATCTCCCGTGGACAGAGGGAAACGGATCATTTTTGCCTTGTGAGGGCTGCCGCGTGACCCGTCTGCCACGAAATAGGCCCATCTACTACGTTTGGGTGGCTACCCTCAACCACGGCGAAAAACGCGAAAAGAAAACCGCAGGTAGAACGCCTGCGATTTTGCATGAAACGCGATTGTGGTCGGGGGTACCGGACTAAACGTAGTAGATAGGCTCATTTCGTGGCGAGCGCCGTCGACTGCTCCCTCGGGGATGGAGGAAAACGGGCCCTTTTGCCCCGTCCATCTTGAGTCGCACCCGTTTTCCTGCGAAAACGCCGTGTCTCAACTTTGGTGAGACATTTGTCTCACGCCAAAAACCGAATCTGGAACATGTGTCACCTGCCCAAATTGTGTCTCATTTCGTAACTTTAGGCTGTTGCAAGGTCTGAGACCGCGAGAAGGGAGACGCGATGAGTAAGTACACGAGGGGTCTCTTGGCGGTGATACTGGCCGTGGTGCTGGTGTTGCCGGCTGCAGCATTTGCCATGCTGCCCGAGGCCAACGCCAGGTCCAGCACCGGAATGGACGGACCGACGGTGAGCGGAAAGATAGTCGACCCTGACACCACCGGCCGCTGGCAGTACTGGGCGTCGGGCGGCGAGCAGGACCTGACGACACGTTATGTAGGCCGAATCTGGACGGACAAGACGGTCGAGCCAGCGCAGGACGAAAAGTCCGACTTTGTGACGACGCTCTCCACGATGTCTTCGACTTCTGACACAACGTCGCTGGTCACTAAACCGCTCGATATCGTGATGGTGCTTGATGCCTCCGGGTCGATGGATAATGACATGGGTGACAGCGATTCGACCAAACGCATCGACGCACTCAAGGCAGCTGCCAGTTCCTTTATCGACACCATCGCCGAGCAAAACAAGAGCATTAAAGATACGAATAAGCGGCATCAGGTTGCCATCGTTAAGTTTTCGGGTGCAAAGAAAAACGAGATCGGCAACGATACGTATCGCGATCGTCAGGGATACACGCACAACTACTCGCAGACCATGAAGAGCCTGACGCCGTGTGTTGATAGCGCTGCGACGGAACTTAAGAATACGGTCGGCTACATCGAACCTGCCGGTGCCACGCGGGCTGATTACGGCCTTGAACTTGCTCGCGACATGTCGGGCCGCGAGGATGCCCAGAAGGTAGTTGTGTTCTTTACGGACGGCACGCCCACAGACGTCAGGAACTTTAACCCTACGGTTGCCAATAATGCCATAGTCGCCGCCAAGAAAATGAAGGGGAAAGGCGCTACGGTCTACACCATCGGCATCTTTGATGATGCGAATCCCGCTGACGAGCCTACGAACTACTGGACGAGCGACGAAAACAAGTTCATGCACGCCGTGTCGAGCAACTATCCAAACGCCACGTCCTACACAACCAATGAGCTTGGTAAGCGCACCGAGAATTCCGATTTCTACAAGGCTGCGTCGAATGCCGATGAGCTCAAGAAGGTGTTTGATGATATCTCGAGCTCTATCACCTCGGGCAAGGGCTCTCCCACTCAGATCGAGGATGGTTACGACGAGAGCAAGTCCGGCTACATCACCTTCAGTGATGAGCTGGGCGACTTTATGCAGGTCGATACGTTTGTCAGCGCTCAGATTAATGGCGTCCCCTTTGATGAAGTGACCAAGACAACCAAGGGCAATACGGACACGTACGAGTTTTCGGGCGTGGCCAAGGACCTGGTCATCACCGTCGAGCGCTCTGCCAATGCGCAGCAGGGCGATATCGTGACGGTTAAGATCCCCGCATCGCTGATTCCGCTGATCCGCTATCACGTGGACATGGAAAACGGGATCTTTGAGCGCACGTCGCTCAATGACATCAAGCCTATTCAGATTAAATACACCTCGAGCGTCAAGGACGAAGCACGCAACAACCTGTTTACGCCCGATAAGGTGCTCAAGAAGTATATCGATGACCACAAGGACGCCGACAACCAGACTGTCTACTTCCTGGCCAACAAGTGGTCGGGCGGCGAGCTGGGCGATGTTGTCGCCGAGTTTGAGCCCGCCGATACCAACAGCTACTATTACTTCCAAAAAATCACGCCTATCTACACGGACAAGGAATGCACCCAGCGCGCGACGGTAAAGCCGCAGGGCAACGACGTCTATTACTACAAGGACGAGTTTGTGGCGATGGGCGCAAACGGCAAGCCGAAGGACGACCATGCCGTTGTGGAGTTTGAGGGGCACGAGATCGCCAGCTACGACGGCGCTCTGGTCAAAGATGACGGCTATTGGTCCTTTAATAAGGGAACCGCGCGCTTGGCCTATATCGACCAGCTGCATACCACCAAGGACGATGTGGAGGTGAATGGTAACAAGACCGAGACCGCGCGCGACGTGCTTAACCCCAGGTGGAATGACCTTTCCTCCGTTGCGACTTCCACGCACGTGCATTCGCACCTGGGCAACAACGGCAAGATTATCTTTAGCCTTGCAACCAAGCCGACAACGGTGGATACCAAGACTGACTTTGGTCTGACCAAGGTGCTCGAGGGCCGCAAGTGGGCGGATACGGATGCGTTTGAGTTTGAGCTCTCCGCGACGTCCGACAACAATGCCCCGATGCCCGACCCCGCGACCGTAACTGTGACCAATGCCGATCTCGACAAGGGCAAGGCAGCCATTAACTTTGGCAAGATTACTTATGCCGAGCCGGGCGAGTACACCTATGAGGTCCGCGAGGTCAAGGGCGACGCCGGTGGCATTACCTACAGCAAGAACGTTGCCACGTTCAAGGTGGCTGTGACGGTTAACGCCAAGGGTGAGCTTAAGGCCGACGTTGAAAAGACCTCGGGTGAGACTAAGTTCACGAACATCTATAGCGCCAAGACGGAAACCCCGCTGACTCTTGAGGCTACCAAGACGCTCACGGGGCGCCTGATGGCCGATGACGAATTTAAGTTTGCGCTGAGCTATGCGGGGCACGACGAGGTTCTGCTGGATGCAACCAACAAGGGTGGCAAGGTTGAGTTCGGTCCGCTGACGTACACGACCGAGTCGCTTGCCAAGCTGGTCGAGGAAGACAAGGCGTCGTTTGACGCTAGCTCAGACAAGCCCACGTGGACCATTCGCTACATTGCTGCCGAGCAGACCGGCGAGCTGCCTGCGGGCGTGAGCACTACCACGGCGGCAATTGACGCATATGTGACCGTTGTCGACAACGGCGATGGTACCCTGACGGCGACGGCTGTCTACGGCGATGCCGGCAACGAGTTTGTGAACGCCTACACTGCCGCGCCTGTCGAGGTATCGCTTGTGGGCAAGAAGAATCTGCAGGTTCCTGATGGCCTGACCCCGGCTGACATTGCCGGCAAGTTCACCTTTACCGTGACCGGTGAAGAGGGCGCACCCATGCCCACGAACGCGAGCGCGACCAATGATGCCAAGGGCAAGGTCGACTTTGGCAAGATTACCTTTACGCTCGACGACCTTAACAAGGCTCTGGGCGAGAAGCCCGAGAAGCGCGAGCACACCTTTACCTACACCGTGACTGAGTCCGGCGAGGTCGCTGGCGTGACCAACGACGCCAACGCCACGCGCAAGGTTTCCTACACCGTGACCGATGACGGCAAGGGTAATTTGAGCGTATCCCACAAGCCAGACGGCGATGTGGCATTTACGTTCACCAATGCCTATAACGTGAAGCCTGTCGAGGATCGGATTACTGCGACCAAGGTCCTGACCGGCCGCGACATGGCTGAGGGCGAGTTCTCCTTCGAGCTCGTCGAGGGCGAGGGCAAGGACGTCAAGGTCGTTGCCACCGGCAAGAACGCCGCCGATGGCAAGATCACGATGAGCCCCATCGAGTACACCAAGGCCGGAACGCACGCCTATACGCTGCGCGAGGTCAAGGGCGGAACCACCAGCAAGGGCATCACCTACAGTGACGCCAAGTACACCATCGAGACCACCATCACGGACAACGGCGACGGTACGCTCAGCGCCACGCATGTTCTGAAGGACGTCAAGGTTGCCGAGTTCAAGAACTCCTACAACGTGACCCCCAAGAGCTCCAGCGTCACCGACCTGATCACCGCGGACAAGGTCCTGGACGGGCGCGACCTCAAGGCTGGCGATTTCCGTTTCGAGCTCGTCGAGGGCAATAACGTGGTCGCCACCGGTACCAACAATGCCGACGGCAAGATCGTAATGGATCCCGTCACCTACACTGCGGCTGGCGAGCACACCTACATACTGCACGAGACCAAGGCCGGCACCACCGAAAACGGCATTACTTACAGCACCGCTGAGTACACTATTGTGACCACCGTCAAGGATAACAACGATGGCACCCTCAGCGTGGAGCACAAGCTGCAGAATGTTGACAAGGCGACCTTCGAGAACGCCTACACCGTAACCCCCAAGAGCTTCAGTGTTACTGATCAGATCACGGCGACCAAGGTCCTGACCGGGCGCGATCTCAAGGAAGGCGAGTTCTCCTTCGAGCTCGTCGAGGGCAACGATGTTGTCGCCACCGGCAAGAATGACGACCGCGGCAAGATCAAGATGAGCCCCATCGAGTACACCGCTGCCGGCAAGCATACCTACACGCTGTGCGAGGTCCCGGGCGACGCCAACAACGGCATCACCTACGACGGCAAGACCTACACCATTGAGACGACCATCACCGACAAGGGCGACGGCACGCTCGAGGCGAAGCATGTCCTGAATGGAGCCGACGAGGCGAAGTTCAACAACAGCTACAAGCCGAATCCTGACGAGTTCAGCGTCACCGACCAGATCACCGCGAATAAGGTCCTGACCGGACGCGAGCTTGCTGCCGGCGAGTTCTCCTTCGAGCTCGTCGAGGGCGACAAGGTCGTCGCCACCGGCACCAACGACGCCAGCGGCAACATCACGATGGGCGCCGTGAAGTACGCCAAGCCCGGCAAGTACCCCTACACGCTGCGCGAGGTCAACGGCGGAACCACCAGCAAGGGCATCACGTACAGCGACGCCAAGTACACCATCGAGACCACCATTACCGACAACGGTGACGGTACCCTCAGCGCTACGCACGAGCTGAAGAGCGCCACGCCTGCGACCTTCGAGAACACTTACAGCGTGACCCCGACCGATGCAGGCCTCGACTTTGACCTGAGCAAGGTCATCAGCGGCCGCGACTGGACGGATGGGGACGAGTTCAGCTTTACCATCACCGCCCCCGAAGACGCCCCACTGCCCGATCCCGCAACCGTAACCGTGAGCAAGAAGGACGCGAAGGACGGCATTGCCGCCATCAAGTTCGGCAAGATTCACTACGCTGCCGCCGGAACCTATAAGTACGAGATTCGCGAGAACGCGGGCAGCACGGTCGGCGTGACGTATGACGCGCATGTCGCAACCGCCGAAGTGACCGTGACCGAGAACGGCGATGGCAGCCTGACCGCCAACGTCACCAAGAAGGAAAACGGACGCTTTACCAACACGTACCGCACTGAGCTTAACTACACCGCTGCCGGCGGTCTGTGGCTCAGCAAGTATCTGGATGGCCGCCCCATGACCGAGGGTCAGTTCACCTTTACCGTGACACCTGCTGACGACGCTTCGGCTCGCGCGCTCGGTCTGCTGCCCGGGGCTAATAGCTTCAAGTCCCCCGCAGCGGCAGAGGCAACGGTCGGACTGATCGACATTCTGGCTGGTCATGAGGTTATATTTACGCAGGCTGACGCCGGCAAGACCTTTACGTACACCGTGGCCGAGAAGAACGACGGCCAGCCCGGTTACACCTACGACGACGCCGTGCGTACGGTGACGATCGCCATCGCCGACGACACCGCCGGCACGCTCACTGCTACGACGACCGTTTCCGGCGGTCCCGAGGGCACGCATGAGACGGTCCACAAGAGTGGCGAGAACAAGGTCGAGAAGGCCCTGGTGCCGTTCCACAACAGTTACAGCGCTACGACCAACACGCCTGG
>DBEZXT010000051.1:0-10548 GCA_048291645.1 Collinsella aerofaciens | reverse complement strand
CGTTAACGATTATGGAGCAGAAGGATCGGAAGTTGCTGAACTCTTTTGCTTGAGCGGCGTAGCTCGCGAGTTCGAATGCGGCAACGCATGGGTAGTGTCGGGAAAATCGGGCGTTGAGCTGTTCGCGCTTATCGCCGAAAGGTCGGGCTATCAATCAAGGCCGATGCCAAATCGAACCTACCGATTCGAAAAGACACCGGAATATTGGACAGGCTGGATATTGGCATACCTTCAGTGGCGCCTAGGAGAGTCTTTCGAAGATTTGCTGCATGTCGTTCCATTCGATGTGCTACGCAGTCTGTACTACCCCTGGCACGAAGCCTCGGAGGAACGCGTGGCTCGCCTCGTCTGCGATATGGCGAAAAAAGCGTCCAGGCAAACCAAGCTTGCGTTAGCAAGAAAGAGGCTCAAGAAAACCCAACAAGATCTGGCATACGAATCGGATGTGTCACTCCGCTCAATCCAAATGTACGAGCAGCGCCAGAGAAACATCAATGAAGCTTCGGTAACAAGCGTAAGAGCCATAGCAAAAGCCCTCCACTGCAACATCGAAGATCTCCTAGAGCCAGTCTTCGAATACAAAGAAACCAGTGCAGCCTAAACCAAGCACACAGCCGATGCCCGCCTCTAGGAAGTGCTCCAGCCTAGCAAGAGCCCCTACCAATAAAAAGCCAGATTATCAGCCCGGCGACTTTCCAGAGCGTAGGCCCCTGTAGTCGCCGCCGGCGAAGTTAACGTAGGGGAGGCCAGGGGCTTTGCCCCCAAATCTTTCCGCAGGACGGCAGGACCCCCGCCGCACGAAGTGCACAGCGGGGGTCCTGCCATGTCCGAGGACGATTTGGGGGCAAAGCCCCTGGCCTCCCCGGTGAGTATACGGGACGGCGACTACAGGTATTCGATCTGAGCGCCCTCGGTGTCGCACGTCAGAATATGCGTATCGCACTTGGGGAACTGCTCGCGCAGCTTGACCTGCAGGAACTTTGCCACGATGGTGTCGTCGGTCACAGCCATGAGGGTCGAGCCCGAGCCGCTAATCCAGATGGTCTTAGCGCCGCCGTTAAGGCAGGTGTCGCGCACGGCGTTGTAGTCGGGAATCAGACGGCGACGATAGGGCTCCTGGATGCGGTCGTCGTTGGCGGCGGCAATCAGGTCGAGGTCACCAGTCTCCAAGCCGCGCGTCATGCCGGCGATGCGGCCCATCTGCCACACGGCGGTGGAGAGCGGAATCTCCTGCGGCACGACCTTGCGCGCCTCGCTCGTGTGTACCTCGTAGGGCGGAATCACGGTAATAAAACGCAGGCGATCGCTCACCTCGTAGCGCAGGCACTGGGGGAGCGAATCGGTCGGCGTAAAGGAGCAGACGGCGCCGCCCAGGATAGCAGGGGCGACGTTATCGGGATGGCCCTCGACCTCGGTGGCAATGCGGACGAGCTCAGCGCGGTCGACGGTGTGGCCCGTCAGCGCGGCGGCAGCCATGATGCCGGCGACGACGCAGGTGGAGCTGGAACCCAGGCCACGGGCGACGGGCACGTCGGTCTGAATGTCGATGGCGACGGGGAAGGCCGGCTCGCCCCATGCGGCCAGCGCATCGACAAAGCTCACGTAGACCAGGTTGTTCTCGTTTTGGAATTCCTCGGGGCAGCCCGTGATGGTGAGCTTGTCGGCGCGCTCAAAGGTAAAGTGCGAGTAGAGGCTGACGGCCATGCCGAGGGTGTCGTAGCCGATGCCTAGGTTTGCGCTTGTTGCAGGGACGGTGATCTTGATCATGGGAATCTCCTGGGCGGTCTGCCTGTTTAGTTCGCTGCTCGGGCAGTCCTGGCTCGCTCGGAAAGCACATTAAGTGCTTTCCGGCTCGTGCGGAACTCGCGACGAACTAAACAGGCAGACCCGCATGTCAGTTCGTCATCATCCCGGTGGGTATCTGATAAAAGAAGGTGCGCCGGCTTTCGCCGGCGCTTAATGAGGGATCTAGTTGGTGCTCATTCGTTTTGCTGCGGACTCGACGTAGCTGGCCATTTCGTCGACGTCGCAGACGTCTTCGAAACGGACGGGTTTGGATTCGAGTTCGGCGAGCTGGGCTGGGGCGACCGTGTTGGTTGTCTGCTCGAGCACGCGCATGGCCTCAAAGTCGTCCTCGGGAACGTCGAGGCCCAGGGCGTCGCAGCAGGCGCGCGGGAACTTGTAGGGGCTGGCGGTCGAAAGCAGCACGCGGGCCTTGGCGCCCTCGGCGGGAGCGGCCTGCTCAAAGACGTGATAACCACAAGCGGTGTGCGGGTCGATTACGTAGCCGTTCGTATCCCAGCAGCTCTTGATGGCAGTGCGGACCTCGTCCTCGCTGGCCCAGCCGCAGGCAAAGACGCTCTGAATCTTGGCCAGCAGCTCGGCGGGCACCTCGTAGCGACCAGTCTGCGCCAGCTGCTCCATAAGGCCGGCAACGAGCTCACAGTCGCCATCGGACAGGAAGTACAGCATGCGCTCCAGGTTGGAGCTGATGAGGATGTCCATCGACGGCGAGATGGTCGTGAAGAACGGGCGGTTACGGTCGTAAACGCCGGTGGTCAGGAAGTCGGCAAGCACGTTGTTCTTGTCGCTCGCCACGACGAGCTTGGCGACGGGCAGACCCATGCGCTTGGCGTAGTAGCCGGCCAGGATATCGCCAAAGTTGCCGGTGGGCACACAGAACTCAACGGCGTCGCCGGCCTCGATGGCGCCGGCGCGCAGCAGCTGCGCATAGGCGGCAAAGTAGTAGACGACCTGCGGTACCAGACGGCCGACATTGATGGAGTTGGCGCTCGAAAGCACAGTGCCAGCGGCCTCCAGGCGCTCGGCAAGCTCCTTATCGGCAAAGATGCGCTTGACGGCGCTCTGGGCGTCGTCAAAGTTGCCGCGGATGCCGCAGACGGCGACGTTATCGCCCTCCTGCGTGGACATCTGCAGATTCTGCACGCGGCTGACTTTGCCCTCGGGATAAAAGACGGTGATGCCCGTGCCCGGCGCGTCGGCAAAACCGGCGAGTGCGGCCTTGCCGGTGTCGCCCGACGTGGCGGTGACGATCATGATGCGCTCGGCGCCGCCGTCCTTGGCGGAAGTGCGGGCCATCAGACGGGGGAGCATCTGCAGGGCGACGTCCTTGAAGGCGCTTGTGGGGCCGCCAAAGAGCTCCATCACATAGGTCTGAGGGGCGTCAGCGCCCGGCGCAGCGTCGAGTTTGACGAGCGGCGTAACCTCCTCACTCGCGAACGTGCCGCGGTATGCCTCGTCGACACACGCCGAAATTTCTTCGGCCGTGTAATCATTCAGTAACATTCCCAACACATCTTGAGCGATTTCAAAGTACGATTTATCTGCAAGCGAGCTGATATCGACCTGCTGGGTGCCGAGCTCGTCCGAGACAAACAAACCCCCGTCGGGAGCGATGCCGGTGCGGATTGCCACCTTACTTGAGCACGATAAAGTGCGTCCTCGTGTACTATGATAAGTTCCCATATAACACTGCTCCTCGGATGCCTTGGACCCAATCGGTGAAACCATGGTATCAGAGCGCGCAAAACAGGTTTGCAGAGGCTTTTAGAAAGGTAACCTCAAGCCCATGATTAAGATTGCCAAGTTTGGCGGCTCGTCGGTCGCCGACGCCGAACACTTCAAGAAGATCAAGGCCATCGTCGATGCCGACCCTGCCCGCCGTTTTGTGGTGGTTTCCGCCTGCGGCCGCCGCTTTAAGGGCGACACCAAGGTGACCGACCTGCTCTACCTGGTTAACGCGCACGTTAAGTATCACGTGTCGTGCGAGGAACTGCTCGAGGACATTGGCCAGCGCTATTTTGATATCGCTGACGAGCTGGAGCTCACCTATCCCATCCGCGAGGAGTTCGCGGCCTTTGCCGAGCGCGCCCGCTCGGGCGGTTACTCTACCGAGGAGCTCGTGAGCCGCGGCGAGTACTTCACCGCTCGCTTGATGGCCGAGTACCTGGGCCTGCCGTTCCTGGACGCCGCGACGGTTGTGGCGTTCCATCACGACGGTACGCTCAGCATGAATCGCACCTCCGAGCTGGTGCAGGAGTACGGCCAGCAGGGCGGCTTTGTTATGCCCGGTTTCTACGGCGCGACGCGAGAGGGCCAGATCAAGCTGCTCGACCGTGGCGGCGGCGATATCTCGGGCTCGATCCTGGCCAAGTGCCTGGGCGCCGATCTGTACGAGAACTGGACCGACGTTTCGGGTTTCTATTCTGCCGATCCGCGTATTGTTCCCGAGGCTCAGCCCATTGCGCGCGTTACCTACGAGGAGCTGCGCGAGCTTTCGTACATGGGCGCAAGCGTCCTGCACGAGGAGGCCGTGTTCCCCGTGCGCGAGGCGGGTATTCCGCTGGTCATCAAGAACACCAATGCGCCGCAGGACCCCGGCACCATCATTAGCGAGACGGCTGATGAGGGTGAGGCAGAGCCCATCATTACCGGCGTGACCGGCAAGCGCGGTTTTGTCGCCATCAACGTCGCCCGTGACCGCACCAAGCCCCGCGTTGGCTTTATGCGCCGTGCGCTTTCGGTGTTCGAGCGCTATGACGTTTCCGTCGAGCACATGCCCACTGGTGTCGACCGCTTTGGCGCCGTGGTGCAGGAGCAGGATGTGCACGATTCGCTGTACTCACTTGTGGGCGACATCCAGCAGGAGGTCGAGCCGCTCGAGATCGAGGTTGTCGAGGGCTTGGCGCTCATCGCGACCGTCGGCCGTAACCTGCGCGGTCGTGCAGGCATCTCGGGCCACCTGTTTGGCATGCTTGGCCAGGCCGGCGTGAGCGTGCGCATGATTTCGCAGAGCTGTGACGAGATCAATATCATTATCGGTGTCGAGGAGAAGGACTTCGACCTTGCGATTCGGACCATTTACCGTGCCTTCTCCGATGAGAACGGCATTGTGAAGGTCTCCGATCTGGAGGCTCCCGCGCCGGCCGATCCCACCCTGGCCGCGCTCAAAAAGTAGCGACTGCTCGGTAGATTTTTGGGTCATGTCTCAAAAATCTACGGTGGGGCGTTTCGTTTCGGTTTCGTTTCGGCGGGGCGGGTTTCGTGCCCGCCCCGTTCTTGTATACACTGGCAACAATTATCGGCCTGCTCGGCGTGCGGGCAAAAGCCACAACCTTTAAAGGGGGAAGCATGAAACAGTACACGGTTGCTATTTTGGGCGCGACGGGAGCCGTGGGCACCCAGATGCTCGAGTGCCTCAATGAGCAGGAGTTTCCGGTCGGTAAGCTCAAGCTGCTAGCGAGCGCACGCTCTGCGGGCAAGACCGTCGAGTTCCGCGGCGAGCAGGTTGTGATTGAGGAGGCTTGCCCCGAGGCCTTTGAGGGCTGCGATATTGTGCTCGGAGCCGCCGGCGACGATATCGCAAAGGAGCTGCTGCCCGAGGCCGTCAAGCGCGGCGCCGTTGTGGTTGACAACAGCCACGCCTTCCGCATGGATCCCGAGGTGCCGCTGGTCGTGCCCGAGATCAATGCCGATGACATCAAGTGGCATCACGGCCTGATCGCCAACCCCAACTGCGCGACCATCATCGGCTTGGTTCCCACGTGGCCGCTGCATCAGCTCGCCGGCGTGAAGCGCATGATCGTTTCGACGTACCAGGCGGCTTCGGGCGCTGGCGCTCCCGGTATGGCCGAGCTCGAGGCCCAGTTGGCCGCCCTGGGCCGTGGCGAAGAGATTCCCGAGCCGCGCGCTTTTGCCGCCCAGTTGGCGAGCAACCTGATTCCGCAGATCGGTGGCGTCAAGGAGGAGGGCTTTACCTCCGAGGAGATGAAGCTGCAAAACGAGGGCCGCAAGATCATGCACCTGCCCGAGCTGCGCGTGAACTGCACCTGCGTGCGCGTGCCCGTGCTGCGCTCGCACTCCGAGAGCATTACGCTCGAGTTTGAGCGCGACATCACGGTGGAAGAGGCCCGTGCCGCGCTGGCTGCCGCTCCGGGCGTGAAGCTCGTTGACGACATGAGCGCCGAGGATGCTCACGATCGCTTCCCCATGCCGATGGATACGTCCGACCAGGATCTGATCTGGGTCGGTCGCGTGCGCCGCGACATCTCGAACCCCGAGGCTGCGCGCGGCATCACCTTCTGGTGCTGCGGCGATCAAATCCGTAAGGGCGCGGCAACCAACGCCGTCCAAATCGCCAAGCTGCTCTGCGAGTAGCGGTGGACCTGTCCGGCTGGGGCCGGGCTTAGTTTTCAGAACGTCCTCGACCATGTGTGGCGCCTTGTCCTGCTCCTTCGGAGCTGCGGACAAGGCGCCACACTGGTCTGCGGAGTGTTCTGAAAACTAAGCCCGGCCCCCGCCTGCGGTGGCGCTGCTGCGAGCGGTCTGCGATGGGGCCGTTGTTGGTTGGGGCCGCTGGGCTGATGTGGGGGCACGTGGCTGTTGCGGGCCCTAGTCCCGGCGGCGGCCCCGGCGCTTCGCGCCTGCCGCCTTTGGGGACTGTGGGGCTCGGCCGGCAGCTGCGGCGCTGTGTGCCTGCTGCCTTGGGTGACTTTGGGGGCGATTGGGGTTGTCTGCACAATTCGCGGTATTATGTTGCGGAGTTTTGAAAGGAGCCGCTGGTGGTCACGACGACGTTTGCTTCGCCTTTGGGCGAAATCTTGCTTGCCGCTGATGGCCGCGGTCTGACGGGACTTTGGTTTGAGGGGCAGGAGCATTTTGGCTCCACGCTTCTCAAAGAAGATCCTGAACATGTTGAAGGCGCCGATGCAGTTTCTGGTGCTGGCGGCATGTCGTCGGTGAGTCCTGCAAATGGTGCGGCGTCTTCGGTGCTTGAGCGTTCGTGGGCTTGGCTGAATGCTTATTTTGCAGGGCAGGAACCTCGGTTTACGCCGCCGTTGCATTTGATTGGCACGGCGTTTCAGCGTGAAGTTTGGTACGAGCTACTTTCTATTCCGCGTGGCGAGGTCGCTACGTATGGCGAGATCGCCCAGCGTGTTGCGGCTCGACATCGTGTGCCGGGAAATGAGACACCCGTTGTGTCTCCCCGTGCCGTGGGGGCCGCGGTCGCTCGCAACCCTGTTTCGATTATTGTGCCATGCCATCGCGTGGTGGCGGCCGACGGGTCGCTCAATGGATATGCCGGCGGTCTCGACCGCAAGGAGTGGCTGCTTCGGCTTGAGGGCGCGTACGAGGAGTAGCGTTCGAGTGCTTTGCCTGTAGTAGCCGACTTCGACCAAAGCTCGCTCGAGTTCGCTTTGATCAGAGCACTTAAGACCCTTGTTTTCTGTCAATAGTGCTATTTGTTCGTTGATGGATATCCGCGACTTCTGGTATTTCATTAAGCCTCTTGATAGAAAAAGAGCTGGAGTTGCGCATCGTTGAGAGGCTTTCCAGCTTTAGCAAAACAAACTTATAAGATGCGACGGGCCGCGTCAAGATAATTGCTTGACAGCCTAGGAGGCGGCTGGTTGGCTGGCTTAAAACCTAGCGCGTGAAATGACGCCCCACGCTATTCAGCGCGCTTGATAGGATGACGAACCACAGTCTTAAGTTTCTCCGGTGCACATTTGCGTGGATCGGAGAGATAGATTTCGTGATGTAAACGGGTGTCTGAGAGGTCGGGGACATAGCCCTGCTCGGTCGTGTATTCATGCATAGCGTTTACGGTCGCCGGCTCGCTGTCGTAGGGTCCGGTATGCATGCATTGAACGCAGAGACCCTCGTCAACTTTAAGCAGCTCGACGGCGGAAAAGTCCAGTTTCTTTTTGGCCGTGGCTTCCGCGACTGCCCAGTCAAAGTCATCTCGGGTGACGAAATCGGGCAGGCGGATACACGAGATAAAGTTGAAATCGTCCTTGCGTACATAATCGATGTCGCCGCTCGGGGAGTCTTGCCACCAGAAACCCTCGAGCGGAGGTACCACAAAGTCGAAATAGCCCTCGATACTCCTTGAGCCTTTCTTTGACATCTTGACAGTATAGGCGATGCCGTAAAGCAGCGGCAGGGCGTTTTGATACTCGCCACCTTCAGTATTTGGGTCGCCCTTTCCGCGAACGGCAACGTAGCTCATAGGCGGGACAGTTACGATACTCGGCTTGCTCGCAGGTCTGTAGAGCTCCTTGCATTCCTTCTTAAAGTCGAACGCCATGTTGGCCGCCTTTCTGCGTATTGGCCTGCTTAGATAACGGAATCATATCATAGAAACGAACAGCTGTTCGAATGATTTGGCTGACAGATTGAGATGCGTGCGTTGTGTTTGGCGGTCGGCCTGACCCCGTCGATGATGTCTCTGCCTTCCCGGCGCCTCATCTATAGCTGCCGTTTCCCCATATAGAACCTGCCAAAATAAACCCGTCCCTTTTTAGTCGGTGCGAAATGGGTAATACTAAAGAGTTATCCGACCAGATGGGAACCGATCGATGGCTTATATCGAATTCAAAGACGTCATCAAGGCATACGGCGAGGGCGACGCCCGCATTCACGCACTCGACGGCGCGAGCTTTACGGTCGAGCGCGGCGAGCTCGCCATCATTTTGGGTGCTTCGGGTGCCGGCAAGACCACGGCGCTCAACATTCTGGGCGGCATGGATACGGCGACTTCCGGCACCGTGACGGTGGACGGGCGCGATGTGAGCTCCGCTAACGAGGCGCAGCTCGTGGAATACCGCCGCGCCGATGTCGGCTTTGTCTTCCAGTTCTACAATCTGGTCCCCAACCTGACGGCGCTCGAAAATGTTGAGCTTGCGGCGCAAATCTGCCCCGATTCGCTCGATGCCGAGCAAACGCTTTGCCAGGTTGGCTTGGGTGAGCGCCTCGCCAACTTCCCCGCGCAGCTTTCGGGCGGCGAGCAGCAGCGCGTGTCCATTGCCCGCGCACTGGCAAAGAACCCCAAGCTGCTTTTGTGCGACGAGCCCACGGGCGCACTTGACTATAAAACCGGCAAGCAGATCTTGCAGCTGCTGCAGGACACTTGCCGCAAGCAGGGCATTACGGTCATCATCATCACCCACAACTCCGCGCTCGCGCCCATGGCCGATCGCCTGATTCGCTTTAAGAGCGGCCGCGTGGAGAGTGAGACGGTCCAGCAAAATCCCGTGCCTATCGAGACGATCGAGTGGTAGCGCCCATGGATCAGGACCGCCAAAACAGCCAACGCCGCGACGCGCAGAACACGGAGCGCGAGCAGGATTTTACGACCTACCGCACTGCCCAAAGCTCAAACGATATGGTGCCGACGGTGTTTCGCCGCGGTGTCTACCGCACGATTCGCGGCAGCCTCAAACGCTTCTTGTCTATCGTCGTGATCACCGCGCTCGGCGTGAGCGTGATGTGCGGCCTTAAGGCGGGTTGCGAGGACCTGTGCGATTCGGTTGACGCCTACTTCGACCAGCAAAATGTCTATGACATTAACGTGCAGTCGACCTATGGCCTGACTGACGATGATCTCGCGGCCATTCAAGAGGTCGACGGCGTCGAGACGGCCGAGGGCATCTACACCGAGACCGCCTACACCGCCGTGGGTACAACGCGTGAGCGCGTGGTCGTGCAGAGTCTCTCCAAGGAGAACATCGATCAGCCGGTGCTCGTGAACGGCGATTTGCCCGAGAGCGCTGATGAAGTCGCGGTGACTTCGAAGTTCCTGAAGGCTTCGGGCAAAAAGCTCGGCGATACGGTGAGTTTTGCCGCCAACGATGCGAGCTCGTCGAACCAAAGCGCCAAGGACCAGTTTGCCGCGGGCGATTACACCATCACGGCCGAGGTTCTCGATCCCACCGATGTGAGCTCCGACTCGACCGTCAACGCCTTTCGCGCTGCTTCGGCTGCGGACTATAAGTTCTATGTGAGCGAGGATGCCGCGACATCTTCTTCCTACTCCGCGGTCCACGTGATCGTCGAGGGAGTCAAGAGCCTCAACTCCTATTCGGATGCCTACGCGGCAAAGATCAATGAGGTCAAGGGCAATATCGAGAAGATCCGCGAGGAGCGTGAGAAGGCGCGCGTCCAGGAGTTGACGGTTGACACGCCGACAAGCTTGGATGCGGCCGAGCGTCAGGCCGCCATGCTCTTTGGGATCGAGCAGGATAACATCAACCGCATGGCAGAGGGCAGTGAGGAGCGCGTCCAGGCTCAGGCCGAGTTGGACCAGCGCCGCGCCGCCGCCGATCAGCAATTCGCCAATGCCCGCGCCGAGCTTTCCGATCTTGGCGAATGCACTTGGTACATCCAGGACCGCGGTAACATCGCAAGCTACTCGAGCGTCGAGAGCGACAGTTCTTCAATCGAGGCCATCGCCACGGTGTTCCCGTTCATCTTCTTTATCGTCGCCGTGCTCATCAGCCTCACCACCGCCACGCGTATGGTCGAGGAGGAGCGCACGCTTATTGGCCTGTACAAAGCGCTCGGCTATTCGCGCGGGCGTATTCTGTCCAAATACGTGGACTACTCGCTGTGGGCGTGTCTGATCGGCGGCGTGCTCGGCAACATCATCGGATTTGTGGGCCTGCCGCTGTTCCTGTTTACGGTGTTCGACGACATGTACTCGCTGCCCCAGATGTTGCTTTCGTACGACATCGTGTCCTCGATCGT
>DBEZXT010000050.1:0-5000 GCA_048291645.1 Collinsella aerofaciens | reverse complement strand
GTCTGATAAGATTTCCATAGCGGTCTTCGTCCTTTCCTAGAACCTGTTGTTGTGGTGATTTCAGATTCTAGGACGAAGGCCGTTCTTCGTTAAACGGGCGCTAGGGCGTCACCCTTACACCAACATTTTCGACGCGATCGTACGGGCAATATAGATTTGAATTAAAGATGGTGCGCGGCCTTTTAAGCCGCGCTTGTGTTTTGCTTCGCGCCATGTGGGGGCGGTGGCGACGTGCATTTTTGCGAGTATTCTGCAATCGAAGGCCCCTGCATACCGACCTCGGGCAAAAAATCGGGATTTCTCGATGTTTTCTACGGATGATGGGCGGGGTTATGGGCTGACAGCGTTTGATTTGCAGGGATATTCGCGGTCTTTGGCATTTATCGTGGCGCCCGAAGCTCTTGGTTATGTTGAATACTCCTAAAAATGCACGGCGCTTAGAGGGGGACCTTCGCGAAAAAGGAAACCGCCCCGTCGAAGTATGCATTCGACGGGGCGGTTTATGCATTTGGCCGATTAAGGATGCGCTGCCAAACTACTAGAACTTGACGGTCGGGGCCTGGCGGGCTGCTTCGGCGGCCTCGAAGCCCTGGCGCTCCTTAAACTGGAAGATGCCGGCAAAGATGACAGCCGGGAACGTTTGAATGGCGTTGTTGTAGCTGAGCACGCAGTCGTTGTAGCTCTGGCGTGCATAGCTAATCTTGTTCTCGGTATCCTCGAGCGATGCCTGCAGCTGCGTAAAGTTGGTGTTTGCCTTAAGATCGGGATAGGCCTCGGCTACGGCGAAGAGCTGGCGCAGCGCACCGGTCAGCACGTTGTCGGCTGCCATCTTGGCTTCGGGCGTGGTGGCCTTGACGGCGGTGTTACGCGCGCTGATCACGGCGGAGAGCGTCTCCTGCTCGTGCTTGGCGTAGCCCTTGACGGTCTCGACCAGGTTGGGGATCAGGTCGTTGCGACGCTGCAGCTGCGTATCGATGTTCTGCCAGGCGTTATCGATGCGGTTACGCTTGGTGACCATGTTGTTGTAGATGCCGGCGATGGCGCAGGCAATCACAATGACAACAACGATGCCGATGATGACGGGAAGCATGATGTCTCCGTTTCGAATGGCCGCGGCGGCATGCGCCAGCTGCCGTTGGTATAACGCTACTAGTATACCCGCAACGTTTTGCCGTGCCGAACTTTCCGGTAAGCGTTGTGTTTTCGTCGGGGTCGGCACCGGGGCAAAGCGCGCGAGGTACAGGTGTAAGATATGCGACAGATTGACGAGTGTTGTCTTTGCCCTGAGGATGGCGATACCAGTGGACCTTCGCATCAAGAAAACCTACCGCGCCCTGTTCGATGCCTTTACCGAGCTTCTCGAGGAGCATCGTTTTGAGGACCTGACGGTTGCCATGCTGTGCGACCGCGCCATGATTCGCCGCACGACGTTCTACAAGCACTTTCGCGACAAGAACGATTACTTTGCCTTTTATATCGATGAGCTCATGTCGGGCTTGCCGCAAAAACAGCCCGATGAGGCCGGCGTGGTATCTGCCGAGGACGTGCGCGCGCTTCGGCACGCGATTTTGGACGATGCCATGGATTTGATTCTGGCGCACGAGCGGCTCATGGATAACATTTTGGCAAGCAGCATGTCGGGCATGTTGACCAACGTTATTTGCGACCGCATTGCCCGCTCCATCCGCGAGCGTGTGATGAACGTGCTTGCCGAGGATGCCCTGGCCCCCGTGTCACTCGAGACGACGTCTGAGTTTATCGCCGGTGGCATTATTCGGTTGTTCACAAATTGGTGGGAATCGGGCCACGATCTTGAGCGTCGACCCGAGATGGCCGACGTGGTCGATGCACTGTTTGAGCGGACCATGACGCCGGTGAATCACTAAGGTGGCGGAGAGAGGGGGATTCGAACCCCCGGAACGCTCTCGCGCTCAACGGTTTTCAAGACCGCCGCATTCAACCGCTCTGCCATCTCTCCGTGAGTCGTAATGATAGCATCGTTTTGAATTTGCAACAGGGAAGGCGAACGATGACGATCACCGAAATCGACGAGAAGTTCATGCGCGAGGCGCTGGCGGAGGCGCGCGACGCCGCTGCGGTGGGCGAGGTGCCCATCGGAGCCGTAGTAGTGCGCTCGGGCGAGGTTGTCGCGAGGGCGCATAATCGCCGCGAGCTCGACCAAGACCCTTCGGCTCATGCCGAGTTTTCGGCCCTGTGTGCCGCCGCTCAGGCGCTTGGACGCTGGCGTCTTTCCGATTGCACGGTCTACGTAACGCTCGAACCCTGCTGTATGTGCGCGGGGCTTATGGTTAACGCGCGCGTAGGACGCTGCGTGTATGGCGCGGCTGATGCCAAGGCGGGCGCGTTGGGATCCCTATACGATTTGAATGCCGACTCGCGCCTGAATCATCGGTTTAACGTGACGGCTGGGGTCCTGGCGGATGAATGCCGCGAGCTGCTGAGTAGCTATTTTGGCGGTCTGCGCGGAGCGGGCGGCGCTGGTTGCGGTTGTGGGGCCGATCTTGAGGCACACGCCGCTCACGCCGCAGCGCTTGCAGGTGTCGGTGAGGATGCTGGCACGGCGGTTGACTTTGGTCTTGCGTGCCGCCGGCCCCGCCGTGTGCTGCTGGCGATCGACTCCTTTAAGGGCAGCGTTTCGAGTGCGCAGGCGGAGGCGGCGGTTGCCGAAGGCGTGCGCCGCGTTTGGCCCGATGCCGAGGTGTGCACATTGCCGCTGGCGGATGGCGGTGAGGGAACGCTCGATGCCGTTGCCGCGTGCGGCGGTGAGATTGTGACCTGCGAGGTGGCAGATCCCTTGGGCGACCGCGTGTCTGCCCGGATGCTGGTGGACGACGAGCGCGACTCGGCTGTAATTGAGATGGCCGAGGCGGCGGGTATTGGGTATTCACCCTGCACGGAATCGGCGGCGCTCGCGGCTTCGACCTATGGCGTGGGCGAGCTGATGCTCCGTGCGGTTCGCGCCGGGGCAAAGACTATCTATATTGGTCTGGGCGGCAGTGCCACCAACGACGGTGGCGCCGGCATGCTGCAGGCGCTGGGCGCGCGTGTGGTCGATGATCAGGGATGCGATGTCGCCCCCGGTCTTGCCGGCCTTGAGCAGGTGGCGAGCGCTGATTTGGCGCCAGCTCTGCAGGCTTTGGATGATGCTCGTATCGTTGTGCTTTCCGATGTCGAGAATCCGCTCGTGGGGCGTCGAGGCGCACTGGCGGTGTTTGGCGGGCAGAAGGGCCTGCCGGCGGATGATGTCGAGGTGCTGTGCAGATACGACGGCTGGATGGTCGGCTACGGTCGCCTGCTCGATGCGGCAATTTTCGAGGCGCGAGCCCAGGGGTTGTTGCGCACACCCGAGAACGCACGGACATTTGGCTCGGTGCTTGGCGTGCCCGGCGCGGGCGCTGCCGGTGGCTTGGGCGCGGCGTTGCTGGCGCTCGGCGCGGAGCTACGCTCGGGCGTGGAGACGGTGCTCGATCTGATTGGGTTTGACGAGCGCGTATGCGATGTCGACCTAGTCATAACGGGCGAGGGCAATATGGACGAGCAGTCCGCCGCCGGTAAGGCGCCGGTTGGTGTGGCTCGCCGCGCCAAGCGATATGGCAAGCCGGTGGTCGCCGTCGTGGGCGGTCGCGCTGATAACCTGGATGCGGTGTATGGGCAAGGCATCGACCTTGTACTGCCGATTTGCCGCAAACCCATGGGCCTGGAACAGGCACTCGATCCGCAAGAAGCCACAACCAACCTCATCTGCGCCGGCGAAGCGGCCGCTCGATCCTACGACCTTGGCCGTATCTAAAACCCATCCCCTCGATAAGTCGCGGTGAAATACGGAGCGTTTTTGCCTTTAAGGGGCCAATTCAGTCCGTATTCCACCGCAACTTCGAGAATGGCCATTCGAGGTTGACCGCCTTGTGCCTTGGGTCGGACCGCCTGCCACGAAACGTGGCCATCTACTACGTTAAACCGGCCACCCTCGACCATCCCGGAATTTACAAAAACAAAACCGCAGGTAGAAAGCTTGCCGATTTTCGAAAAAGCCGGCTATGGTTGACCCCTGTGGCCTAAACGTAGTAGATGGGCCCTTTCTGTGGTGCGGCACCAAGCCGGTCATTTTGGGATGGGACTATTTTGACTACTCATTGGCTGCTCTGGCAATCGGGCTGCAAAAGTAGTCAAAAAAGCTCCGTCCCAAATTAGCTACCTTGCTCTGGCGGGCGGGAGCAGGTAAGATATACCGAGCGCCTAGCGCGTTCGATGGGTTCGGATGACGACATGTTCCGAATCTGGTCAGGTCCGGAAGGAAGCAGCCATAAGGAGCCTCTGTCGGGCATCCGAATCCATCGAGTGCGCAGGCGCTTTTTGGTGCCGCGGCTACCCGCGAGTGCCGGCAGGGCGCTTGGTGTCTCGCTGGTCCTCGGCTTTGCCTGCGGGATCGCTCGACTACCAAGCGCCCTGCCGGCACTCGCGGGTAGCCGACCAAAACCACCTGAAGGGTCACATTTATCTGAATAATTTAATCCCGTGTCTTTTGCTGCTCGTTGGCGTTGTCTGGAGCGCGGCGGCTACGTGGTTCAAGAGACGGCGGCATTGCCATCTGTTTTTACAAGTAAAGAGGCTCGTTTCCCTAGGTTGGGGAAACGAGCCTCTTTTTGTCTCTGGGTTTGTGGATTGGCGGAGGTAGTATGTTCTGGCAGCTATTTTGAGTTCTTGATGCGGCGTGTGGCTGTGGCGGTTATTCCGAGGCCTGCGGCGGCGATTCCTGCGAGTGCTATTGCGCTCGGTGCTGTGTCGCCCGTGTTCGCGAGCTTGCCGGCGGTCGTATCTGCTTGCTTGCCGCTGCTCGAGTTCGCCTGCTTGGTGGAGCTCGATGGGGCGTCTTTGCCGGTTGCAGGCGAGGCAACGGGCGGTGTCGCCTCGGCGGGTTGCGTCGAGCCGGAGGGAGGCACTGTCTCGGTCGGTTTCGTTATCTCGGGCGAGGCGGCCTT
>DBEZXT010000049.1:0-5159 GCA_048291645.1 Collinsella aerofaciens | reverse complement strand
TTTTTGTTATGGGCCTCTTGTTGATGTCATGTTGCTGCTTCGTGCGGGTATCCTAGTGCCAACGTGTGCCTATCAGAGGAGAGACCATGCTGTTGTCCGGTATCATCGCCGCCCTTACCAGCCTTTTGATTCCCATCATCATCCTGTTGCTGCTGCTTCCTAACGCCTGCTATGTCGTTGAACAACAGCATGCCGTGATCATTGAGCGTCTGGGCAAGTTTAACCGCATCGTCAACGCGGGCTTCCACATGAAGGTGCCCGTGATCGACCGCAAGGCCGCCACGGTGAGTCTGCGCACCATGAAAAACGGTTTTGGCATCGACGTTAAGACCCAGGACAACGTGACCATCGGCCTTGAGGTCTCTGCTCAGTACCACGTGAGCTATGACATGGGCGCCGGCCCGGCAGATTCGGGCATCTACAAGAGCTACTATATGCTGCAGGAGCCCGTCGACCAGATGCGTGACTTCATCACCGACGCTCTGCGCTCTTCGATTCCCGTCTACACACTCGATGAGGTCTTTGCCAAGAAGGATGACATCGCCAAGGACGTTAATGCCACCGTGTCCGAGCAGATGGCTGCCTACGGCTTCACCCTCGTGTCGACACTCATCACCAAAATCGCGCTGCCGACCGAGGTCGAGAACTCCATGAACGACATCAACGCTGCCCAGCGCAAGCGCGCTGCGGCACAGGAGCTCGCTGAGGCCGACCGCATCAAGCGCGTCACCGAGGCGACCGCCGAGGCCGAGGCAATGGAAAAGGCGGGCGAGGGCATCGCCAACCAGCGCAAGGCCATCGCGCTGGGTATCAAAGATTCGCTCGAGATCATCCAAGAGACGGGTGTCGGCAATGACGAGGCCAACCAACTGTTCATGTTTACGCAGTGGTCCGAGATGATGACGGAGTTCGCTCGCACGGGTAAAACCTCGACGGTCGTGCTGCCGAGCGACTTTTCGCAGTCGGCCTCGATGTTCGAGCAGATGCTGACCGCCAGCAAAGTTCAAAACGATTCGAAGGAGTAGACGCGCGTGAAATACACCGTCGTTTGCGTCGGTAAGCTCAAGGAGCGCTTTTGGAAGGACGCGTGCGCTGAGTACACCAAGCGCCTAGGTGCCTATGCCAAGGTTGATATCCGCGAGGTGGCCGATATCGACCCGGCTAAGGCGGGCGGCGTGGATGCCGCGCGCGACAAGGAGGGGGCGGCAATTCTTGCTGCATTGCCGTCTCGGGCGCATGTGATCCTGCTGGCTATCGAGGGCAAGGAGCGTTCGAGTGAGGAGCTCTCGGCGCGGCTCGACGATCTTATGCTGCGAGGCAGCAGCGACATTGCCTTTGTAATCGGCGGTTCGGACGGCGTGAGTGATGAGGTGCGCGCCCGCGCCGACGAGATGCTCAGCTTTGGACACATTACCTTGCCGCATAACTTGGCGCGTGTGGTGCTGCTAGAGCAGATTTACCGTGCCTGCAAGATCAGCCGTGGCGAGCCGTATCACAAATAGGTCGGCAATACGAAACAATGGCGTGGGACAATACCTTTCGTTTTGAGGAATGTGTCTGAAAGGACTATGCGATATGAAGATTGGATTTGTCGGTTTTGGCAATATGGCGAGCGCTATGGCCGATGGCTGGATCGCTGCCGGTGTAGCTGCGAGCGACATGTGCGCCTGTGCGGGTCGCTACGACGCACTGGTTGAGCGCTGCGAGGCGCGCGGCATGGTCGCCTGCCACGATGCCGCCGAGGTCGTCGCCGCATCCGATATCGTGGTCGCTGCGGTCAAACCGTACATGATCGAGAAGGTATTCGCCCCGCTCAAGGATGCTCTTGCCAAAAAGGTCGTTCTGTCGGTTGCCTGGACCTGGGACAGTGCCAAGTGGGAGCAGGTCCTGCCGGGCGTTGCGCATATCTCGACGGTGCCCAACACACCGGTTTCGGTGGACGAGGGCGTCATCGCTTGCGAGAAGGCTTCCACGCTTAGTGATGAGCAGAGCGCAGTGGTGCTTGATCTGCTTGGCAAGCTCGGTGCGGTGGTCGAGCTCGATACGAGCCTGCTGTTTGTGGGCGGCACGGTGGGTGGTTGCGCTCCGGCATTTGTCGCTATGGCAATCGAGGCCCTGGGCGATGCGGCGGTCAAGCACGGTATCCCGCGTGCCGATGCCTATCGCATTGTGAGCCAGATGGTGCTGGGTACGGCAAAGCTGCAGCTTGCAACTGGCCAGCATCCTGCGGCGATGAAGGATGCCGTATGCTCGCCCGGCGGCGCCACCATCAAGGGCGTCATCGCGCTCGAGGATGCCGGCATGCGCAGCGCCCTGGTCAAGGCCATCGACGCCACCCTTCAGTAAAACCTTCCATTTAGGGACAGGTTTATTTTGGCTGGTTTTCCTGCGGTTTTATCTCTATAGCAAAAAGCGCCCCGCAACTGGCTCAATTCCAGTTGCGGGGCGCTTGCGTTTGCCCAGATAAAACCGACCAAAATAAACCTGTCCCTTTTTGGCAGGTTAGTCCCAGAAGCTGTCTTCCTCATCCTCGGACTTGGGTCCGCGGTCGACGTACATCTTATGGGTGCGCTTCTCCATTACAAAGGCAAGAATCGCAAATAACAGGATGCCGCCGGCGAAAAGGATGGCAAAACCGGTGCGGGTGCCAAACAAAAAGGAAAAAACTGCGTCCATTGGGTGCCTTCTTGCGTAGTTGAGTTGGGTCGTAAACGCTCATAAGTATATACTTGCCCATACATGTACAAGGTTGCAACCTAAATGGAATGTATATCGCCGGAGGATCTAATGCTTGATATCAAGTTTGTTCGCGAGAACCCCGATGCCATCGATGTCGCCATGGCTAACCGCCAGACGTCTTGGGATCGCGAGAAGTTCTTTGAGCTCGACGACGAGCGTCGTGCCGTCATCACCGAGGTCGAGGAGCTCCAGGCTACGCGCAATGCCGAGTCCAAGAAGATCGGCGCCCTGATGAAGGAGGGCAAGAAGGACGAGGCCGAGGCCGCCAAGGAGGCCGTGCGCGCCGTCAACGAGAAGATTGACGGTCTGGCCGAGCGCCGCACTGCTCTCGAGCAGGAGCAGTACGACTTCATGGCTCACCTGCCCAACATTCCTTGCGAGGCCACGCCGTACGGCAAGGACGAGGACGAGAACATTGAGCGCCGTCGTTGGGGCACCCCGCGCGAGTTCGACTTCGACTTTAAGCCGCACTGGGATCTGGGCACCGATCTGGACATCCTCGACTTCGAGCGTGGCAATAAGCTCTCCGGCAGCCGCTTTACCGTTCTCGGTGGCGCCGGCGCCCGCCTGGAGCGCGCCCTCATCAACTTCTTCCTCGATACGCACACCAGCCGTGGTTTTAAGGAGTGGTGGCCGCCCATCGTCGTCAAGCGTCAGACCATGTTCGGTACGGGCCAGCTGCCCAAGTTCGAGGATGACGCCTATCACGTCTCGGGCGACAACTTCCTGATCCCCACCGCCGAGGTCGTGCTTACCAACCTACACGCCGGCGAGGTCCTCGATGCCGACACTCTGCCGCGCCGCTACACCGCCTTCACCCCCTGCTTCCGCGAGGAGGCCGGTTCCGCCGGTCGCGACACCCGCGGCATCATCCGTCAGCACGAGTTCGACAAGGTCGAGATGGTCAAGTTCGCTAAGCCGGAGGAGTCCGACGAGGAGCTCGAGAGCATGACCGCCGAGGCCGAGTACCTGCTGCAGCAGCTGGGCCTTCCGTATCGCGTGATTAGCCTGTGCACCGGCGACTTGGGCTTCTCTGCCCGTCAGACCTACGACGTCGAGGTCTGGCTGCCGAGCTACAACGCCTACAAGGAGATCAGCTCCTGCTCCAACTGCGGTGACTTCCAGGCTCGCCGCGCCAACATCAAGTATCGCGACCCCGAGAATTTCAAGGGTTCGCGCTACCTGCACACGCTCAACGGTTCCGGCCTGCCGGCCGGCCGCACCATGGCCGCTATTCTGGAGAACTACCAGAACGCCGACGGCACCATCACGATCCCCGAGGTTCTGCGTCCTTACATGGGTGGTCTCGAGAAGATCGAGCCGGTCGCGTAAGTTGGCTGCATAGGGGATATGCAAGGGCGCTCCTTCGGGGGTGCCCTATTTCGTGCGCAGGTCCATACCATGCCGTGCGGACAGCTCAATAGAAAACACACGAACAACTGTTCTGTATACAGCCATCTACCTGCTATGCTTTTGCTAAATAAGAGCGAGAGAAAGGGGACGCGATGGAGCTGTTTGATGATCGGGTGGTTTTGTTTGAGAGCGACGAGGGTGGGGAGTACCTGCTTGTAACGTGTGATCCGTCTGGCATGGGTGGCCTGGTGGTTCGACAGACGAGTGAGGGTCCGTTGACACAATGGTGCTTTGAGGAGTCGCCGCATGTGGTCGAGACCTTTGTGATGCACGAGGGACTTGTGGCGCTGGAGCACTTCTATGGAGTTGGGACTTCCAACCAGGTCGCGCGCATGCTGAGCATCTCGTTTGCCGATTATGATTGTGCCCAGCGGGTGAGATCGCTCCTGAGGGAACTTGATGCCAAGTTCGACGTGATCGAAAAGCCAATCGATCGTACGGGGAACAGCGGTATATGCGGAGCAGCATGACAAAACTGCGTTCCACAAAAAAGTTTGAGATTGTGCTTGACTCCAATAAGCTAAAGTGGTTTTATATGTCTTGCGCTGCGGCGTTACCTCAGCTGGATAGAGGGTCTGACTACGAATCAGAACGTCATAGGTTCGAATCCTATACGCCGCACCAATCGAACTTAAAGCCTCCGGCAACGGGGGCTTTTCTTTTATGGCAACACCGCATGGATTCGAACCTCGGTCGAGGCGCGGGCGTAAAGAAAACGCGGAGCGTTTTTAGCCCGCGGGCGAGCACGCCGGCAGGCGGGCGAAGCCGGTGCGGATCCGCGCAGCGGATGCGCGGAATCCTATACGCCGCGCCAATTGAACTTTAAGCCTCCGGAAACGGAGGCTTTTCTTTTCAAGACTTTAGTCTGCTGGCCGCGCAGCGGCCAGCTTTGAACCACCCGCTACGCGGGTGGAGACAAACGGCTTTACAAAGCCACCCCTCCGACCGATATTGACGATTGTTCAGGCCGTCAAGAATTCGAGTCGAAGGGGTGGTCGCCATGGCCC
>DBEZXT010000048.1:0-10468 GCA_048291645.1 Collinsella aerofaciens | reverse complement strand
GCGCTTTGTCGTTCCCGGGCCGACAGTTAGGGACGTTCCTAAACTGCCGGCAGAAAAGGAACGTCCCTAACTGCCGGTCAAAAAAACGAGCGAGGATTTTGAGGTCCTCGCTCGTTTTTGTTTTAGGTGATGTTTCGACCGTGCGGCTACTTATCGGCAGCGGTCTTTTTGGCAGTCGACTTCTTGGCCGTCGTCTTTTTGGCGGTCGTCTTCTTGGCAGCAGTCTTCTTGGCCGCCGTCGTCTTCTTGGCCGTGCTCGCCTTGGTCGTGGTCTTGCGGCCGCGGGCGGGCTTCTTCTCCTTGGTCGGGCAGTCCATGTTGACGCAGATACGCCACGGACCGCGCGCCGTGTTGACCACCACGATGGGGGCGCCGCACTCGGGGCAGGTCTCACCCGTCGCCTCGAGCTTACCGCGCGCCGGCAACGGATAGCTCACGCCGCAGTCATCGTAGTTGGTGCAGCGGATAAAGCGCTTGCCGCTCTTCTCGCTCTTGTGCGCGATCAGGTCGCCATGGCGTCCGGCCTCGGCGCACACCTTGCACTCGCCCACCTTAAGGTCGGGCTCGTAGTTGGTGGGGCACGTGGGGTTCACGCAAATCTCGAAGGCCTTCTGGCGGAACGGCTGGCACTTAATGCGCGGCGCGCCGCACTCGGGGCACACGGCCGCCTCGCCCTCGAGCGGGCTCACCTTGACGCCACTCGGCACCGGATAGGTCACGTCGCAGTCGGGCCATCCCATGCAGCCGATAAAGCTGCCACGGGTCTTGGCGCTCGTCTTCATAACCAGGTCCTTGCCGCACTTGGGGCAGGCGCCCACGCGCGCATCGGCCGTAACGGCGTCGCTGATGGCGTCGCCGAGCTCCTGCGTATGCTTGAGCAGCTCGTCGAGCACACCGGCCAGCAGCGCGCGCGAGTGCGTCACGACATGCTCTTCGGTGTCCTCGCCGCGCTCCACACGGGTCATATCGCCATCGAGCTCGCTGGTCATATCGGGACTCGTGATGCGCGGGGCAAACTGCGACAGTGCATCGATAATGGCGATGCCCAGCTGACTCGGCTCCACGGGATCGTTTTTGAGGTAGCGCACGGCGTACAGGCGCTCGATGATGCTCGCGCGCGTGGACTTGGTACCCAGGCCGCGCTTCTCCATCTCCTGCACGAGCTTGCCCTGGCTGTAGCGCGCGGGCGGCTCGGTCTGCTTTGCCTCGAGCTTAATGTCGAACACGTCGACCGTATCGCCCTGCTCAAGCGGCGGCATCTGCTCGTCGCGTTTGAGTCCATACGGGTATGCCTCGCGGAAACCCGGGGTCACGAGCACGTCGCCCGAAGCCACGAACGGCTCGCCATTGACGTCGAGCTCGAGCTTGGTGTTCTCGATGGTCGCAGGACCCATAAGCGTCGCCAGGAAGCGGCGAGCGATGAGGTCATAGAGCTTGCGCTGACCGCCATCGAGCGTGGACGGATCGCCCTCGCCCGTGGGGTAGATAGGCGGGTGGTCAGTGGTCTCGACCTTGCCGCGCGTGGGCTTCATGGGGCCGGCGAGCACCTTTTTGCATACAGGCGCCAGCGCCGGGTTGATCTTTGCCAGGTCGCTCACCACAGCGCCCAGATCGAGCGTCGCGGGATACACGGTGTTGTCGACACGCGGGTAGCTGATGAGGCCCGCCATGTAGAGGGACTCGGCGATACGCATGGTACGCGCAGGCGAGATGCCCTCGGCTGCGGCGGCAGCCTGCAGCGAGGTGGTCGCAAACGGCGTGGGCGGCTGCTGCTTGCGCGAGCGCTTGGTCACCGCGGCGACGGTTGCCGTCGCGACGCCGTCAACATGGCCGTACGCCGTCTCAGCAGCATCCTTGTCGGTAAAGCGTGCCGTCTTGTGCGCAATCTTAAATCGGTCGTCCTCGGCAGTACCCTGTGCGGCGCCCATGCCGCGGATCTGCCAATAGTCCTCGGGCACAAACGCCATGCGCTCGCGCTCGCGCTCGACCACCAGGGCAAGCGTCGGCGTCTGCACGCGGCCGGCGGAACGCACGTTGCCAAAGCCGCCAAACTTGGCGAGCGTCAGGTAGCGCGTGAGCACCGCACCCCAAATGAGGTCGATGTGCTGACGGCTCTCGCCGGCGTCGGCCAAGTTCTGGTCGAGCGAGACGAGATTATCGAAGGCCTGCGTGATCTCGGCCTTGGTAAACGAAGAATACTGGGCGCGGGCGACCGGCAGGTCGGGCGCAACCTCGCGCACCTTGTTGAGGGCGTCCGAACCGATCAGCTCGCCTTCGCGATCGAAGTCCGTGGCGATGATGACGCTGTCGGACTTTTTGGCGAGGTTCTTGAGCGAGCGGATGAGCTCCTTCTCGGCCGGCAGCTTAATGACGGGTGCCCAGGTGAGATACGGCAGACTCTCGAGCTTCCAGCCCTTGATGGAGATACCGTCGGCAAGAAACGGCTTGCGCTTGGTGTCATAGGGCGGGCGCGCCAGGCCATCGGGCATGTCGGCCGGCAGCATCTCGCCGTCCTCGGTGACCGAATACCAGCCCAGCTTTTTATCGAACAGCACGCTGTCGCAAAAATCGGGCGCAAGGATGTGGCCGGCAAGACCGATCGTCACGCACTCCTCGCCCTTCCACTCAAAACGGTAGATGGCGGTGTTGTACACCTTGTCCTTTTTGGGTTTACCCGTGGACAGACGCTCGGCGATCTGACGCGCGGCGTCGTTTTTCTCGGCGATGATGAGCTTCAAAAGAGGCTCCTATCTCGTGTCTCTGCGGCTACGCCCGCCCGTATGGCGGCCGATTTACGCCCTTGCTTGCTCGATCTGCCCGATGAGCCAATCGCACCAGGCATCCATGCCCTCGCCCTTGCGCGCGCTCACGGCAAAACGCGGCGCCTGCGGATTGAGGTCATCGAGTGTCTTAGTATACCTATCCATGTCAAAATCGAAAGCCGGGGCCACGTCGACCTTATTGAGCAGCTGCGCGCCGGCGTGCTGGAAGATGCCCGGGTACTTGATGGGCTTGTCGTCGCCCTCGGGCACCGAGAGAATCATGATGGACAGGTTCTCGCCCAGGTCAAAGTCGACCGGGCAGACTAGGTTGCCCACATTTTCGATAAAGATGACGTCGATGTTCTCCAGACCGACGGCCTGGTCGAACGCGTCAACGGCCTCCATGATCATGTTGCCCTCGAGGTGGCACAGGCCGCCCGTGTTGATCTGGATGGCGGGCATGCCGGCTTCCTTCATGGTGATGGCATCGACATCCGAGGCGATATCGCCCTCGATGACGGCACAGCGCAGGCCAGCCTTGTCGCGCAGGCGCTCGTTAGTGCCCAGGATCGTGGTGGTCTTGCCCGAACCGGGGCTCGACAAGACGTTGATCACATAGGTGTTTGTCTCATTAAATCGCTGACGCAGCTGATCTGCCAGGCGCTCGTTGCGCGACAGAATCGGCGATGCGATATCAATCGTTTTCTCGGCCATACTTAGCGCTCCTTACTTTGGCCCCTTTATACCCCATCACTAGATGGCTAGCGGGCTAATCGTCGGGGGTTTCGATTTCGATACTCGCGATATCGAGCTCGCGGCCGTGCAGTAGGCGCACGTTGGCACCACCACACTGGGGACAGCGACAGTGGAAACGATCGTGGTCGAAAACCTCGCCGCAGTCCAGACACTCGCTTTGTGGATGGACCTCCTCCACGGCAAGCTCGCAGCCTCGCGTGAGCGGGTCCTCGTCGCGAAATGTCTCCCACGCAAAGTCGAGCGCCTCGCGCACGACCTCGGTCATATCCCCGATACGCAGCGTTACCAAAACGGCGCGCGAGGCCCCCGCCCCACGCGCCGCGCGAATCACTGTATCGAGTATGCCGTTGACAATGCCAACCTCGTGCATACCGATTTACTCCTCGCTGTCCTCTTCGTCGTCCGAAAACAGGTCCAGACGGCTCACAAACAAGCCCTCCTTGCCCTCGCGCGCGGTAATGACCACGCGAGCGATGGCGAGCGAAATCTCGTAGAGCGAGAGCAGGGCGCCATACATGAGGCCCAGCGTAACGGGCGAGCCGTCGGGCGTAATCACAGCCGAGCCCACGAGCAGACCTACGTACACGTAGCGCCAGGCACTGCGGAAGGCCGCGTAGGAAACGATGTGGAAGACGGACAGGTAGAAGATGATGAGCGGCAGCTCAAACGCCACACCAAAGCCGATCATAAAGAGCAGCTCCATGTTGACGTAGTTCTCCAGATCGGGCAGCGCCGTAGCGACGGCCGAGGTCTCGCCGATGAGCCACTCAAAGCCCGCAGGGATGATGATGAAGTAGCAGAAGATGGCACCCAGGAAGAACAGCACCGTCGAGGCGAGCACCGTGGGCACGACCCATTTGCGCTCGTTGGGACGCAGTGCCGGCAGGAAAAATGCCAGAACCTGCCAGATGATCATGGGCGTGCACATGACCACGGCCATCTTGATGGCCAGCGAGAAGCGCAGGCCAAAGCCGCCGAGCGTGGTGGTGATGTAGAACTTACCGTCCGGCACAAAGGAGCGGATGGGGTCTTCCAAGATGTCGAGCACCACGGGCGTGGCGAAATACAGCACGATGGCGGCGGCAAACACCGACACGACCACGATGGTCAGGCGGCGACGGAGCTCTCCCAGGTGATCGAAGAGCGGCATGCGCGCAGGTCCGATAGGCATTACTCATCGCCTCCCTTCGGGGAGTCGGCGGCAGCGGCGTCGTCCTCGGCCTCGAGCTCGCGAGCGAGCTGGTCGACGACGGCCTTGCGCTTGCGGGGACGACGGGCGTAGAGGTCAGCCGTCGTGGGCTCTGCCGGCTCGGGCTCGGGCTCCGGCTCTGCAGCAGGCTCGGGCTCGACGACAGGCTCGGCGGCAGCGGCGGGCTCGGCCTCGGCGGGCTCGGCCTCATCGGCAGCGCCTTCGTCCTCGGCGGCAGCCTCGCTCGCGGCCTTCTCGGCAGCAAGACGGGCGCGACGCTCGGCAAAGGTCTCCTTCTTGGCGGGCGCTGCCGTCTCGGCGGCATCCTCGTCCGCATCGGAATCGTCATCGACGGCAGTCTTCTTGGGCTTGACCGGTGCCGAAGCGGCCTCGCTCACCGGATCGATAATCTCGGACTGAACAACGGCCGTCATCTTTTCCTGCGTCTCGCGGAACTGACGGATGGCACGGCCGATCGTGCGGCCCATCTGTGGGAGCTTATCCGGGCCAAACAGCAAAAAGCCGAAGACCACGATGATCGCGAGCTCACCCTCTCCAATACCAAACACACATACCTCCAAGGCTCGATGTGAGTCGAGCCCGCACCGCGCCATTCGGCCGGAACTCGTCTATTCATTCGGTCAAGTATAGCGCCCGGACGCCAAAACGTCCGAGCGCATCACAAACATATGCCAAACGGCACGCCCTTTTGGGGGCAAAGATTATGCAGCGGTGATCGAAATCTCCTGGTCGACACCCAACAGCTGGACCACGCGCATCACCGGGGGCTGCACATTGGTGCAGCTAAAGCGCTTGCTGTGGTCGGCCGCGTGGTGCGCGGCGCCCACGAGCACACCAATGCCCGTCGAATCGATGTAGCTCACCTGGGCAAAATCGAGCTCAACGGCCTCAGTGGGCTGCTCGAGCGCCAGGTCGATGGCATTGCGCAGGCTATCGGCGTTAGAGATATCGATCTCGCCGGTTACCTTAATGGTGTAGAGCTCTGGCGTGGGGTTGGTGGAAATACCCAAATCCATGTATATGCTCCTTTACGTATCGAAGGTGCGGATAGTACGGGAAGCCGCGCGTTAGGCGCGCTCGGCACGCGCAAGCTCGGCAGCGACAAGCTTAACGACCAGCACCAGTACATCGAGCGCGGCCTCCAGGTCCTCGACCGTGGGATAGCTCGGCGCGATGCGGATGTTGGTATCGCGCGGGTCCTTGCCATAGGGCCAGGTAGCACCGGCCGGCGTGAGCTTGACGCCCAGGTCGGCGCAAAGCGCAGCAACCTTCTGGGCCGAGCCCTCGGGACCATCGAAGCTTACAAAGTAGCCGCCGCGGGGGTGAGTCCAGGTGGCGCAGCCCGTCTCGCCCAGACCCTCGGTGAGCTTGCGCTCGACGGCCTCAAAGCGCGGGCGCAAGAACTTGGCATGCTTTTTCATGTGCTCCTTGACCGCCTCGATGGTGGGAAGGAAGCGCACGTGACGCAGCTGGTTGAGCTTGTCGGCGCTGATGAGGCCGGCCTTCAGGCGCTTGGAGAACTCCGCGATAACCGCGGGGCTCGCACCGATAAAGCCGATACCGGCACCCGGGAAAGTGATCTTGGACGTCGAGGCAAAGGCCACCACGCGGTCCTCGGTGCCCGCCGTGCGGGCAAGATCGAAGATGTTGGCGAGCTCGTCGGTCTCGTCGTACAGGTCGTGCACGCAGTAGGCGTTGTCCCAGAAGATGCGGAAATCGGGCGCGGCCGTGGGCATCTCGACCAGGCGGCGCACAGTGTCCTCGCTAAAGGTGATACCCGTGGGGTTGGAATACTTGGGCACGCACCAGATGCCCTTGATGGAATCGTCGGCGGCGACGAGGCGCTCGACCTCGTCCATGTCGGGGCCGTTGTCGGTCATCGCGACGGGGACGTTCTCGATACCCAGATCGGCGGTGATGCCAAAGTGGCGGTCGTAGCCGGGAACCGGGCACAGGAACTTGACCTTCTTGCCGTCGTGCGCGGCCTCGTAAGCCTCCCAAGGGTCGCTACCACATGAGCCGCAACGCCAGAACATACCGGCGATATCGTGCTCGATCAGCAAACTCGACGAACCCAGCACGAGCGTCTGCTCGGCGGGGCAACCCAGGAACTCCCCCGCTAGCTTGCGTGCCGAGGGAATGCCCTCAAAGCAGCCGTAATTGGAACAGTCGACGTTGCCGTCGTGCAGATCGGCATCGGCATTGAGGATATCGAGCATGGGTCGAGAGATGTCCACCTGGGAGGGCGACGGCTTGCCGCGGGCCATGTCGAGCGCCAGGCCCTTGGCCTTGACCTCGGCGACCTCGGCCTTGAGCGCCTCGATGGCGGCATCGAGTTCGGTGGTTTCCATCTTCTGGTAGATCGTCTGCATGGGTGCGACCTTTCACGAAGCGGTACGTTGCAATTCTTCTAAGTATAGACCGCCACCGTCGCAACGTTATGAAGCCGTGATAGATTAAGTCCATCGCAATGAATTACGAATCGCCGCACATGCCGGCGTGGAGCGCCCAAGGAGGCACTATGGAGTACGGATCGTTCCAGGCCGAGGAATTCGGCGACCTGCAGCGCCTGGTCGACGGGCTGTTTTACGACCGCCACGCCATCGACCGCCTGGATCTAATCGTACAGGCAGAAATCTTGGACCTGGCGCCCGACCTCATGGAAATCGTCAACCTGCTACCGCCCGGCTATTACGACCGCCAGTCACTTTGCGACCAGCTCAACTCCGCCTTGGCCGCCCACGGCTGGGGCGCCATCTACGGCACCGTGGAATAAACCTAGTCATTGGGGCCTGTGGTCAAAAAATAGCAAATATGAGTACTGTTACTTTTTTAGTAACAGCGATTTTGAATTAAAAAGGCCAGTCTTGGCCTTTTGTGTCCGGTTATGGAAGGATGCATCAGCATTTTTCGTCCAGCCACGCAATCGTTAATGCACAGACAGAATAGATTTGTACATTATTTTTCGCGCCTAAAATGAAACGCCGTTTGTGACAGTACTCACAAACGGCGTTTTTTGGCCACTGGGGTGTCCGGCAGGTGGCAAGTACCACTCAAAACCGCGTTTTACACGCGCTCGAGCAGGCTCTGGCGTCTGTTTCTACGCGCCTACTCGTTCTTGGGCGCGGGGTGCTTGCAGATCACACTCATGTAGATCATGCCAAGTACGGCCGCGGTGACAGAGCCGGCGAGAATAGCGGCCTTGGCAGCCAGAACCTCAAACTGGGCCGTCGGGAAGGCGAGACCGCTGATGAGAATCGACATGGTAAAGCCGATGCCGCCCAGAATACCCACGCCGGCAATCATGTGCCAGTTGACGTTGCGCGGTAGCTCGCAGGCCTTGAGCTTGACCAAGGCGAACGTCATGCCAAAGATGCCGATCGGCTTGCCCAGCAGCATGCCAAAGTACACGCCGAGCGTCACCGGGTCGGTGAGCAGCGTGCTCATGTCCACGCCCACTAGGCGAACCTGCGCGTTCACGAACGCAAAGATCGGCAGGATCACAAAGTTGACCGGCGTGGAAATCAGACGCTCCATGCGGATGAGCGGCGGGGTCACGCGGTGCATGACGCGCTCGACCTTGGTAGTCGAGACGGTAAAGTCATGCTGGCCCAGGATGTGTGCCTCGTCATCGTAGCGGTCATCGAGCAGCGGCAGGCACTCGCCCAACCAATCGGTGAGGCTATCGAGCTTGACGCCGCACTTGGCCGGGATGGTAAAGGCCAAGATGACGCCGGCGAGCGTAGCGTGCACGCCGCTCTTGAACATGCAGAACCACAGCAGCAGGCCCAGCACCGAGTACGGGACAAGGCGGTAATGCTGCGTCTTGTTGAGCCACACGAGCGCGCAGGTCACAAGCGCGGCGGCGCCCAACCAAAACGGATTGGGGCTCTGACCGTAGAAGATGGCGATGGCGGCGATGGAGATGAGGTCGTCAGCGATGGCGAGCGTCGAGAAGAACACGCGCACGCCGTTGGGCACGCGGTTGCCCAAAAGCGACAGCACGCCCAGCGCAAAGGCAATATCGGTTGCCATGGGAATGGCCCAGCCGTTGTGCGCGCCGGCATGGTTAAAGATCAGATAGATGCAGGCGGGAACGACGACGCCGCCCACGGCCGCCAGCATGGGAAGCATAGCCTGGCGCGGGTTCTTGAGCTCGCCAACTGTCATCTCGTACTTAAGCTCAATGCCTACCAGCAAAAAGAAGATTGCCATGAGGAAGTCGTTGACGAAAAGCTCGACGGTGAGGCCAGCCGTAAGGTTGCCCAGACCCACATACAGCGGGGTCTCCAAAAAGTGGTGGATGGCCTCGTAAGCATCGGTGTTGGCGCAAATGACGGCGGCGATGGCGGCGAAGACCATGACGGCGGCGGAAATCGTGCCGTTCTCGGCGATGCGCTCCCAAATGTCGTGGCGCTCAAAACGCTTGCGCTCACGAACGTTAAACAGCTGCTCAGTTGCTGCCATGGGCGGCTCCTTTCACGGGAAAGCTCCCGTCTTAAAAAAGCACGGCCCGCCCAAGTGGCGGCGCCGCGCTCTAACGTATTACGCTTGCATCTAGCCTACCCTGCACGACAGGCACGCAGGCGTGGCCGAAAAGCGGAACCATAGGTTGAACATTATTTGCTCAACGGCACGGGTGCGCCTGTCCAAGAGACGACGCGACGCCGTGCACAAAAAACGACCGGAGCGCGGGGCGTCCGCGATCCGGTCGTGGCGTTTGGTCAACTAAACCTAGCAGGCGGCCATGATGGGGGCAGCGACCTGCTTCTTACGGGAGAGGACGCCCGGCATCCAGACGCCGTCGTGCTCGTCGGCAATGCCCAGGCCCTTCTGAGCAGCCTCGGTCTCGCCCTCGAGCAGGACCTGCGAGCCCTCCTCCATGATGTCGGTGATGCACAGGACGATGCCGTCAGCACCCTTCTCGGCGGCGTAGGCGCGCATGGCCTCGCGGATCTCGTCGATCATACCGAGCGCACGGCTCTTGTCGACGGTCTCGTACTGGCCGATGAGCAGCTTCTTGCCGGCGGGCTCGAACATCTTGATGTCGTTGCCGACCATCTCGGCTGCGGTGAAGGAGCCGGACGGACGGGTGAGGAAGACCTCCATGCCAAACTTGACCGGGTCGACGCCCACCTGCTCGCCGAGCTTGGCGGCGACGGCGCGGTCGACATCGGTGGTGGTGGGGCTCTTGAGCATGAGCGTGTCGGTCATCATGGCCGAGAGCAGCAGCTTGGCCTGGACGTCGGAAAGCTCAACGCCGAGCACGCCGGCAAGCTTGGTGACGATGGTGCAGCTGGAGCCCCAAGGCAGGCAGATGTAGTGCAGCGGGCCGGCGGTCTCGAAGTCGCCGATGCGGTGGTGGTCGACGACGCCAAAGACCGTGGCGTCCTTAAGACCGGCGACGGACTGGGCAGACTCGTTGTGGTCGGTGAGGACGACGAGCTGACCGGCCTCGACGGACTCGATCACGCGAGGCTCGGCGATGCCGGCGTCGGCGAGCAGCTTGGCGGACTCTGCCGGAAGCTGACCAAGGGCACAGGCCTCGTAGGTGTTGCCGGCATACTCAACCTGGTTGAGCAGCTGGGACAGGACGACGGCGCTCATGATGGCGTCGTTATCGGGGTTCTGGTGACCAAAGACAAGAACGTTTGCCATGGATATCCTCCACTTGATATGTGTACTTGGACGTAGCTATGGTAGCACGCCGATGCCGAGCCTTCGCAGACGGAAGGGCCAC
>DBEZXT010000047.1:0-3204 GCA_048291645.1 Collinsella aerofaciens | reverse complement strand
TCCCACGAGCTTAACCGCAAGGTTGCTCGTCTCGCCAAAAAGTACGATGGCGATCAGTGCGGCGAGTACGGTGCTCATCTTGTCGACCGGTACGACCTTATTGACGTCTCCGATGCCCAACGCCTTAAAGTAACAGATCCACGAAGCACCGGTAGCGAGTCCCGAGAGGACGAGAAAGAGCCAGGATCTGGGTTCGATGCTGCCGATGGTTCCAATGGATCCAGAAATGCCCGCCATTGCCCAGGCGAAAACGAACACCACGCAGGTGCGAATGGCCGTCGCGACATCGGAGTCGGTCTGCTTGATGCCGCATTTGGCCAGGATAGATGTGATGCCGGCAAAGAAAGCCGACACAAATGCTGCTGCGACCCACGACACGGGTGAAATGCCTCCCCAGAGAACGACCGCGCCAGATTTACGGCGCTCGTCCGATGATACCGTCCCGCCATGAAGCTTTGATATTGCTGTGGTGAGACAGGGGCCATAGTTCGAGAGGGCATTTGGTTAAGGCTCGAATCGAAGGTGAATGGTTTTCCGCGAAGTGAACGAGTAAATCTGGACCCCTGGAACATGCACACTTTTTTCGAACAAAACTGCAGGATTCTTAGACAAAAACCGCAGGAATTGAGTCCTTAAAAATGTCGATGCTACAGGGCGCTGTTTTTACTCGTTCACTTCTCGGAAAAGTATTCACCTTCGATATGCTGACGGTGTCTTTTTGGTTGCCAAGAACTAGACGGCCTGCTGTGAGGGGCGGTGGTGACGCTATGCCGCCTCGTTTCATTGAAAAAATAAGCGGGGTACCACCTAAGCTTTTTTAGCCGTTGATTACAGATCGCGTGCTCGATAAACCTTGGTGCTGACGGTGTAGCTGATTGCACATAGCGCGAGGGCAAGTGTGGCGATGCCTGCACACAGACAGCCAAGGACGGCGGGATCGGGATTTGCCCCGGCAATCGACATGAGCCAGTTGCTGATGGGGTTGGAGGAACTCAGCATTGCCATGGTGCCGCAGCCAAACAGGGCAAACAGGCCAAGGGATAGGCGCAGCGCCTCCATGTGTCCAAATCGGAAGAACAGCGGCTGTGTCAAGAATACCATCATGAGGGAGATGAGCATCGATGCTGCCGAGGCGGTTGCGATTTCAAAGATCGTCTGGCATGTCGAAGGGATGCCCATGGGGTCGAAGAGCGGAAGGGCGAGGATGTTCAGAAGCGTAGCCGCGCATGCCATGACGACCGAGAAGACAACGATGCACAGGTAGCGTGCGCAAATAATGTCTTTGCGCGAGAAGGGCAACGTTGCTCGATAACGCTCCCAGCCGTTTTGGTTATCGTAGCCAGCTAGCGAGTTCATGATTATGATGGGCGACATTGCGCTGACCGCACAGGCGCCGGCGCTCATGCCGGAATCGCCGTCTGTCGCGTTGGCGAGGGTCAACACGACAAAGATGAATAGGCCGACGCCCGTGATGCTCGGGATGAGCGTGCGAACGATGGCGAGCTCGGACATAAAGGCACGTTTCATTTCGAAGCCCCTTTCAGCGTGAGGCGCAGGTAGTCATCAATGGTTGTCCGATCGCAGGGAATCTCGGGGAAGGCCTCGAGCGTTTCGCGACGGTTGGGCACGAGCACGTCCACGCTATAGGCGTGGTGGGCGGCACGGGCGCCTTCGACGCAAGCCATAAGCTCGGCAGCCTGCGATTGGGTGCAGTGGGCGATGCCGGCGCGGTCGGTAATATCCTCGCGCGGCAGGTCAAACATAATCGAGCCAGCATCGATGCAGATAACGCGGTCGGCGGTGCGATCGAGGTCGGACGTAATGTGGCTCGAGAGCAACACGCTGTGCTGGCCGTCGGCGACAAAGGCAAGCAGCTCATCAAGCAGTTCCTCGCGTGCCATGGGATCGAGGCCCGCAGTGGCTTCGTCCAAAACGAGCAGCTTGGCATTGTGGCTGAGTGCGCAGGCAAGTTGCAGTTTCATGCCCATGCCGCGGGAGAGGTCCTTGACCTTCGTCTTGGGATCGAGGCCAAATCGGTCGATGAGGCTGGCGAAGGTGTCGTGGCTCCAGGTGGGGTATGCCGGGCTTACGAGTGCCTCAACTTCGGTCACCTTAAGTGTGGAAGGGAAGGGGCACGTGTCCAGCACGAGACCGACGCGAGTGCGCAGACAACGCTGTGTCTCATCGGGCGCGTCGGCGCCACAGCGCTGCCCAAACAGGTGCACTTCGCCGGCATCGAGCTTTATAAGCCCGAGAGCAGCTCGAATCGTCGTTGTTTTGCCAGCACCGTTGGCACCAACAAAGCCGACGATCTGGCCAGGCTCCACGGCAAGCGTGACGCCGCGCAGCGAAAAGCTGTCGCTTACAGTGCGTGAGATGCCTTTGAGTTCAAGCAAGTTTTGCATGGTATAGCCTTTCTTGCAGATGGCTACTGCATGGTTTCGGGGGCCACCAGGTCGAGCATCTCGTGCAGTTTGTCGCGCGTGACGCCCAGGGTTTCGGCTTGGCTTGCCGCTTTCGCAAGCAGGTCTTCGATATGGCAGAGCTGGTTTTCGCGCAAAAGCTCCTGGTTGCCCTCGGCGACAAAACAGCCCTTGCCCTGCACGGTGCAGATAAACCCGAGCTGCTCCAGGTCGGCGTAGGCGCGCTTGGTGGTGATGACGCTCACGCCAAGATCGCTCGCGAGTGCACGGATGCTGGGGAGTTTGGCTCCCGCAGCGAGCGTGCCCGATAAGATCTGAGCTTTGACTTGCGAGGTTATCTGCTCGTAGATGGGCTTGTCGCTCGAATTGGATAGAATGATGTCCACAGCGGCTCCTTAGCTGTTGGGCTACACGTGTATATAACCGGTAAGCACAGTATATATACACTATGCACAGTTCTGCAAGAGGCAAATACCGATTGGCCCGGCTACCCAGGCCCCAACTGATGAATTTGTCCTGATAGGTGCCCTATGGCGGGATTTCGCGGCTACAATAGTGCGGTTACAACGACGTAATGCACTCAATGCAAGAAAGGATCCGCATGGCAAGCCTGTCGGATGAAATCTCGTCGCGCCGCACATTCGCGATCATCAGCCACCCGGACGCCGGTAAGACCACGCTTACCGAGAAGCTGCTGCTCTATACCGGCAGCATCCAGACTGCCGGCTCGGTCAAGGGCAAGAGCTCGGCCAAGCATGCCGTCTCGGACTGGATGGACATC
>DBEZXT010000046.1:0-12807 GCA_048291645.1 Collinsella aerofaciens | reverse complement strand
CTCTTAAAGTTGAGCTTGTCGACGGCGTCGCTCGCGTTAGAGATAAGCTCGCGCAGGAAGATTTCCTTATTGGTGTAGATGGAGTTGATCATGAGGTCGAGCAGTTTTTTGCTCTCGGTCTTAAATTGACGCATGTGCAGTCCTTTCGCGCTACCCCCGTCCGCAAAAACGGCCCGGTTGCCCGAGCCGCATCGCAGACCTGCTATATTCAGACTTAGATTTTATAACCCAATAGCGCGCATATATACATACGGAATCGAAAAACTGTATGTCCGAGCGCTCCAATGCGTCAATTGCCAAGGAGTGTCCCCAGCTGCCGGCAGAAAAGGAACGTCCCTATCTGCCATCTACGCGCTTGGCCATCCAGACATGGGGCTGGCCCTCGTCTTCGTAATCTACCGGGGCAATTTGCGTGTAGCCCGCCTTTGCATAGAGCGGCAACACGTATTCCTGCGCATGCAGCTTAATAAGCTTAGCGCCGGCATCGCGTGCACGCGAAGCACTGGCCTCGACGATCGCACTCGCCAGTCCGCGACGACGCATAGCCGGCAGCACGGCGACGCGCCCCATAATGTAGGCCTCCCCCGCCGCAACGCCTTCGTCCATGTCGCATGCCGGCAACACCGGGGCCTCTGCGTCAGCCACGCGCTCAAGCTCCTCGGGAAACACGCGCGAGCAACCGGCAAGCTCGCCGTCTACATAGAGCGTCACATGAATGCAGTTCTGATCCTCGTCGATAGCGTCGAACTCATTCTCGTAGCCCTGCTCGTCCATAAAAACGACGCGGCGCACCAACGCCGCGTCATCAAAGCATCCCGTCTTAAGTTGGATATCCATGGCTGCCCTTTCATTCAATGCGAACGTTGGGGACAGATATTAGCGAAAATGAGCTCCGCGCACGCTAAACTTCGCGCGAGCCTTCGCCAGGCAGTCGTAATGACCCACGTTATGAGCATCGCTCGCGATGAAGCTGTACAGGTTCTGATCGAACAGGCGCTGTGCCGGCTTTTTTTCGCGACCAAAGCGACCGCCGGCAATAAAGTCCGCCGAAGCCTGCAGCTTGCAGCCCATATCGACCAGGCGCTCCGCCACGCTTACATCCTTTTGAACCGCACGATAGCGCTCAGGATGAGCGATGATCACCTGGTAGCCACGGCACTGCAAATCGTAAATCGTGTTCTCGTACTCTCTAAACGCATACGCATCGGCATGCGTCGAAAGCTCGAGCAGAAACTCGTTGGTTCCATCGAAATGCAAGTGCTCCGCGGCATCGATACCAAGTTCAACGAGCTTTCGATGGTTGACCTCGAAGCCCATCTGGAGCGGAAAACCGTCAGCGTTATCACGCAGCAGTTCAAAGGCATCCCACATCTTGTCGTAATCAAAATAGGGATCACGGCAGTGAGGAGTGCAAACGATTCTGGTTACACCGGCCCGCTTGGCAGCCTCGAGCATCGCCAAGCTCTCATCGAGATCGGCGGCGCCGTCGTCTACACCCGGCAAGATATGGCAATGAATGTCACGCATATGTCAGCCTTAATCAACTAAACGTTTGCTCGGTTGGTGAAGATGCCCTTTTTGGAAGTCCCCTGATCGTCGGAGCCCTTCTTCACCTTCTTACCGTCCTTGGTGTAGTAGGAGTAGTAGTACTCGCTGGTCTCGGTCTCGCAGTAGTTCATAACGGTACCGATGAGCTTGACCTTTTCGGACTTCTTAAGCTGGCCGATAGCGTTGAGTGCCTCCTCGCGCTTGGTGAAGTCCTCGCGCACCACGAACAGCGTACCGTCGGTCAGGCTGGCAATCTCGGCAGCATCGATGAAGGTGCCGACCGGGGGAGCATCAAAGATGACGTACTGGAACTTGGCGGACAGTGCCTTTACCAACTTGGCAAAGCGGTGAGAGACAATGATGTCGGCAGGATTGGGAATATGCGGCTCGGCATCGAGGAAGTAGAAGTTCTTCTGACCCGTCTCGACAATTGCCTGGTCAATGGAGATCTGCTCGGAAAGGACCGCATAGAGTCCGCCGCGCGAACGAACGCCGAGCATATCGGAAAGGGACCTGCGGCGCATATCGGCCTCGACCAGGAGCACGGACTTGCCGCTCGTGGCGATAGCCTGGGCAAGGTTGATGGAAACCGTAGACTTGCCCTCGTTGGGAATCGAGGACGTGACGGTAATGGTGCGAATGGGGTCGTCCACGCTCGCAAAGCGGATGTTGGCCAGAAGGGTCTTGGCGGCATTCTGTACAACGAGCTTATCGGTGTTCTTTGCCTTAGCCATGCCTATTTACCACCTTTCATAGCCGGAATTCGGCCAACAACGGGAATGCCCAGGAGCTCTTCCGCCTCTTCGGCACCGCGGATGCGGGTATTGAGCATGTCTGCCAAAACGACATAGGCGACTGCGATAAAGATACCGGCGAGGAACGCGACAGCAACGTACAGCGTGCGCTTGGGGCCGCTGGGGACTTCGGGAGTCTTAGCCTCGTCGATAACGTTGATGCTCTGGGCAGCGCCGACGTTCTGAGCGACCGTACTCACCGAGCTAGCTATGGCCTTTGCGACCTCAGCCGTCTCCTTGGCATCGGTGCCGGTAACCGAAAGCGTAATGACACGCGTGGTGGTCTCGGAGGAAACAGACACCTTGTAGTCATCCAGATCGGTGAGGCCCAGTTCATTGGCTGCGCCGCTCTTAACGCTATCGCTATCCAGCAGCGTGGCGATATCGTTGGAAAGCATCTGGCTCGCCGAGAGATCGTTGTAGCTCATCTGGCCGCTATCGTCGGTCTTGGCGAGAATGTACATGCTCGTCGTCGCGGTATAGGTGTTGTCCATCGCGGCGAAGGACACGATGCCCATGGCGATCGCGCAGACCACCGGAAGGGTGATGACCAGCTTGAGGTGCTTCTTCAGCAGCTGGAACAGTTCGAGAAGGGTCATGCAGCTTGCCTTTCATTTCCCCAGTTCGGATTGACAAAACTGTCCGTATGTTATCGCATCTTTTTACCGAGACCAAACTCTATACATAAGAAACAGGCTCTCCTGTAAAAATGTCGGAAGCAATCGTAAAATTGCACAACAACGCCGCACCCGAAAGTCAAATGCGGCGTCTACATCAATACCTATGTTGTATCGCTATGCGAATGGCTCGTCCTGCTGTATGGGAAACGTCACCGTAATGGTGGTTCCCACGCCCAACTCGCTCGACAGATCGAGCGTGGCGTGATGATACAGGGCCGCATGCTTGACAATGGCAAGCCCCAGACCGGTTCCGCCGCGCGCCTTGGACCTACTCTTGTCCACGCGATAGAACCGCTCAAATACCTTGCCCTGTTCTTCAGGCGCGATACCGATTCCCGTGTCGGCGACCGCAAGGAACGGATGGCCTTCGTCGTTGGTGCCGCACTGCAGCGTAACCGTACCGCCGGGTCGATTGTAGCGGATGGCGTTGCTTGCCAGATTATAGATGAGCTCGTCAATCAAGCGCGACACGCCCTCGATGACCACAGGCTTGGTCTCATGACTTATCGTCACATTCGCCTGACGGGCGACCTGTTCAAGACGCTGCTCAACCGCGTAGATGGCACGCGAGAGCTCAATAGGCTCCGTGGACCCAATGGGCACCGCCTCGCCCTCAGTTGCACGCTCGGCCTCGTCCAAGTTAGACAGCGTAAGGATATCGTTGACAAGCGCTGCCAAGCGGCCCGCCTCACGATAGATGCGACCACCAAAGTTGCGCAGGTCGCCCTCGCCCTCGACCATGCCGTTTGCGATGAGCTCGGCATAGCCCGAAATCGCCGTAAGCGGCGTCTTGAGCTCATGGGTGATATTCGCCGTGAACTCGCGGCGCATACGGTCGTTGTCCGCTAGCACCGCCATTTGGCGCTTGAGTTCCTGGCGCTGCGACTCGATACGCTCAAGCATGGGGACCATCTCGGCATAGGCGTGCTCATAGCTACGGCGTGGGTGGTCCAAATCCACCTCTTGCAACGGCGCGATGATGGCACGGGACTCGCGGCGCGCCATAAAAAACGAGAGTACCGCACCCGCTGCTGCGATAAGCAGCATCGGCGCCACCATCGACAGCAAAATCGCCGCAACGCCAGGCTGGGCCTGCGCCAAGCGGACAACCTGGCCGTTATCAAGGGCGACGGCGCGATACAGCATAATCTCGTCGAGCGTAGAGCTTGCGCGCTCCGCGGAACCCAAACCACTCTCAAAGGCCTCGATGACCTCGGGGCGATCGCCATGGTTGGGCAGTGTGGAAGGCGACGCCTCGTTGTCGTAGGCAACCGATCCATCCTTGTTAATCAGCGTGATGCGCAAGTCCTCTCGATCGAGGCTACGCAAGAACGGGATGGGCTCCTGCTGTTCGTCGAGAGCGGCAGCAATGAGCTCGGTTTCCTGCGCCAGATTGGCACTCGTGGCATCCGCCAAGGTGTTTTGCACAAAGAACGCACCCAGCACCGTAAACGCCACGATAACCGCCATGGCGCAGACAAAGATCGTCACAAAAACGCGGTGCGACAGCGTATGTTTTCCCTGGGGGGCGAAGACCACGGGTTACTCCTCCGATGCGGTGGCCGCGGTGTCGTCGCCTTTGGCACCATCGCCGGCAGAAGGCTCGGCCAAGCGGTAGCCCACGCCGCGCACGGTCTCGATGGCGCTGGCATGCTCGCCCAGTTTTTGGCGAAGCGTCTGCACGTGCACGTCAACGGTGCGCGAACCGCCGTCGAAGTCCCAGCCCCACACGCTCTGCAGCAACGACTCGCGGGTAAAAACCACGCCGGGCTTGCGCATGAGGTACTCGAGCAGGTCGAACTCGCGCAGGGTGAGCTTAAGCGGCTCGCCGGCAACGGTCACCTCGCGATGGCTGGGCGAGAGCACGATGTCGCCCACGCTGAGCACATCGCTCGCCTGCTTGACCATGCCGCCGCGACGCAGCAGTGCGCGGCAGCGGCTCGCAAGCTCCATGAGCGAAAACGGCTTAGTCAGGTAATCGTCGGCACCGCCATCGAGCGCCATCACCTTGTCGAGCTCGGTATCCTTGGCGGTAAGCATCATGATGGGCACCGTCGCCGTCAGGCGATCGGCACGCAGTCGACGCATAATCGCCAAGCCATCGGTATCGGGCAGCATGATATCGAGCAGCACAGCATCGGGTACCCGTCGCGCCACGGCAGCCTTAAACTCACCGTCGCACGAAAAGCCTTCGGCCTCAATCCCCTGCTTGCGCAGCGCATAGACCGTCAAATCCCTGATGTTGTCATCGTCCTCGACGTAATAGATCATGTTGAACCCCTTTGCGGCCGGCATGACCGCATCTTAACCCTAAAGGTACCTTTACTAGATGGTATCAGCCAAAACGCCCCGTCAAATAATCCGCCGTGCGCGGATCGGTCGGATTCTTGAAGAGTTGCGCGGTGGGCGCGTGCTCCACCAGCTCACCCAGCAAAAAGAATGCGACCGAATCGGAGATACGCGCCGCCTGCTGCATATTGTGCGTAACGACCACGAGCGTGCAGGTCTCTTTGAGCTCGCAGGCCAGCTGCTCAACCACCAGCGTCGACACAGGGTCGAGTGCCGAGGTCGGCTCGTCCATCAGCAGAATGTCGGGCTGCACGGCAAGCGCGCGGGCGATGCACAGGCGCTGCTGCTGTCCACCCGAAAGACCCAGGCCCGACTCTTTGAGCTTGTCCTTGACCTCATCCCATAGCGCAGCGCGACGAAGGGAGTCCTCGACCAGCTCGTCGAGCACGACGCGGTCGCGCACACCCATACCGCGCGGCCCATAGGCGACGTTGTCGTAGATGCTCATGGGAAACGGGTTGGGGCGCTGGAACACCATGCCCACGCGCTGGCGCAAACGGCAGATGTCGTAATCGCCCAGGATATCTTGACCATCGAGCGCAATCTTGCCCTCGATACGGCAATCCTTGATGCCGTCGTTCATGCGGTTAAAGCAGCGCAGCAACGTGGACTTTCCGCAGCCCGAAGGCCCGATAAATGAGGTGATCTGCTTGTCGCGGATCTTGATATTCACGTCCTTGAGCGCATGATGGTCGCCATAGAACAGGTCGAGGCCCTCGACGTCGATGCGCGTCGGCGAGGCGGCAAGATCCTCTGCCGTGGGGCGAGTCGCATCCCCAACCTCGCGCTCGTGCGCGGCCTCGGCCTGCGCTTTCATGAGTTCTTCAAGCTCCGTGGGCTCCGCAGCCGCAGCAGCCGTCATACCGCATACCTCCACATCGATATCAATTCAGCAGTATCGATAGTAGAAATCGCGGCTCATATGCACGTGAGCGCATTGTCAAGTGTTTGTAAGGGCACGCTGGCTATGCGGCGGGCAGCTCGATGGTGAATATCGTGTGTTCGGGCGTCGATTCACATGCAACGGTACCGCCGTGTGCCGCGATGATCTCCTTGGCAATAGCAAGGCCCAGACCGGCACCACCGCGATTGGTCGCACGCGCCGCATCCAGGCGATAGAACTTCTCAAAGATCACCTTGAGCTTAGCCGCAGGGATAGGATCGCCCTGATTGATAAAGCGCACGCGCACGCCGCCATCGTCTTGGCGCCCGGCCTCAATCGTGATAGTCGAGCCCTCATAGCTATAGGCGACGGCGTTTTTCATGATGTTGTTGAACACGCGAGCCATCTTGTCGCCATCCACGAGCACCGTCAGGTCCTCGCGAATATCAACTTGGGCTTCCTTATGCTGCTCGTTGAGGATGGGATAGAACTCGTCAGCCACCTGAGCCAGCAGCAACCCCAGGTCAACATAGCCGCGCGTGAGCACGATATCGTGGAAGTCAAAGCGCGTGATATCGAAGAACTCTTCGATGAGCGCATCAAGCCGGTGCGCCTTGTCGAGAGCCACGCCCGTAAAGCGCGCACGTTGCTCAACCGGCAGCTCAGGAGCCTCTTGCAGCAGCGAAAGATAGCCCACCACGCTGGCAAGCGGGGTGCGTAGGTCATGTGCCAAGTACGTGACCAGATCGTCCTTGCGATGCGACTCGTCACGCAGAGCTTGCTGCACCTTGCGCTCACGGTCACGCACGCGGTTAAGGGCGCCCTCGACCTCCAAGAAGTCGCCGTCGATGTTGTCCCAGGTGTCGGGGTGATCGATCAGGCGATCTTGAATACGAGCGGCCAGCACACAATCGGCATGCTGCTCGCCCTGTTCGTAGCCCTGGTAGTACAGGGCGCGGCCACACAAGAACAGCACGCACGCGGCAAGCGACAGCACAAAGCCAAGCATGTTGAATACAAAGCCGGCATCGAACAGCACCGGCCCTTCGATGCCGCCGAGCGCCATGGCGCCAATCGCCAACGTCATGGCCCACGCGGCGCCGCCAATCACCATGCAGCGGCGCACGATCTCAAATCGATCGATCAGCAAAAAGCCGACAAGCAGCACCGCCAAGATTCCAGCGATGTTATCGATGCCAATCAGCAGCAGGCTCAGCAAAAAGAGCAGCACCGTTGCAAGCGCGCGGTTGTCGACGACTGACCTCACGTATTCAAAGAGTCGATCGGGCACCTCGAACGCTTGCCTATCGTCTTTTGTCATATCAAGATCCTCACAAGCGAAAAGCGTTATTCGATGATGTAGCCGACGCCCCAGACATTTTTGATAAAGCGCGGCTTTTGTGCGTCGTCGCCGATCTTTTCGCGCAGGTGGCGAATGTGCACCATCACCGTATTGTTGGAGCCGGGCATAAAGTCCTCGTTCCACACTGCGCGGAACAGGTCCTCCACGGCCACCACGCTGCCGCGATGCTCGACCAGATACAGCAAGATTGAATACTCGGTGGGTGTGAGGCGTACCGGTGCACCGTCCACCGTTACGGAACGAGCATCGCGGTTGATCTCCAAGCCGTCGAGCTGGAGGGTCGGCGACTCGGCCGCCTGTGCGCGGCTACCGTAGCTGGTGTAGCGGCGAAGCTGAGCGTGCACGCGCGCGATGAGCTCCAGCGGACGGAACGGCTTAACCACGTAATCGTCCGCGCCAAGCGAAAGGCCCTCGATCTTGTCTTGCTGGGCATCGCGCGCCGTCAGCATGATCACGGGATAGGTATGGCTGGAACGGATCGTACGCAGCAGCTCAAAGCCATCGATATCGGGCAGCATGACATCCAGCAGCGCCAGATCGAACTCCTGCTCCAAGATTGCCTTGGCAGCATCGGCCCCGCTATAGGCAATCTGGACATCAAAGCCCTCTTTTGTAAGGTAGATACCAACCAAGTCGGCGATGGCCTTTTCGTCATCAACTACCAAAATGCGCTCGTTCATGCGTGCTCCTCTCGCGCTCCATTATGCCCGAGGGGGCGCCCGTCACACACAACAAGCGTGGGTGATTAAGTCGGCCTTAAGCACCCTTGTGCCCGTTCGGGCGCGGATGTGGGCCACGCACGCACGCGATGATCGCCGACGCCGGCAAACGATATACTCTTGTTCCAGAAGAGACCATCCCGTCGAAAGCGAAATCCGTGAAGTCCCTCACCTCTTTTGCAAAGTGCTCAGCCCGGCTTGCCGCCGGCTTTGTCTGCGCTATCGCCCTTGCCGCTGGCGTGCCCACCGTCGCCGGCGCCCAAGTGCTTACGACCGACAATGTTTGCGGCAAAACCGCCGATGCGCGCGGCATCACGGCCGAAAACCTGCCCGATATCGATGCGACCAATGCCCTCGTCATGGGCAAAGACGGCACCGTCTACTATGGGCGCGGCGCCGATGAGCAGGTCAAAATCGCCTCGATCACCAAGGTCATGACCGCAATCCTAACCGTCGAGAATTGCAAGATGGACGAGAAGGTCACGGTGAGCAACGCCGCAGCCACCGTGGGTAATTCGACCGCCGGCTTGCTCGAAGGCGACGAGCTTACCGTTGAGCAGGCACTGCGCGGCCTGATGATTCCCTCGGGCAACGACGCCGCCATCGTGCTCGCCGAATATGTGGGCAAGAAGATCGACCCTAAGACCAAAGACGCCGAGGCCACATTTGTGAAGGCCATGAACGAGCGCGCTAAGAAGCTCGGCTGCACCGGCACGGTCTTTGAGAACCCACACGGTCTGGACTTTGATGAGTGGGCTGGCGATATGCACTCAACCGCACACGACGTAGCGCTGATGATGCAGGAGGCCATGAAAAACGACACGATCCGCGAGGTCGTAGCGAGTGAGGATTCCTGGATCGAGGTCACGGGCGCCGACGGCGCCGACCATTCGCATTCCATGGACACGCATAACTATTTGCTGGGCCAAGATGGCAACATCGGCGGCAAGACCGGCACCACCGACGACGCGGGCTATTGCTTTACGAGCGCCTACAACCGCGACGGCGACGAGATCTACACCGTTATTTTGAACTCCACCACCACCGATCAGCGCTTTACCGATACCGCCACCCTTGCCAACTGGTACTACGGCCACAAGGTGACGGTCGCAATCGCCAACACGCAGGAAAAGACCGCCAACGGCAACCCGCTTATGGCGCGCGTTGGCCAAACCGACTGGACGGATAAGACAATCGACGCCACACTCGCCGATCCTACAGCGCAAGCGACCGTGTTTTCCCTTGCCGGCGAGGTGACCGAAAAGGTTAGCTACGACGATCTTTCGGGCACGGTGCATGTGGGCGACAAGGTGGGCAGCGTTACGCTCAAGCAGGACGGCACCAAGATCGCCGTCATGGACCTGGTTGCTGACGAGGAAGGCGCAGGGCCGAATCCCATTGAGTGGCTCCTTGTGAAGCTCGATCGCTTGGGCCGCCGCATCGACAACCGCCCGCTCACAGCCGAGAGCGAGACCGTAGCCAAGGCGCCCGAGATGTAAGATCGAAGAACAATACACTCGCTGAAAGGAGGTGTCCGAAAGGATGCCTCCTTTTTTTTGAGGGTTCGAATCCCCAGCGCCCTTTCTCGATAATAAAAAAGGGCCCCCGATGGGACCCTTCTTTAAAGTTAAACTGGCGGAGAGCTGGGGATGTCCGGACATGCTACGCATGCCCTCCGGCTTCAAAGCCTGACGGCTTTTCGCCCACGGGCTACAAACGCTTTCGCGTTTGCTTAACGCCCGTGCCCTCTCGGGTTCGAATCCCCAGCCTCCTTTCTCCGCACAAAAAAGGGCCCCAAATGGGACCCTTCTTCAAATTCGTACTGGCGGAGAGCTGGGGATTCGAACCCCAGATGCCCTTTTGGGGCATACTCGCTTAGCAGGCGAGCACCTTCGGCCTCTCGGTCAGCTCTCCGTAACAGCCGTTCTATAGTAACCAAACAGCCAAGGATGGGCAAGAGGAAATTTTCTAATTGCCTAGCATCCTTTCCTCCTTGGAAGCTTCGCCTACCCCAGCGAGCGGTTGAGGGAGCCGAGCTCGTCGTTGCCCATGGTGCGCCACATTTGGAAGATGCAACCGCGTGCCAGGAAAAAGAAGCCGTTGTCGACCAGTTGAACAGCGGCATCTGCCAGCTGATTCGTCACGGCGGACACTGGCGGCAGCTCGAGTCCAGCCTTGCGGATAGTCTCGACCGCTTCCTCGAACGTCGGAGGCTCGCTGACGCCCATCTCGTTCATAAGGCCCTGCATTTCTTCCAGCGCGCTGCTGCCCGACTCCTCGCCGCGCGGCACCAGACGGTAACATGCCAGCGCCAGGTCGAGCTGATCGCAATTCCAATAGGCAAACGCCAAGCGATAGAACAGGTAGCCGATTGCAGAACGATCGCTGGCAATACGTAGGCCGTGGCGCGCCACCTCGATAATCTCGTCAAAGCGCTCCAGACGCGCAAGCACGTTGATGAGAGCAAAGTGCGATTGCATGGACGAGCGCGCCAGATCGTAAAGATGGCGCACCTCGGGCAGCGCTCGTTCAAAGTCCTCTTGCTCGGCGTAAAAGCTGCAGATCTCGTGCTGGGCAAAGTACAGCGCATCGGGCGCACGGAGGATTCGCACAGAGCGATCTTCTTCCAACACCGGTAGCACCATGCGCACCAGCTGGTTGTCACAAAACTGCGTTTGAACCGGACCTGTCGCCAAAAGCTCGGCGACGGCGCACTTAGCCTCCAACTCCTCAACAAGACGGGAAAAGCCTTCAAAAGCACCTGTACGGTCGACTTTTGCCTGCTCGCGCAATTCAACAACACGGGCCACGTATGGGTCGTCGTCCTCTTCCATGACCTCCAACTCGTCAGCCTTATCGGCGAGCAGCAGATCGCGCAACGCCGGCGGCAGTATGCGATGGTCATCACGCGGACGAGCATGAACCTCCGCAGGCTCAATCGTCTCCGGAGCGGTTGACTCATACGCCTCAAGCACACGCTTGCACGGCATATCGTCCATGTCCATGCTCTCAAGATCCTTGGCAACAGGCACGCAATCGGCCAGATAGGCCGCGCGCCCAAAGAAATACGTTGCGACAACGCGCTCGCCCTGCTCACTGTCGGGAGCAGCAATCTGCACATAGCAGCGCGTGATGCAGGTGCCCGCGGCAAAACACGCTGCCGCAAGCGTGAGTGCCACGCGCGCATCGTGCTCCGCGGCCCAGATCGCGCACGTGTCCTCGTCCAGCTCGCGCCAGGCGTCATCTTGAGCGTCGTATCCACGTTGCGGCATGGCATCAACGACAGACCGCCCAAACCGAACGAGCATAATCCCCTCGGCAACGTTTACTCGATAGGTATAGTCGAGCCGTGTGACCACGTTGAGCGCCTCAACGATTCGCGCAAAACGGGTGCGCACGTCCCACTCGCCGCCCGGCTGGCAAGCCACCGTACCCGGTTTGCCCCACGGGTTATCGCTCGAGGCCGTATCGAGCAGTCGGGGAACATCGTTGGTCGTCTTGGCGATATGCCACGAATCAAAGAGCGCACAGCCCTCAAGGCTCGGCGAGGATGCCGCAGGGGCCAATCCGGCCCCGATGCGCTCAAGGATGCCGGAGAGGCGGTTGAGACGGCACTCGATGGCAAGCAGCATGTCAATCTCGTCCTGGTCCAGCAGGCTACGATCAAAATTGAGATAAAACAGCTTTGACCGGTCGATGCGCGCCAGGCTCATTTCGGACTTGGCGGCAATGGTGCGCAGACGGGGCAAGTCGACCTCGCTCATAAGTGCGGCGGCATAACGCTCGATACCGCTCGGATTCTCGGCATGGTCAACGCGGTAAAGCAGCGTCTCGATAGCATCGGGGAGCGGTGACGTGTTAAAGCCCAAAAACACCTCGACCGGCTCGGGCAACTTTACGAGCTTGATCTTGTCGACAACGTTTTGCATACCCTCGTCGAGTCCGCCGACGTCCGCCGTGTTCACAATAGCGCTTTCGGAGTTGGCAAATATCACGTAGCGCAAGAACATCGAGGCCATGAACTCACCGTAAGGAAGGGCGCGGGTCGAATTCCATGTCTCGTGGTCGGACTGCTCGCGCATGGGGCCTTCGGGAGAGCCGGCAGTTTGCGCACACGCGTGCATTGCACCGTTGGCTTTCCTTACCATAATCTCACCAATACTGGAATCCGACTCGTCAAGGACCAGTTCCATGTCGGGATCGTTGGGCAGCGGAGCCTCGCTGACGGGGCGGTCCACCTTGTACACCTCACCCGAAACGCTTACGTAGCCCAAAAGCGACACATGACTTTTGCCAACGAATTCGACGACATAACAAGATTCATGCTGATCCTCGCCAAAGAGTTTCCAGACCACGCCATATGAGCGTCCCGCAGGCTGCTCGGGCATCGCCGGAAAGCGCTTCTTGGGATCGAGAAACCTGAGCTTGTATGTCGGACGCTCTGCCACGAAATATCACCCTGATCGGTCGT
>DBEZXT010000045.1:0-4763 GCA_048291645.1 Collinsella aerofaciens | reverse complement strand
TCGATCGGAGCACCGTTGGCGCGCTCCTCCTCGAGGGCGAGGGTAACGCCAATGACGGGGGCGGAAACATAGGGGTGGGTGTTATAGAACTCCAGGTGGCGCTTAAGAGCGGCAATCTGGTCATCCTTGCTGGTGTAGAGCTTCTTGATCGCAGGGATCATTGCGAAGCACCAGCCGCCGTTCTGCATACGCTCGTAGTTCCACGAGCCCTGAAGGAACTGATGACGGAAGCAAACCTTCTTGCGGTCAGCCTTGGTGAGCTGAATCTTGTTCTCTGCCATATGTATCACTCCCCTCCTACTCGTAATCGTTCAGAATGTCGCCGAGCGGGTCGCCGGAGCCACCGCCCATGCCGCCACCCTGCTTGGCCAGATCCTTAAGGCCAAGGTAGATGAGGGCAAGGGAGATGCCGATGAGACCAAGGGCGATCAGCGTGAGCTGAGGGATGGCAGCAAGGACAAAGCCGAGGACGAAGAACGGCCAGGTCTCCTTGGTGGCCATCATGTTGATGACCATGGCGTAACCGACGGAAGCGACCATGCCGCCGCCGACAGCCATGCCGCCGGACAGCCAGTCGGGCATAGCGTTAAGCGCGTTGGTAACGGCCTCGGCCGGGATGACGCACAGAAGCACTGCCGGGATGGCGATACGAAGGCCCTGCATGAGGATGGCAGCATACTGCCAGCGCTCGATGCCGGAGAAGTCGCCCTTCTCGGCGCAACCGTCCATGGCGTGAGCGATAGCGGTAGCAATGGTACGGCAGATCATGGTCAGGAACAGACCAGCGACCGACAGTGGGACGGCGACGGCGATAGCGGTGGTAACGGCCTTGGCCGAATCGGTGGCGCCACCGTTGAGGGCGAGCACCATGATGATCGAAGAAGCGACCGAGGCCAGAGCGGCGTCAGGCGCGACAGCGGCGCCGACGTTAGCCCAGCCAAGGGCCATCATCTGGAGCGAACCGCCCAGGAGGATGCCCTCCTGAAGGTGACCGGTTACGAGACCGATAAGCGTGCATGCCACGAGCGGCTGATGGAACTGGAACTCATCCAGAATGCCTTCCATACCGGCAAGCAACGCGACAATCGCAACAAGCAGAATAGTGATTGCAGACATGTATCGGACCCTCCTTTACTATGCTTGAGCGGCCAGTTCGGCCTTAGCTTTCTTCAACATGGCGTCGAGATCCTCGGAGGAATCCGAAGGAACCTTGCGGACCTCGAACTTGACGCCCTTGGCCTTGAGGGCCTCGAGAGTCTTAACGTCATCATCGCCCATAGCGACGGCGTTGGTGACGACGACCTTGCCCTTGGAGTGAGCCATGGAACCGATGTTGACTTCCTTGATGTCGACACCGGCCTCGATGGCCTTGAGCAGATCCTGCGGGTTCTCAAAGAGCAGCATGGCCTTGGTGTCACCAAAGCGCGTGTCCTTGACGACCTCGGCCATCTTCTTGATGGGCACGACGTTGGCATGGACTCCCGGAGGGGCAGCCTGCTCGATCATGGTCTTGCGGAGCTCGTCGTGAGCAACGCCGTCGGAAACCACGATGATGCGGTTGGGGTTGATCTGCTTGGTCCACGTGGTGGCCACCTGACCATGAAGCAGACGGGTGTCGATACGGACGTGGGCAATCTTGATGTGCCCGTCGCCGATGACCGTTCCCGGAGGGATGGCGCCTGCAGGAGCAGCGGCGGCCGCAGCCGGCTTCTTCTCCTCGGGCTCCAGAGACTCGGGCTTGACGCGCACGCCAGCCTTAGCCTCAGTCACGAGATGTTTTGCGATCGCATGTGCAGTGTTCTTTGCGTCAAAGCGCTGCGAATATGCCTCGATGAGCATAGGCAGGTTGACACCGGTGACGATAGCCCAGGAATCGTGGCCCTCGATGAGCCCGCTGATCTGGTTGAACGGCGTGCCGCCCCACAGATCAACGAGGAAGAGCACCTGCTCCTGGTCCTCGAAGGAAGCGACTGCTTCCTCGACCTTGGCACGGAAGTCGTCGGGGCCCATGCTCGGCTCGAGCGAGACCACGGCAACAGACGGCTGATCGCCAAAGACCATCGAGCCCGTCTGCTTGATTCCAGCTGCCAAGTCCCCGTGGCTAGCAAGAACAATACTTACCATCACATAACCTCCTTTTTGTCTACGTATTTTCTACACGACATGAAAGGAGTATACCTGTTTGGATTGTGGAATTATAGCTAAATCCGCAAAAGGTTGGATTATTTGTTTAAACGTCTAGATTTGTTACAAGTTGATTACGTTACTGCTTTTTGACTCATTACACGACAAGGCGTCGCTCATCAAGCCATGCATTTTACAGATACAAGCAGGCTGTTCATTAATATCGATTTTAGGCAAGCGCGAGCGCGCTTGTACTGCCGCTATTTTGTTTAAACAGACATGGCTTGACTATTAGCGTGACTTATGTTCTATGAAACCACTCAAAATAGTTGCGGTGGAATAGTTCTTGTTTAAGAGCCAGAAGGCTGAATTTAGGAACTATTTCACCGCAACTTATAGGGAATCCTAGGCGATGTGGAGGGGGTTGGCGGCGTCGACGGCATCGGGGGCGTCGGAAAGGCCGTCGGGAGTAGCGTCTGCCGGGTCCTCGTCGGGGGTCTCGATCTGCTTGATCATGACCTCCTGACCCTGCAGCAGGTATGTCTCGCCGCTGCCGCAATGGGGGCAGGTCTTGCCGTGCTCGACCGTCGCGTAGTCGCAGCCGCACGTCTCGCAATGCGTCACGGCGTTGACGGGCTCCACGATAAGCTCCGCGCCCTGCGCGATAGGCTTTTTATCTGCCGCCCAGCGCCAAGCGTCGAGCAGCAAGTCGGGAACGACGCCCGAGACCTCGCCCAGCAGCAACGTCACGCTCGAAACGCGACGCACGCCATGAGCGCGCGCCACGTTCTCAACATCGCGAATGATGTGATAGACGATTCCCAATTCATGCACTTTTTCTTCCGCCGTTCACTTACTTGTTAGGTCTCTTACTTCTTCCCAAATTTGATCTTAATTGCACGTTTCAATGCGTACTTGCCGAGGCTTGGGAGCTTTTGCTCGTATTTGACCATCGTTGAGCACTCGGGGCGGTCGCGATCAAGATGGATGGCGTCGAACGCGCACTTGGTGGTGCACAGGCCGCAGCCGATGCACTTGTTGGGGTCGACGATCGAGGCGCCGCAGCCCAGGCAGCGGGCGGTCTCGGCGCGCACCTGTTCCTCGGTAAAGGTCTCAACATACTCGCTAAACGGCGCAGCCTTCTCGCGTTCGCGGTCCACATGCGCAACCTCGCGGCTTGCGTTGTCGTAGCCCTCGAGCACAACGTCGTCGCGGTCAAGCGCGGTGTAGCGGCGCTGGTTGCGGCCGATGGTGAGCGTGGAGCCCGGCTGCACAAAGCGATGGATGGACACCGCGGCCTCGTGACCGGCGGCGATAGCGTCGATGGCAAAGCTCGGACCGGTGTAGACGTCGCCTCCCACAAAGATGTCGGGTTCGGCGGTCTGGTAGGTCTGGGGATCGGCAAGGACGCCCTGGCCGCGGCCGAGCTCCACCTTGGAGCCAGCTAGCAAGTCGCCCCACACAATGGACTGGCCAATCGACATGACCACGCGGTCGGCATCGACGCGGCGCAGGTCATTCTCGTCGTACTCGGGCGCAAACCGGCCCTTGTCGTCAAAGACACGCGTGCAGCGCTTGAAGGTGATACCACACACACGGCCGGTCTCGTCCAGATGGACCTCCTTGGGACCCCAACCGCAGCTGATGTGCGCGCCGTCCTCAATGGCCTCGCGACGCTCCTCCTCGCTGGCGGGCATCTGGGCCTCGCTCTCCAAGCAGAACATCTCAACATGCTCGGAGCCCAGACGGCAGGCGTTGCGGGCAACATCGATGGCCACGTTGCCGCCGCCCACCACGATAGTGCGGCCGGACAGGGTATCGATCTTGCCGCTGTTGACCTCGCGCAAAAAGTCGACGGCTACGGTCACGTCCTCGGCATCCTCGCCCGGAATACCGGCGAGGCGGCCACCCTGGCAGCCGATGGCAACATAAAAGGCCTTAAAGCCCTGCGCGCGCAGTTCGTCGAGCGTCACGTCGCGACCGACCTCCACGCCATAGCGGAACTCGGCACCCATCAGGCGAATGACCTCGACCTCGGCCTCGATAACATCCTTCTGCAGCTTAAAGCTGGGAATACCGTAAGTGAGCATACCGCCCGGGCGCTCGTTCTTCTCGAATACGACGGGCTTGTAGCCCTTCTCGGCCAGATAGAAAGCGCAGGACAGACCGGCCGGGCCGGCACCGATGATGGCGATCTTCTGGTCGAAGCCGCCGGCACGCGTCGGGGTCACCACAGGCGGGACATAGCGGGTCGCGGCATCCAGATCGCGCTGGGCGATAAACTTCTTGACCTCGTCGATAGCCACGGCGGCGTCCACACGGCCGCGGGTGCAGGCATCCTCACAGCGGCGGTTGCACACACGGCCGCAGATAGCGGGCAGCGGGTTCTCGCGCTTGATGAGCGCCAGCGCCTCGTCATAGCGACCCTGAGCCGCGAGCTTCAAATAGCCCTGAACGGCGACATGCGCGGGGCAGGCCGTCTTGCAGGGAGCGGTGCCGGACTCATGCGTCTCGATGCGGTTGTCGTTGCGGTAGTTGGGCGACCACTTGGTGTGGTCCCACTTGGTGGCATCGGGCAGCTCCTGGCGCGGATACTCGGGCACCTGTCCGCCGGCCTTTTTGCTGCAGAGCTTCTGGCC
>DBEZXT010000044.1:0-3996 GCA_048291645.1 Collinsella aerofaciens | reverse complement strand
GCTAAGAGCGCAAGGCCGATAACGACATACGAAAAGCGCCCCGTGGCAACGTAGAGCATCAGCAAGAAGATGGTGTAGAACAGCACGGCCGAACCCAGGTCGCGTTCGAAGACGACGACGAGCAGGCACACACCCCACACGGCAAACAGCGGCAGCAGCAGTCGCAGGCGAGGGATCTTAAAGCCCAGAATCTTGCGGTTGGAGATGGAGAGCAGCTCGCGGTTCTCGGCCAGGTAGCCGGCCAGGAACAGGACGATAAAGACCTTGGCGAACTCGCCGGGCTGGATGGTAAAGCCCGCGATGCGAATCCACAGCTTGGAGCCCGAGATCGTGGTGCCGATAAAGATAGGCAGCATCAGCAGAATGATGCCGATGATGCCAAAGGTGTACTTGTAGCGCATGACCACGTCGAGGTTTTTGACTAGTGCAAGCGTTCCCACCATGAGCGCCACCGAGACAAACAGGATGATGAGCTGTGAGATGGCGAGAGCGGGGGCGAGACGCGTCACGAACGTGATGCCGATGCCCGAAAGTATAAATACGATGGGCAGGATGGCGGGGTCGGCACCGGGCGCCAAGATGCGCACGGCGATGTGGGCCGCGGCAAAGGCGGCAAAGAGGCCGATCGGTACTGCGAGCGTCTCAAAGGAGATGGCAGCGCCCGCGGTGAGCACGTACATCGCATACAGCAGGATGACGGGGAACGCCGAGGCGATGAGCAAGAGCAGCTCGGTGTTGCGGCGACTCATAAGCGGCACTCCCTTTCTAATTCTTATCGGAGGCTTCGGCCTCGGCGGACTGTTCGGCGGTTTTCTCGGAATCTGATTCGGAGGTCGATCCCTGATTGGTGTTGTCGCGAATCGTTTGCGCGTCGATCACCTGGCGGGTCTGCTCCTCGTCGATCTGGTGGCGGTACTTGGATATCGTGTCCTGCGCATCGTCGACACTTGTTTGCGGAATGCCCGCCTTGAGGCGGTTTTGCGTGTCTTCGGGCAGGTCGGATAGCTTGATGCTGGTTTCGCTTTCGAGCCAGTGGAGCTTGAGTCCGAGTGGCTTGCCGGGCAGGCCGCGCCAGACGGCGACATTGCCCTGGTAGGTACCCAGGTAGTACGAGCCGGTGACACCCGTGTAGGCCCAGATGCCAGCTGCCAGCACAAAGACGAGGGCCAGGATGGCGGCGATAGTAACGTTGCGGCGACGCACGCGTTGCGCCTCGCGCATGACGCCATCGTCAACCAGGTCAACGACTACTACGGTCACGTTGTCGTGGCCGCCGGCGGCAAGCGCCGCGTCCACTAGGTTGTCGACGCAGATTTGCGCGGTTGAGGACTGCGTGGCGATGTTCTCGATATCGCTATCGGGAATCATGCTCGAAAGGCCGTCGGAGCACAGGATCAGACGGTCGCCTTCCTCGATATGCAGAGTGAAGTGGTCGGCATACATAGCGGGGTCCGAGCCCAGCGCGCGGGTGATGACCGAACGGTTGGGGTGGACGCGAGCCTCGTCTGCCGTGATCTCGCCGGCGTCCACGAGCTCCTCCACGTAGGAGTGGTCGCGGGTCACGCGGATGAGCGTGCCCTCGTGGAGCAGGTAGGCGCGAGAGTCACCCACGTGGGCGATGGCGAGCGTGTCGTTTTCGATATAGGCGCAAGTGGCTGTGCAGCCCATGCCGGGCTTGCCCAGGCCGTTCAGGGCCGCCTCGATTACGGCGGCGTTGGCTGCCTCGACGGCTGCGGCCAGGCGCGCTGCGTCGGCGGACTGCGGGGCCGTCTTGGCAATAGTCTCGACGGCGATGGAAGAGGCTACCTCGCCGGCGGCGTGACCGCCCATGCCGTCGCATACGCAAAAGAGCGGCGACTGCACCAGGTAGGAATCCTCATTGTGCGGGCGCACGCACCCGACGTCGGAGCGGGCGCCCCACATGAGTTGCGTGGTGGTACCGGCATCATAGGTCGAGTCGGTCTCGATGCGCTCCTCGGTTAGGGGCTCAAAGCTCATGGTCGAGCCGGGGTCTTTGAGCTTGGCCTCAACGGCAGCAACGTCGATTTCGGCGGTGTCACCGGGAGAGACGGTGTCGGTCTCGGCGTTTGATTCGGAATCACCGGTGTCCGGGGAGTCGGGCTCCTCGGAAACGCGGGCGGTCGACTCGTCGTCTTGCGGGCTGACGTCTATAGGCTCGGGCGCCGGCGTAGACGCGGGCGCAACCTCGGATGCCGGGGCTATGGGAAACGCCGGCGCGGCGGGCTCGGGTGCCGCAAACACCGCAGCGCTCTCGTTGATTGCCGCGGCGACGGGCTCTGCAAAGTGAGCCGGCGCCGGGGCTGCTTCGGGCGCTGTGGGCTGTTCCGCAGCATGTGCGCCGATGGGCGCCGCTACGGCATCCTCTTCGTCCTCGTTATCGGCTAGATCCGAAATATCATGCGTTACATGCGAAAGAGGCAGGGAGAACACGGTGTCCTCGGGCTCCACGGGTGCGGAGCCCGCCGGAGCGGTGTGGGCCGGCGCAGCTGTGGCGGCAGCCGGTGCCTCGGTCATAGTTGCGGACTTGTTCTCCTCGTCGATCATCGACGGTTCACCTTCATGACCACGTCGCCAATCTGGACTTCGTCGCCCTCGCGCAGCGTTGCGGGCTCCACGAGCTGGCGGCCGTTGACGAGCGTGCCGTTAAGCGAGTTGAGGTCCTCGATGATGAGCGCCGGGCCCTGTAGCGAAAAGCGCGCATGCGAGGCCGAGACGAACGGTTCGTTGATGCAGATGTCCGAAGATGGCGAGCGACCGACGATGACGGGGCCGAGCATGTCTACGTGGATGCCGCGGATACCGCGCGGACCCTTGTCCACATCAATCGTCCAGATAGCCGAGTCGCGGCGCTGCCCGCGCACAAGTCCCACGCCGGTCTTCATGACGGCGAACAGGAAGATGTAGAGCAGGGCGACCAGGACGATGCGGCCTGCAAAAAGGACGATATCGATGTTCATAAGCGACTATCCCCTAAATTCAAAGGTGCTCAGGCCAAACGTCAGCAGGTCGCCGTTGCGCAGCGGGCAGCGCGTGATGCGGCGGTTGTTGACGAGCGTGCCGTTGGTGGAATTGAGGTCCTCGATCGACCAGTCCGAACCGGTGAAGGTGAGCTGGGCGTGACGGCGCGACACGTTGGGGTCGCGCAGGGCGATGTCCGAAACCGAACGCTCGCGACCGATGGTCACCTGCGCGGAAGTGATGCTGTGGCTCTCGCCGCTCACGACGTCGACGAGCTGGGCGAGCGGGCGCTGCGGGGCGCGGGCGCTCGCCATGTTGGAGGCAATACCGGCTGCGGCGCCAAGGCCCACGGCGGCGCCGGTCGCGGCGGCTCCGCCCATACCGGCGAGGGCGTCACGAGAGACGGTCTGCGGCACGGGGATGGGCGCGGCGGCGGGGTCGGGGACGTTGGGCGCAAAGGGATCGGCCACGGCGAGCGGGTCAGGAGCGGCGGCACGGGGCGTCGGCTGCTGGGGCATGGCGGCGGGGTGCTGTTGCTGCGGAGCGGCGAATTGCTGCTTGCCGGCGCGGGGAGCGCTTGCGGCGCGGCTTGCGGCCGAGTTGTTCTGGCCCAGGCCATTCTGGTAGGCGCGCTCTTCCTCGTACAGACGGCCGAGCGTGGGGGCGTCGACGTTCTCGGCAAAGACCGAGAACTTACCGGCACGCAGCTGCGGGTCGATCATAAAGCGAACGAGGGGCTCGCCGACAAACACATAGCGGCGCTTTTCGGCCTGTGCCTTCACAAACTCGCGGACTTCGCGCGAAAGCTCGGGGTAGAACGGGGCGAGCATGGGATCGTCGTCGGCGGCGATCAGGATGGTATAGAGTGCCGGCGCGGTGTTGACGCCGTTGATCACCAGAGTCTGATCCTCCATGTCGCGAGCGGCCTGCTTGGCAAGCTTCTTAAAGGAGAACGGGGCACGGGTGGCACCGAAGATGCCGGCCACGTGGTCCTCGAAGATGTTCAGGAAGTTCACG
>DBEZXT010000043.1:0-4286 GCA_048291645.1 Collinsella aerofaciens | reverse complement strand
TCGGGCGGCATGTAGCCGATGGTGCCGCCGCGCGAGCCGCCAAAGCCACCGGCGGACGACAGTCGCGCCATGCCAAAGTCGGTGAGCTTTACATTGCCCGAGTGGTCGATGAGCACGTTGGCGGGCTTAATGTCCAGGTGGAGTACGCCATTACTATGGGCGAAGGTGAGCGCCTGGCCTAGGGCATCGGCAATGGCCGCGGCCTCGTCAAAGGTAAGTGAGTGACCGTCCACGCGGTGCAAAAACTCGGCCAGCGACATGCCATCGACATATTCCATAACCAGGTAGGCATAGGCTGTGTCGTGCGTAAAGTCGATGACCTGCACGATGTTGGGATGTTGAAGCATGGCGGCAGTGTGCGCCTCGCGCAGGACATCCATGATGTCGCTGGCGGGCATGCCGACACCGTTAATAAGGGGGATGCGCTTAATGGCGACGCGGCGGCGCAGGTGCGTGTCGCGGCAGATCTCGATGGAGCCAAAACCGCCGGTCGCAAGTGTCTCGAGCGGCTGGTACCGCTTGAGCAGCTCGCGAGAGCTGATGCCCTCCAAAGGAACGTCCGGCGAGAACCGGGCGGTATGTTGCGAGAAAAGCGGCATGGCCAACCCTCGTGCGTTTAAAGTTCGTTTGCGAGCGGCGGGCGCGGGGCCGAGCCGTTCGCGGTGGCATAGATGCTGCTAGTGTAGCACGCGCAGATGGGCGACATTCAATTTAAGCTCCGTCTGGGGTCTGGACCCTGCGTCCGGCCTAGCGCTTCTTCTTGTTCTTCTTCTGCTTGCGCTGCTTGCCCTTGGCCTCCTGGGGCTTGTCGCCCTGCTTGGCCTCGGCGGCGGCCTTCTCGGCCTTCATTTTCTTCTTCTTGGTCTCGATGCGGAGTTTTTTGTTGATGCGCGCCTTAAGGAAGGGGCCGAACTGTTCGGCATCGCCACGGACGAAGGTGTCCTTGGGGATCGTCACGCCCTGGTCGGCGAACATGGCCACAAAGATGCGCTCGCCGTCGAGCACGTGGTCGAGCTTGTCAAACGGGAAGAACTGCGACTTGCCGCTCTTGCCCCAAACCATCAGGCCGTCCTCGTTGGCGGCGACGCGGCGATAGCGGCCACCCATGGACTCGTCGGCCTCGACGGCGTCGATAAAGTCGCGGGCGAGGGTGTGGTGCAGGTTTTTGCTCCACCAAGCCAAAAAGGCGCCGAATACGATCAGCACGACGCCAAACTTGATCCAGTTGCCGCCGGCCACCAACATGCCGATGCCGATGAGCGCGGCAATTGCCGCGGCGACATACAGCGAGCCGCGACGCCTGGGCGAGGCGACCAGGCGGGCGAAGTCGGTGACCAGGTCGTTTTCGTACTGGTACTCGTTGAGGTACAGGATACCGTCGTCGGCTGCGGCCTGCTTCTCGAGCGCGACCTCGACCTGGTCGGCTGCTTCGGAGGGAACGAGGTTGCTCTCTGCGTCTGCCATGCTCTTTGGACTCCTATCGCGGCGGGCTCGCCGTACGGGTTATTATGGAATGCAGTATGCCGTGCGACCGCATGGCCGTCGCGGCAACAAGACTCAGTATACCCGGGGGAGCACCCATGGAATCGTTGTACCGAAAGTATCGCCCGCTCACCTTCGACTCCGTGGTGGGCCAGCAGCATATCGTCTCGACGCTCGAGCACGCCATCACCGAGGGGCGCCTGTCCCACGCCTACCTGTTCTGCGGACCGCGCGGCACGGGCAAGACCACCATGGCGCGCATTCTGGCCAAGGCGCTGCTGTGTCGCAATGCCGAGGCGGCGCGCGCCGAGGGTGCAAGCGGCTGCATGCCCGACGGTACTTGCGAGGAGTGCGAGCTCATTGCCGAGGGTAACCACCCCGATGTCTACGAGCTCGATGCCGCAAGCCGTACCGGCGTGGACAACGTGCGCGAGGAGATCATCAACTCCGTCAACTTTGCCCCAGTGCGCGGCAAGTACAAGATCTATATCATCGACGAGGTTCACATGCTCACGACGGCGGCGTTCAACGCGCTGCTCAAGACGCTTGAGGAGCCGCCGGCACACGTGATCTTTGTGCTGTGCACCACCGACCCGCAAAAGATTCTGGAGACCATTCTCTCACGCTGCCAGCGCTTCGATTTCCACCGCATCGGCAACGAGGATATCGAGCATCGCCTGTCTTACGTGTGCGAGCAGGAGGGCTTCGATTACGACGACGAGGCACTCGCCATTGTGGCGCGCCATGCCAAGGGCGGTATGCGCGACGCGCTTTCCGCGCTGGAGCAGCTGAGCGTCTTTGGCAACGGTTCTGTGCATGCGGACGACGCCCGCTCGCTTTTGGGCGAGGTTTCGGACCAGATTCTGGGCGAGTTTTCCCGCGCCATTGCCGATCGCGATGTTGCCGAGCTCTATGGACTGATCCGTGCGCAGGTCGAGGAGGGCAATGACCTGCTGGAGCTGACGCGCGACCTGGTGGCGCATGTGCGCGACGTGTACGTTGCCTGCGTTGCCGGTGCCCGTGCCGAGCTGTTTGAGGGCGGCTCCGAGCAGGCCGAGGCGCTTGCTGCCGAGGCCGCTGCCTTTGGCGAGCATCCTGCCGACCGCCTGGCCCGCGTGCTGACGGTGCTCGACGATGCCGCACTGGAGATGAGGGGCGCGAGCGACGTGCGCCTGGTGCTCGAGATTGCCTGCACGCGTCTGGCGCGTCCCGAGGCCGATTTAACGATTGAGGCATTGGCCGAGCGCGTGGCACGCCTGGAGGCCATGATTGCCAACGGCGCCGTGCCGGCGAGCGTGGCTGCTGCTCAGGCCGCCGCGCCTGCAGCATCCGTATCCGCTGCTGCCCAACAGCCGACGCTCATTTCGGGCGCTCGTGCTGCCGCTCCGGCGGCATCCGCTGCCCCCGCTGCTACGTCCGCGCGCCAGGGCGGTATGCCTTGGGACCGCGGCGCTGCTGTTCCGGCTGCCCAGCCTGCGACCAAGTCCGCGGCTCCTGCGCCGGCGCCCAGACCTGTAACGCCTGCACCTCAGCCCGTTGCGGCTCCGGCTTCCGCGCCTGCTGCATCGACCGTGTCGGTGTCCAAGCCCAACAACGCCGCCCAGGTTGCCGCCGCCGGTGCTGCCGAGACCCCCGCGGTTGAGGACGCCGGCGAGCTCCAGCGCAAATGGGCCGAGGTCGTCGAGCGCGTCAAGGCTCGTCAGGCCTCCTACGCAGGGCTTTTGCTCAACGCCCGCGCCACGGCCGACGACGGCTCCAAGCTCACGGTCTCGTTCCCCGCGGGTTCGACTTTTGCCATCAAGATGCTCGGTCGCGCCGATACGCAGTCGGTGGTCCTGCCGACGGTCTGCGCGGTCTTCGGTCGTCGTACCGTCGACTATGTCCTGGATGGGGGTGGCACGCCGGCTCCTCAACATGAGGAGCATTCTCCATCTGCACGGGCTGCGGTATCTGCGGACCCGCAACCCGTGTCCTCGGTGCCCCCTGCATCCTCGAGCGCCAGCGCGACGCAGCCAAAAGCGGCGCCGGTAGCGGCACCGACCCCGTCGGCGCCTGAACCCGCTGCGCCCAAACCGGCTGCTCCGATCCCCGCGCCCAAGTCCGCTGCCGCGCCTGCGCCCAAGTCATCCGACCTGGCCAAGGCCCCTTGGCTGCGCTCCGACAACCCTGCCGGTGCTCCTGCCACGGGCAAGCTCCCGACCGAGCCCGCGCCCCGAGCGCCCGAGCGCGCGTCCGTCCCCATGACTCAGCCGCCTGCGCAGGCTGCGCCATGGGAATCCGAGCAGGTGCCCTACGACGATGCTATGGTCGGTGGTTTTGCTGCCGATGCCGGCGGGGACGATCTGCCCCCGTTCGACGTGCCGGGTGCGGCGTCCGCGACCAAGGCCGCTGCTGTGGCACCCGCAGCCTCTGCAAACGACGACGTCCCCGCCGCTCCCTGGGAATCCAATCCCGGTGCTGGCAGCCCCTTCGGCCATCAGGGCGCAGCCCCGAGCATCCCGCAGACCGAGGACGAGGCCAAGGCCCTCATCCGCAGCGTCTTTGGCCAGGCCACCATCTTCAAGCCGGTGGAGTAGCTGCGCAGGCGGGTATACTGCTCAAGAAGAGGACCCCTTGTCCGGGCGCATCTGTATTTCGGACATGTGTAGTGTGGTGCCGCGTATGTCGCATTTGAGCAGACAGGTGCGTGACGGTCGGCCTAGGATGCTGAGGTCGATACGATACGTCGCATGGCTGTCCGTGTACTCGACTTGCTCGGCGTTAATGGTTGCTCCGATTGCCAAATAAACGCCTAGCTCGGCATC
>DBEZXT010000042.1:0-11490 GCA_048291645.1 Collinsella aerofaciens | reverse complement strand
AACGACAGGATGGATGGTCCAAGCGTGAGCCTCGGCAGCAAACTATCCAATGCAAAGGTGTCCTTTGCGATATTTAAGCGCGACATTAAGCGACTGCTTGTGAACCCCGTCGCCTTGGTGGTTACCCTTGGCGTGTGCGTTATTCCCTCGCTGTATGCCTGGTACAACATCGTGGCCAACTGGGATCCGTACGGAAACACCCAGGGCATCAAGATTGCCATCGCCAACAACGATCGGGGCACCCAAAACGACCTGGTGGGCGAGCTCAACGCGGGCGATCAGGTCGTCGATCAGCTCAAGGAGAACGATCAGCTGGGCTGGACCTTCGTCGATTCTGCGGCCGATGCCAAAGAGGGCGTCGAGAGCGGTGAGTACTATGCGGCCATCGTAGTCCCCAAGAACTTCTCGGATAACCTGGTTTCGATGCTCGACGGCAACTACCATCAGCCCAAGCTTACGTACTACGTCAATGAGAAGAAGAGCGCTATTGCGCCCAAGGTTACCGACACCGGTGCAAACACCATCGAGGAGCAGATCAACTCGGAATTTGTCTCCACGGTGGGCGAGACCGTTGCCAGTATTGCCAAGGATGCCGGAGTCGATTTAAAGGACAAGGCAACCCAGACTCAGGATTCGTTGGCCGGTTCGGTATCAGAGGCTTCCGATACGTTGGGCGAAGTGCGTGATTCGATTGGCGACATGAATGCCGCCATCGATAAGACGAGTGGTTCCATTGCCTCGGCAGATGCGGCACTTGCCGGTCTGCAGGGTCAGGCGCCGTCGCTGACGCAGGCGATCTCCCAGGGCAATGACCTGCTGGGCGAGGCTCGCGCCACGGCGGGCAACTCTGTCGCCTCGCTCTCCAAGGCGCTCTCGGAAGGCAGCCTTGCGCTCACCAAGACGTCAGTCTCCGCAAACGCTGCGATTGGCAAGCTGACGGGCACGGTCGCATCTACGACTACCCGTATCGACAACTCGCTTGAGTCTCTCCAAGCGACGATCGACCACAATAAGGCCGTTATCGGGCACTTGGAAATTCTCGTCAATGACACGTCGACAGGTTCCAAGGAAATTGACGCGCGCATTGTATCGATCATCGATTTGCTCCGCGAGCAGAATGAAAAGCTTCAGAGCATCAAGGACGGTCTGTCTGCGCAGTCGAGCGCCATGGCGAATGACGCTGCGACTGTCTCGGGTGCCAGCGACGCTATCAATAATGCAATTCAGACCGGTGCGACCAACCTTGGCCAGGCTCAGACGGACTTGGGTCAAAACGCGCTGCCGAAGGTCTCGAGCGCACTTGATTCGTTTGCCGCCGTCTCGGGTGATCTGACGGGAATCGTGTCTGGCCTCACGCCTACTATTGCAAGTGCGCGCGGTACACTTTCGCAACTCAACGCCACGCTCGGTCAGGCCAAGACCACGCTGTCCCAGACCGATGCCTCGCTTGCCAAGGTCCAGGACAAGCTCGCAACCGCCGCCAACGACATCGCGGCGCTACAGACCTCCGAGTCCATGGGCGAGCTGGCCGGCCTGATGGGCGTCGACGTCGATGATGTTGCAGACTTCATGGCATCTCCGGTCGAGCTGACCTCAAAGTCAATTTACCCGGTCAAGAGCTTTGGTTCGGGCATTGCCCCGTTCTATACCAATCTGGCGCTGTGGGTGGGCGGCTACGTGCTTATCGCCATCTACAAGCTCGAGGTCGATCGCGAAGGCATCGGCAGCTTTACCGCGCGTCAGGGCTACTTTGGCCGCTGGTTGCTCCTGGTGATCCTGGGCGCGTTGCAGGCCATCATCGTTACGGTAGGCGATCTGGTGATTGGCGTGCAGTGCGTCAGCCCGCTGCTGTTCGTGCTGGGCGGCATCGCCATTTCGTTCACCTACGTCAATATCATCTATGCGCTGTCCACCACGTTTAAGCATATCGGCAAGGCTATCGGCGTCATTCTGGTTATCGTGCAGATCCCGGGTTCGTCGGGCATGTACCCCATCGAGATGATGCCAGGCTTCTTCCAGTGGCTGCACCCGCTGCTGCCCTTTACCTACGGCATCAATCTGCTGCGCGAGACGGTCGGCGGCATGTATTCGTTCAACTACCTGTTTAACCTGTGCATTCTGGGCGTGTTCTTGATCGTGGCGCTCTTTATCGGCCTGCAGCTGCGTCCGCTGCTGCTCAACCTTAACCTGCTCTTTGATAAACAGCTCTCCACGACCGGTATGATGATTTGCGAGTCCAACGACCTGCCGCGCCAGCGCTACTCGCTGCGCACGGCCATGCGCGTCATGCTCGATTCCGATTCGTACCGTCGCGAACTGCTCGATCATGCGGTCGCCTTTGAACATCGCTACCCGTACTACATCAAGGGCGGTTTTGCCGCCGTGGTGGGCGTTCAGGTCCTGCTCTTTGTCCTGTCGACGGTTCTCGATATCGACAATAACGGCAAGATCATCCTGCTTGTCATTTGGATCATCTCGGTTATTGCCATCTGCGGCTGGCTTATCAATATCGAATATATCCGAGCGAGCCTCAATACCCAGATGCGCATCTCGGCGCTTTCGGATGAGGACCTGCGTCGCGAGATGCGCGAACACACGGCCGCCATTCCTGCCGCCCGCCACATGTTTGGCCTCAACGCCAGCGAGCGTGGTGCCAAGGGCGGCGATCAGTCCACGGGCCGCTTGCCGCATATCGGCTCGCACCATAAATCTCAGGGCAGCGACAGCACAGCCACAAATGATGGAGATACCACCGCGCTTGGCAAGCACTCCAAAGGAGGTGAGGCATAAATGAAGAACATCCTGCATCTGTTTAAGCGCGATGTCCAAAACGTGTCTCGCTCCGTGATCGGCTTGGTTGTCGTGATGGGCCTCATTATCGTACCGTGTCTGTACGCGTGGTTTAACATCGCCGGCAGCTGGGATCCGTACGGCAACACCGGCAATCTTAAGATCGCCGTGGTCAACACCGATGAGGGCTACGAGAGCGATTTGATCCCCGTCGAGGTTAACGTGGGCGAAAACGTGACCGCCACCCTACGCGGCAACGAGAGCTTCGATTGGGTTGTGCTCAACAATCGCGAAAAGGCTATCGAGGGCGTTAAGTCGGGCGCGTACTATGCTGCCGTCGTTATCCCCAAAACGTTTAGCGCTGACATGATGACGCTTTTCTCGACCGACGTGAAACACGCCGATATCGAGTTTTACGAGAACCAGAAGGCCAACGCCATCGCGCAGATCGTGACCGAGAAGGGTTCGAGTGCCGTTCAGAGCCAGGTTAACGAAACTTTTACCGAGACCATTACGAGCATCGGTCTTAAGACGGTGTCCAGCCTGCTCGATTACATGAGCACCGACCAGGTCAGCAACTTTATCGCAAACCTGTCCTCGACGCTCGGCGATTCGATTGAGGACCTGCGAGACGTTCAGGCAAATGCTTCGTCGCTGGCGGGCATTTTGAGCTCCACGTCCGATTCGCTGACGTCGGCGAGCGGCATGCTCAAGCAGACCGGTGCCGTCGATGAGTCGACAAAGCAGCTCATGGAACATGCCAAAAGCGGCATCGATGATTCCAAAGAAGCGCTTAAGGCGGCAAACGATGCCATCGATGCCGCAATCGATGGAAGTGCGGGTTCGTTCGACAATGTGTCTGCCGAGCTCGCGAAGGCGTTCGACACCGCGAACCAGCATGTCGACCTTACGGTGTCCCAACTCAACGATGCCGCTGCGGCTCTTAATGCGCGCGCCAAGGATATCGATGCGATGGCCGATCAGCTCCGCAGCCTTGCCGACCAGGTGAGCGATGAGAATTTGAAGGACGGCCTCAAGTCCGCCGCGACGTCGCTGGGCAGAATCGCCGTTGAGTACCGCAGCAATGCCAAGGATCTGGCGGCCACCGCGAAGTCTCTCTCCGATAGCATGGCCGAGGTCAACAACTCGCGTGCCGAGGTCGATCAGGCCATCGCCGATGCCAAGGCCGGCATCGCGGGCGCCAAATCCGATTACGATTCCACGTTCTCGGTTAAGGCCAAGGAGCTCAAGAAGACCGTCTCGGGCATCCTAGACTCGCTCGATGGTATCTCGGGCAATCTGGATAGCGCCGTAGACGGCCTGACCGACGCATCCGGTTCGCTGGCAAAGGGCCTCTCCAAGGCTGCAAAGCTGGTCAACAAGGCTTCCGATCAGTTGGGCGAAGCGTCGGACAAGATCAGCGCGTTTAAGGACGAGCTCGACGGTGCCTTGATGTCAGATGACCTCGCTACGATCAAGACGATGATCGGCAATGATCCCGAGGGTCTGGCCGTGTCGCTTTCCGGTCCCGTCGCGCTCGACCGCAAGCCGGTCTATCCGATCCGCAACTACGGTTCGGCCATGGCGCCGTTCTACACGATTTTGTCGCTCTGGGTCGGCTCAATCGTGCTGGCGGCCATGATGAAGGTGTCGGTTGACGATGAGCTTATCAACGAGCTCATCCCCGTACGCCTACACGAGATCTACCTGGGTCGTTACTTGTTCTTTGGCGGTTTGGCTCTGCTGCAGGCAACGCTCGTGTGCGCGGGCGACATCCTGTTCTTTGGCATCCAGTGCGACAACCCGCTGCAGTTTGTGCTGGCGGGCTGGGTCGCGAGTCTCGTGTTCTCCAATATCGTCTACACGCTTACGGTGTCGTTTGGCGATATCGGCAAGGCTTTGGCCGTTGTGCTGCTGGTCATGCAGGTCGGCGGTTCGGGCGGTACGTTCCCCATCGAGATGACCGGCCCTGTGTTCCAGGCGATCTATCCGTTCCTGCCGTTTACCCATGGCATTAACGCCATGCATGCCGCCATGGCTGGCGCCTACCATATGGAGTACTGGGTTGAGCTGGGCATTCTGGCGAGCTATCTGATTCCGTCGCTGGCCCTGGGCGTCGTCTTCCGCCGTCCGGTCATCAAAGCCAACGACTGGATCATCGAAAAACTGGAGTCAACCAAATTGATTTAGTTCAGACACGTAAACGCTGTCAGAACATCGAGGCCTTCCAGTTTTACACTTTATTATGCTGGATTGCGATGCAACGCCGGTTGTTGCTACAGTAGCGGGGCGTACCGGGGGTCCGGTGCGCCCTGTTTGTATTTGACCATGAGGCGGCACGCAGCCATACGCGTGCGGACACCACGCCCAGATTGAGTGTGAGGACGTTCCATGGCCCAATACGCTGCCAACGAAATCGAAAACTTGCCCGACAGCCCTGTGGCCCGCGAAGACTTGGGTGCCGGCGGCGCCTCTCGCGGTGCCGGCGCACGCTCGCCGCTGTTCTGGAAGGTCTTGCTGCTTTCGATAGCGGTCATCTGGGGCTATTCCTTCACCACCATGAAGGATGCGCTCGATACCATTCCGGTGTTCGAGCTGCTCTACGTTCGCTTCCTTCCGGCTTCGCTGGTTATGTTCGTCATCTTCCACAAACGCATCATCGCTCATTTCAATGCCCGCAACCTAATCGTCGGGCTTGGCATGGGCGCGCTCATGTGGGGTGCCTACGGTTTGCAGACGATTGGCCTGGCACAGACCACGGCAGGCAAGAGTGCATTTTTGACGGGTACCTATTGCATCCTCGTGCCGTTTGCGAGCTACGTCCTAAGCGGCGAAAAGCTTACCCGTTACAACTTGGGCGCCGCGTTGCTGTGCCTGGCGGGCATTGGCCTGGTGGCGCTCGATAGCGTCGAGTTCAATGTCGGCGATGTCATCACACTGGGCGGCGCGGTCTTCTTTGCCATCCAGATGGCGGTGACCGCCAAGTACGGCCGCAAGATGGACATCAACGTCATCACGTTTTGGATGTTTGTGGGCAACGGCGTGCTGAGCCTGATCTCGTCGCTGTTATTCGAGACCCAAGCGCCGCTGTCCGTGTGGACGCCGAGCTTTATCGGTGTGATGGCGTTTCTATCGGTGGGCTGTACGTGTGTGGCTCTGCTCATCCAAAACGTCGGCCTGGCGCATGTCCCGGCCTCAACGGGCTCGCTGCTCCTTTCGATGGAGTCGCCTTCGGGTGTGCTGTTCTCGGTGCTGCTGATGGGGGAGGCGCTCACCTCGCGCCTGCTCGCCGGCTTCGCGCTCATCTTTCTTTCGATTATCTTGAGCGAGACGCATTTCGATTTTTTGCGTCGAAAGCCGCGTCCGCAATTGTAAACAATTTGTTGCGCCGCCTCCCGGGGCGGCATTTTTTATGCGTCGCCCTTAAAGTAGTACCTTGCACTTTACGCTATCAAAGTGCTTGCTGCAAAAACGTTACTGGAGGGCATCTATGGCACCAGCACTGTCCGATCTTCAACCGCAATCAGCGCCCAAGGCCACCGCGGCGGCGCAGACCGCTATCGGTGACGGTCTTGTTGCGGAAGCTCAGGCTTTTGCAGACGAGCTCGCTGCGTGGCGACACGATTTACATCAGATGCCCGAGCTGGGTAATAGCCTCCCGCAGACCTCTACGTATATCCAAGCGCGCCTGACCGAGATGGACATCTCATTTGCTACGCTCGTCGATGGTTCCTGCGTTGTGGGCCTTGTCGGCGCCGGTGCCGCCGCGGCCCAAGGCAATGGCATCTGCACGAATGAGCAGGCCGGTACGGTCATCATGCTTCGTGGCGACATGGACGCCCTGCCCGTTGCCGAGGAATCCGGCGAGCCCTTTGCATCCACCAACGGCTGCATGCACGCTTGCGGTCACGATATGCACGCGACGGCGCTGCTTGGTGCGGCTCGCCTGCTCAAGGCCCGCGAGGCCGAGCTCGTCGACGCCAATGCCACCGTCAAACTGCTGTTCCAGCCGGGCGAGGAGACCTTTGAGGGGGCACGCGCTGCCATCGCCGACGGCTTGCTCGAGAACCCGCGTCCTCAGGCGGCCTTTGCCATGCATGTCAACAGCCAGTCGCCGCTTGGCCTGGTGCTCTACGGCAGTCCGGCGCTTTCGGGCGTGTACGGTTTCCGCATCACGCTCCAGGGCAAGGGCGGCCACGGTTCCAGCCCCGAGATCTGCATCGACCCCATCACGGCCGGCGTCCACGTGCACCTGGCGCTCCAGGAGCTTATCTCCCGCGAGGTGCCGGCGGCCAAGGAAGTCGCACTTACCGTTGGTAAGTTCGCCGGCGGCTTGGCGGCCAACGTCATCCCCGACACCTGCGTGCTCGAGGGAACGCTGCGCGGCTTTGATGTTGAGCTCATGGCTCACCTAAAGACCCGCATCGCGGAGGTCGTTAACGGCGTTGCCACGACCTATCGTACGCCGGCGACCATCGAGACACTTTCGGATGTTCCGCCGCTTGTACTCGACAGCGATATGACTCAGGCGTCGCTTGGCTACGTGGGCGCAGTGCTGCCCAAGGCGGCTTTCTTCCCGCTTTTCCATGCCATGGCGAGTGAAGACTTCGCGCTTATCTCGAGCGAGATTCCGAGTGCGTACTTTACCGTGGGCGCGGCCGTAACCGACACGGACGAACACTTTGCCCAGCACCATCCCAAGGCACGTTTTAACGATGCCGAGCTTCCCCTCGGTGCCGCGGCCTATACCGCCGTCGCTTTGGGCTATATCGCCGACCACCGGTAGCACCCAACCTTGCCTTTCAAGCCTGCGGGCATGGCCGTAAGGCCTATGCCCTTGTCTTTCAAGGCAATCTTGGGCACTACCGGCGCCCGGCGCAGGCTATTCGTTTGTCTAAAAGGAGCAGTATGCCCCAGCAGCGTAAGTTCTTCCCCGGCTGGCTCGTGGTGGCCTCCGGCTTCGTGATCATGGCCACGTGTTACACGATTTTCGTCAACTGCATGAGCCTGTTCCAGCCGCTGATCGTCAGCAACCTGGGTATTTCCCTTGCGCAGTACAACGTCTCCAATGCCATCTCCACCGTGGTGAGTGTCGTGGGTTCGCTCGTTATCGGTCATGTTGCCGATAAGGTGAGTGGCCGCGTATTGGGCTCGCTTACCGTTATCGCTACCTCGGCGGTGCTTGCCGGCATGAGCTTTGTCGGTGAGCTGTGGCAGGTCTATGTGCTCTTTGCCGTCTCGGGCTCCTTTGCGAGCACCTGGATCGTGTGTCTGGTGTGTTCTGTGGTCATGCTCGTGTTCCTGCTGGCCTCGGAGCCCATCGCCGCCAAGCTGCGCGCGAGCGTGGCGGGGGAGTAGACGTTCGTCGTTCTTTTCTGTTCGCCCCGTTCTATCCGTGGCCGCCTTGGAGGCCGAATGGATGCTCGTACCATCATTCGGTTTCCAAGGCGGCCACGGGCCTACGAAATGATCCGTTTTCCTCCGTCCCCAAGGGGTCGCGTGATCCGAAGGGGACGGAGGAAAACGGATCGCAAACAGCGGCGGCGCATCTGGCCGAACGAGTCCCCATACCCTCGTTCGGTCAGACGCGCCGCCGCTGTTTGTGTTTGTGCCGTATAATGACCGTTACCTATGACGCGATACAAAAGAAAGGTGTTTGCCCATGCAGGCACAGAAGGCGGAGGGAACCCGCGACCTTATCGGCGCCGAGATGCGCGCCTGGCAGAAGATGCAGCAGATCGCTGCCGGCGTGTTCGAGCCGTTTGGCTTTAAGCCCATCGAGACGCCCGCGATCGAGCAGGTGGACGTGTTTGTCCACGGTATCGGCCAGTCGACCGACGTCGTGCGCAAGGAAATGTTCCGCGTGTTCAGCGGTGCCAACCTGGAGCGCGTTTTTACCGAGGGCACCGACACCAAACTCAAGCCCAAGCAGCGCCTGGCACTTCGCCCCGAGGGCACGGCCGGCGTGGTGCGCGCCGTCGTCGAGAACAACCTGGTGCCCCAGGGCTCCACGCCGTTTAAGGCGTACTACGCCGAGGCCATGTTCCGCGGCGAGCGTCCCCAGAAGGGCCGCCTGCGCCAGTTCCACCAGGTGGGCATCGAGTGGCTCGGCGCTCCCGATCCGGCGGCAGACGCCGAGTGCATCATCATGCTCATGGAGTTCTACAAGCGCCTGGGCTTCGACCTTTCCAAGCTTCGTCTGCTCATCAACTCGATGGGTGACGCCCAGTGCCGTCCGGCTTACCGCGAGCAGGTCAAGCAGTTCATCCTCGATCACGCAGACGAGATGTGCGATGAGTGCCGCGAGCGCGCCGAGCTCAACCCGCTGCGTGCCTTCGACTGCAAGAACGACCATTGCCGCGAGATCATGGCCGACGCCCCGCTGATGGGCGACAACCTGTGCGACGAGTGCCGCGAGCACTACGAGCAGGTCAAGCGCTATCTGGATGCCGCCGGTATCGAGTATGTCGAGGATCCCACCTTGGTGCGCGGCCTGGACTACTACACCCGTACTGTCTTTGAGGTCGAGGCCCCTGGCGCCGGCGTCGGCTCTATCGGCGGCGGCGGCCGCTATGACGGCCTGGTCGAGCTCGAGGGTGGCAAGCCCACGGCAGGCGTCGGCTTCGCCGTCGGTTTTGAGCGCGCCCTGCTGGCCCTGCAGGCCTTTGGCAGCGACCTGGGTGCCGAGGAGGTCCCGTGCGTCTACGTCGCCAATGCCGGCAAGGAGCTGCGTCAGAACGTCTTTGCCATTACGCAGCAGCTTCGCGCCGCAGGGATTGTGACCGAGGCCGACTATCAGGGCCGTTCGCTCAAGGCCCAGTTTAAGCAGGCCGATAAGGTAGGCGCCAAGCTCATCCTGGTCCTGGGCGGCGACGAGCTTGCCGCCGGCAAGGTCAAGGTGCGCGACATGCAGAGCCATGACGAGGTTCTCGTCGATCTGGCCAACGTCGTCGAGGCGGTTCGCGAGCGTCTGTAGCGCATGATTTTTGAGCTGCGGACCCGCTAACATGTCCCGCTCGCGACGAGCTATTGTTACGGGGGTGTTTCGCATTTATGCGGAATGCCCTCGTTTGCATATGCCGCCCACCGAGAAATACGACCATTTGGGGCAAAAACCCTTGCAATGCAGAAAATACTTTTGTGTGGTAAAGCGCAATCAGTGTCGAAAGTATTTCTCAAGCGCCTATAATGAATACCGCATGTTACGTGCATAGAAGGAGGAATGGGAGGAAACGTGGCTGAGAACCTAAGCAACCAGTCTGTACCCGAAGCCGCGGCGCGCGTCGCTGCCGTGGTCAACCGCCTCGTTAACCGAATCGGCTCGAATGCCGAGTCCAGGGAGCGTCTCGCCGAGATCGAGATCCCCGAGGAGCTGCGCGATAATCTGGCGCTGTTCCTGCGCCTGGAACGTCGTGTGCTTAGCGAGTATGATCCCGAGATCGCGGACCTGTTCGACAAGATTTTGACAGCCGAGATTGTGGCCAATGCTGGCAACCCCGGTAGCCGCGCTGCCGACGAGTCCGTTGACGAACAGGGCGTGCCCACTGCCGACGAGCCCACCGCCGTGGCGTTTCGCGAAGTCGTCGATCTGATTGACAGCCTGCCGCTTGATAAGCAGCAGGTCATCGTTCGCGCCTTTACGAGCTTCTTCCACTTGGCAAACCTGTTGGAGGAGAACTACCGTGTGGCGCAGCTGCGCGAGCGCGAGGTCGGCGCATCGACCGATACCGAGGTCGATCCCGCCAACGAACTCACCGTCGCCTATCACCAGTTGGTAAACGAGATGGGCGTCGAGGGTGCCAATGAGCTGCTCGGCAAGCTCGAGTTCCACCCTGTCTTTACCGCACATCCCACCGAGGCCCGTCGTAAGGCCGTCGAGGGCAAGATTCGCCGTATCTCCAACCTGCTGGAGGAGCGTCCGCGTTTGGGCGGCTCCGACCTGGTGGAGAACGAGCGCCATATGCTGCAGGAGATCGACGCCCTGGTGCGTACGAGCCCCATCGCGCTCAAGAAGCCCACGCCGGTCGAGGAAGCCGATACCATCATCGACATCTTTGATAACACGCTGTTCGACGTTATCCCCGTCATCTATCGTCGTTTTGACGACTGGGTGCTGGGCGACAAGGCCGGCACCGTGCCGCCGCTGTGCCCGGCGTTCTTCCATCCCGGCAGCTGGATCGGTTCCGACCGCGACGGTAACCCCAACGTCACCGCCAAGGTGAGCCGTGAGGTCGCCGCCAAGTACTTCACTCACATGGTGCTCAAGCTCGAGGACAAGTGCCGCCGCATCGGCCACAACCTCACGCTCGAGGCCACCTACAGCAAGCCTTCTGCCGAGCTCATTAACCTGTGGAACCATCAGGTCGAGATGAGCCCTCGTTACACGGCCCGCGCCGAGCTGATCTCCGAGCACGAGCCGCATCGCGCCGTCATGCTCGTCATGGCCGACCGCCTGAACGCCACCGTGCGCCGCATCACCGACACCATGTACCACAGCGCCGACGAGTTCCTGGATGACCTGCGCGTCGTCCAGCGTTCGCTTGCTGCCTGCGGTGCCGTCCGTGCCGCCTACGGTCCGGTCCAAACCATCATCTGGCAGGTCGAGTCCTTCGGCTTCCATATGGTCGAGATGGAGTTCCGTCAGCACTCCGTGGTGCACGCCCGCGCCCTCAAGGATATCCACGAGAACGGTATCCATGG
>DBEZXT010000041.1:0-5347 GCA_048291645.1 Collinsella aerofaciens | reverse complement strand
GAGATCAATTCGCCCGTAGAGGGGGCTTTCATGCTCGATGAGGGATTTCATAATCTCAACGTAGGAGCCGCACAGGACAATGTTTAAACGTGAGTCTTCCCTGTGAGCGTCGATTGAGGTCTGAAGAATGCTGTCTAAGCCCTTAACCGCATCTCTCAAGTAGGGGTATTCGTCGAGAACGAGGGTAATGTTCTTGTCTTTGGCTTGGGCAAACAGAAATTCGATGAGCTCGCGGATGCCTGTGAAGGCGAGCGGAGGGAAGCTCAGCGTTTCAGCAACAAGGGCGGACAGACTCTCGAGGTTGTCTGCCTCGGAGGTTTGGCGGCACTCGTAATAGACCGTTGCGACGTCCGACAAATCGGTTAGCGCCTGCTTGATGAGCTCACTTTTTCCGACGCGACGCCTGCCGTAAATGAGAACATTGCGCTGCTCAGGTGCTTTGAGCGTTTTCTTAATACGGGCGAGCTCACGCTCCCTGCCAATGAATTCCACTTACTCGGTTCCTTCCGACTCGGTTTTGTCCGAGTTAATTGTATCGCATGAATCAGTTTATGCTCGAGTTTACTCGGACAAAACCGAGTCGGTTCTGCCCGAGTAAATTTGAAGGCGGCCGAATGCGTCTTGCTGCGTTTGCGGTTGGATACGTTGTCGAAAACGTGTCGTGCGGATTGTTGGATCGAATCGAACATTGGGACAGACGTCTCGTTTTATGGGCCGGGGGCGTGCATGTGCGAGTTCTTTTGGCCCATAAGGAACGCTGGTGGGTCGTTATTTGGGCCACGCGTCACTTCGCCGGCGCCGTGTTTCGTCATACGCTCATAGTGGAAGCCGATGCCACGGGGTCGACTTGGGACTCGGGCAATGGATGAGCTGCAAGCCGAAAGGAGCGGTGAGAATGATGAGGCCCATGACAAAGAAACTGCTGTTAGGAATTCCCACCGTGACGCTTTCGGCCGTGCTGGCGTGTACAGTGGCCGGCTGTGGCGGTAGTGCTCCGAGCGGCTCGCCTGGCGGTTCGGGCGGCAGCGCGCCTGTGCAGGAAAAGCCCAGGGCCTATGATTCGCAGATGGTCGAGGTGGCAGGCATTACCTATGAGTCGGTGGCTCACGGTACGTTCTATCGCGGCGATGCCAAGCTGCAGGACGGCTTTTACCTGCACATCAAGATCACCAACAACAACACAAAGAACAGGACGTTCAGTTCCTTTAACGTGCATGCTGCCCAGGGCGATCTTGAGGCAGGCGACCCGTTGTTTACTTCCGGCAAGGCGGCCGTGCTCGACTACGTTGCAAGCGAGGCTCCCGATGAGCTGCACGAGGGCATCGACCTTTCCGAGAGGCCAGGTATCGGCCCGGGCGAGACCGTTGAGTACGTGTATTTCTGGGCGCCCAAGACGGCGTACTACGGGCCCATCACTGTCGAGTTCGTAGACGCTTATGCCCCCGCCAAGAATCATGAGGCCATGCACTTTGACACCACGGGATGCGAGACCAAGGAGTTCAAGGCGGCCGGCGGCGTGGCCGATTCTGGCGAGAAGACAGATTTAACGGGCATCGACTGCGCATCGTACAGCATCGAGGCCGCCGATGGGTACACGCTGGATTCGTCCGACGAAGAGCGCGAAAAGGCAAACTTCTTCCACGACGAGACTGGAGGACGCCTGAACATCAGCATCTTCCCGCGCTCGCCGGAGGAAGAGGTTGCAAGCCTAGAGCAGGTCTACGAAGGCAAGGAGACAACAACCGACCAGGTCGAGTACAACGGCATAACGTGGCTGCGCTTTACCGGTCCCGACAACGGCCATACGCTGTTTGCGACGGCTCCCGCGACGGGCGAGACCGTCCGCGTGTCGATTGGCTGGAAGATCGATTGGGACGCCGCCGCGCCCATGATGGAGGCATTGAAGCTCAAGTAGCGGGTTGCGATTCCCATGTCAGGCGACTCAGGGCTGGCTCCGAGTTATCGGGGCCAGCCCCTTTTGGTGTTCGATGAGCCGAGTTGGCGTCTCTCACAAAAGTAACTAGGAGCTAGCGAGACCTATCCGAATTGACCTCATTGGCGGTGTCGGTTTCGAGCGCCGTGCGGCGGGCGCTGTAGGCGACGAGGCCGGCGCCGGCTGCGGCGAGTGCTGCAGCGGCTGCCGTAAGGGGAGCGTTGACATCGCCCGTGCCCGCAAGCGCGCCCGCTTTTCCGGAGCGCTTGTTATTGCCGTGATCCTTGCCGCTGCCAGAGCCACTGCCGCCACCGGAGCTGCTTCCGCCGGAGCCGCCGCCCTCGTCAGTACCGCCGCCACTCGAGCCGCCACCGCCGTCCGCCGTCATCGGGGCGTCGTGAAGTCCTGTCGTATCCGCGCTGTCGCATACGCCGACCTGAACTTCTGAGCGTTCGCATGCCGCGTCGGGCACATGAAGCTCGTGCAGTACGGCACCCAGCGCCGAGTTTGCGCCCGGTTGAATTTCCTCGAGCGTTACGGGATCGAGCGCCACCAGATTACGCGCCTTCGCATATAGCGTTACGCGTTTGCCCACCTCGTCGCTCCAACTTTCGGGGATGGCGAAGCTCATGCGGAACTGTGCCGTGCAACCCGGTGCCAGCACGGCGTTGCCACTGTCGGCTACCAGCGGGTGCGTTGCAAAATGTGCGCCCAGCGTCTCGAGTGCGTACTTCACGTGTGTCATGTCGTTGGCCGAAGCGTCCTCGGCAAGTTCTGGATCGTAGATCGATGCCATGCGTGTGTTCGCTCCGAACCCGATGGATGCGCTGGAGAACGGCTGGCTGGAGCCCTCTCGGTACAGATCGATCGTGCCGGCGGTCAGCAAGGTGTTACCGTCGTTTCGCACCGTGACCATGAAGGATTCGCCTGCTGCCCCGGGCACCACCGCGCCCGAGGTAGCGACCGCGCCCGTCGGAGTGGCACACGCCACCAAGGGCACTTCGATGCCGTGTAGTTCTGCCTCGCTCTTTTCCGCGCTCACAATGTGCGTGGCGAGCGCGGAGAGCATGCTCCCCGACGTCAAAAATGTCGTTATCTGATCGACGGGATGGTCCAGCTCGCACATCACGAACGGCTCCGTAAACAGATCGCCTGACAAGGTGCTGGCGAAGATGCGGAAGTGCTTGCCCATCACTGCAACTGGGTTGCCTTCTTCGTCGTAGGTCTGTCCCACCTTGCCATCGGTGTTCTCTACATAGAGCGCGCACCTGCCGTTGTTGCTTACGCTAAACGATGCCGGGCCACAGCCTGCGGCACCCACGGGCTGCGTTGCAAACGCCGATGCGCCTCGCGTCCAAGTAATATGCTGCAGTTGCTCGTTGACGGTTGCCAAAAAGCCCGAATGTTGTGGCCACGGTACCGCACGGGGTACCGTGGCGTCTGGTGGCATAACGCCCCAGCCCGCAATGGACTGGCCGATCACGGCGTACGATGCGCAGCCGCAACCGTCTGCGGTCTCGTACGCAACGGGCACCACCATTTTGCCGTTGATATTCTCGGGCTCGCCCAGCTCGATGCTCGACGGTGCCTGCGGAAAGCGGAGGACCTGACGGAACGTGAGGCTGTCGCCCGAAACGTCCGACCACAGGGTAAAGCACTCGAGCGCGACCTCTGCCTCGGTGCCCAACGCCTTTTCTGCCGTGGTTCCGCGGCGGTGGAGATAGGCGCCCGACAGACGCCCGTCGACAAGCGTCTTGCCCACCGTGATGCGTGGACACTGCAGACAATGGTGGCCATCCTCCTGAAGGCGGCCGCGCGAGATGCTGCGCCACGACGTGTGCGATACCACGCGAACTTCGCTATTGCTTATGCGCAGGCGCACAACGGACAGTATGCCGGCTGTGCTTGCCGTATCGAAAAGGGTGCTGTCGCCGTCGGGGCGCTCGCCCGAGACCAACAGCACGTAGGCGTCCTGGTTTCCTCTTCCGTCCGTATATTCCACTACGTCGAAGTCGTAATCGTATATGCCGTCGCGCTCCACGTCTTCCTCGCCAAACCCAAGGGGAAAGTCCACAGGCGTGGGAGCGGACCACGTTCCGTTTGCCTTTGTGTGTACCACCAGGCGCGAGCGACCATTGTCGCCGTAGCGCACCGAGGCGATACGGAACAGGCATTCTACGCCGGCAATCATTGCCAGCTTCATGTGGGCTTCGCTGAGCACGCCAGCAAACAGCACGTTGTCGCTCGAGGGCTTGATGCCGCCACGCTCGTCCTCCGACACGCCGGCAGAATCGGCGTTCGGGTCGGCAACGGTGTTCGTTGCCTGACCGATGTAGGTGTACTCATACATCGGCGCGGCGTTTTCGTCGTTCTCTATCAGTGCATGGACGAAATGCTCGATCTGTCCCGTGTCGTCGCTTTCTGCATCCGCCTCGAGCTCAATGCGCGTGACCGCTTGATCCCAATCGCGCACGACAGGCGCGGCGTTTACGGCAGTGGCCTTAACCTCGGCGCGTGCGAGCAGTTCGGCGTTGGTGACGATGGTGGCCGATGCGATAAATTGCGGCACGCCGCCCGCCTCAATGTTGCCGGCCGAGCCGAAGCAGGCATCCAGCGTATAAGGCGTATCTCCACCCAATGCGAGCTCAGAGCGCTGGAGCACATACTGGTCGCCATTGTTCACCGACATATTCCACGAATCGATGAGTGTGGGCCACGACCCCGACCAAGCCTTGGTGGTCCACTTGAACATTACGAACTGGAGTATCACATCGACATCGACGTCTGCACCTACGCGCAGTCGCGGAAGCTGGTGTCCATCTGCCTTCTCGTACCCAATGAACAGCGTGAGGGATGCGGCGCCGCGCACGGCAGACGAAGCGACGCCTGCAACGCCGGCGCCAAAGGTGACGGCAAGCCCGATCTGGATGGTGAACGAGCCCGACGTGTTTGAATAGTCGAGCGAAATGTTTTTAAAAAACGCCGCGCCGCTGCCGTGCGTGTGGGCACCCACGGCGAGCGCCAGTTTTGCCAGCACCCAGGGGTTGACGTTTAGGAAAAATGGCACCGGTCCTAGGGTAAACTGCTCGGTCCAATTGAGGTCGGTTCTTACCTGGAAGAGGGCCTTAATATTGCCGTATGCGGGGTCGTTGTTGTTACCCCAGGTTTTGCCCACCCAATCGTAGGCGAGCGAGCCGTACAGCTGTGTGGCGATATCCATCGTGAACAGCGGCGTGCAATGGTGGCGAAGGAGCTTGGTGTTTCTTAGATCGGTGCCCGAACCGGCACTCATACTCTTGTACTGATTCCACTTCCCCTCCATCTCGTCGAGGTAGCGGTTTGCCTGCTTGGCGCCCGACTCGCGCGGCGATTTCTTCCAGTATTCCGGATCAGGGTTGCCCGAATCGTTCATAT
>DBEZXT010000040.1:0-2927 GCA_048291645.1 Collinsella aerofaciens | reverse complement strand
GGGCTTAATAAACGATGGTGCTCCATGGCGGATTCGAACCGTCGACCTTGGGATTAGAAGTCCCCTGCTCTATCCAACTGAGCTAATGGAGCAAATAACCGCACGCCAAAGCAAGCGCAAGCCTGTCAGGCGCAAATAATTATAACCTAGTTGAACTGCTCACGGTACGCCTTGCAAACCTCACTGACCGGGCCGTCCATGCGAAGGTCACCCTTCTCAATCCAAACGGCACGCTGGCAGATGCGCTCAACCTGCTCCATGGAGTGCGAAACGAACAGAACCGTCACTTCGCCGCTCTGGATAAAGTGCTGGATGCGGGCCTCGCACTTCTGCTGGAAGAACACATCACCGACGGACAACGTCTCGTCAACGATCAGAATATCGGGCTCGGTAATCGTCGCGATTGCAAAGGCGATACGCGCCACCATGCCCGAGGAGAAGTTCTTGAGCGGCATATCGACAAAGTTCTGCAGCTCAGCGAATTCGATAATGCCGTCAAAGTTGGCGTCGATGAACTCCTTGGTATAGCCGAGCAGGGCGCCGTTCAGATAGATGTTCTCGCGGGCGGTCAGCTCGGGGTCAAAGCCGGCGCCAAGCTCAATCAGCGGCGCGATGTTACCGTGCACCTTAACGCTGCCCTCGCTAGGCTCAAGAACGCCAGCGATAATCTTGAGCATCGTAGACTTGCCGGAGCCATTGGTGCCGACCAGACCCACAACCTCGCCGCGATGAATATCAAACGAGATGTGCTTAAGCGCCCTAAACTCCTCAAAGAACAGCTCGTGCTTGGCAAGCTTAATGAAGTACTCCTTGAGGTTGGTCAGCGACTCGGACGCCATGTTAAAGATCATGGTGACGTCGTCGACCTCGACAGCCAGAGGCTGCTCGCTGTAATCAACAACAGATTCAGTCATCACAGCACTCCTTAGATGTAGAGGATAAATTTGCGCTCGGACTTATGGAACACGGTATAGCCAATAACAAGCGCAAGAACCGCCCAAGCAACGCACATACCAAACGTCATAAGCGAGGGCGTAGTCTGGAACAGGAAGATATCGCGCATAAACTGCAGGTAGTTATACATGGGGTTCGCATAGACCAGAATGCGCACGAGATGCGGCATTTGCGCAACGAAGTCGGTCGTCCAGAAAATAGGCGTAATGTAAGTCCACGCCGTAATGACGACGCTCCACAGATGCATGACATCGCGGAAGAAGACCGTGAGGGCGGAGAGCATCATGCCCAGGCCCATGCAGAAGCACATAAGCAGCAGTAGGCAGACCGGCAGCAGAATCAGGTGCCAAGAAGGCATAACGTGGAACCACAGCATAACGATGGCAACAGCGACCAGCGAGAAGGCAAAGTTAACCAGCGAGAAGAGCACCTTCTGTACTGGGAAGACCCAGCGGTGCACCTTAACCTTCTTGAGCAGCGGGGCAGCACCCACGATCGACGTCAGGGCCTGGTTCGTAGACTCGGACATGACGGCAAAGGTGACGTTACCCACGATCAAGTACAGCGGGTACATCTCGGGCGTAATTGAGCCATTGCGGCCCTGGGCGAAAATCGTCGAGAACACGATGGCCATGACGATCATCATCAGCAGCGGGTTGAGCACCGACCATGCGACGCCCAGAACGCTACGGCGATACTTGATCTTAAAATCCTTGGTAACCAGCTGACGAAGGATAAACGCGTCCTTCTCAAATTCGTTCTTAGCAAACGTCGCAGGCAGACTGCGAGTTTCTTGTTGCTTTGTCTGATCCGACACGGATGCAACTCCTTTACTCGTAATCGTTGACAAACGAACAGTATAGACCCGACGGCCATGCAAACGATTCGCGCAACAAAACTGGAGAACTAACCCACATCTTAGGATGCTAGGCCCAAACGGCTATACTTTCTAGGATTGAATGTATAAGGAGCATTAAGTGAATTCTGAATCCATCGCCGTCATCATCCCTTGCTACAACGAAGCGCTCACGATCGGCAAAGTCATCGACGACTTTCACCGCGAGCTTCCGCAGGCGACGGTCTATGTCTATGACAACAACTCGTCGGACGATACCTCACGCATTGCCACCGAGCACGGCGCCACAGTCCGCTTTGAGCCCCGTCAGGGAAAGGGCAACGTGTGCCGCCAGATGTTTCGCGATATCGACGCCGATTGCTACCTGATGGTCGACGGAGACGACACCTACCCCGCCGAGGCGGCCAAGGCCCTCTGCGAGCCCATCCTTAACGGCACGGCCGACATGACCGTAGGCGATCGCCTTTCCAACGGCACCTACGCCGAGGAGAACAAGCGTGCCTTCCACGGCTTTGGCAATAATCTGGTCCGCGCCATGATCAAGTGGATCTATGGCTACAGCTTCGATGACGTCATGACAGGCTACCGCGCCATGAGCCGCCCGTTCGTTAAAACCTTCCCAGTGCTTTCCGAGGGCTTTCAGATCGAAACCGAGCTCTCGATCCACGCCGTCGACCACCGCTGGCGCATCAAAGATGTGCCCATCGAGTACCGCGACCGTCCCGAGGGTTCCGAGTCCAAACTCAACACCGTGAGCGACGGCATTAAAGTCGTTGCGATGATCGGCACGCTGTTCAAGGACTACCGCCCGCTGAAGTTCTTCAGCCTCGTTGCGCTTCTGTTCGCGGTATTCGGCCTCGCCCTGGGCATGCCCATCGTTGTCGAATATTTCCAGACCGGCCTCGTCCCGCGCTTCCCCACCGCTGTGCTCGCCGCCTCGTTTATGTTCCTGTGCGGCCTGAGCCTTGCGACCGGCTTCATCCTAGATTCTGTAGCAAAGGTCGAAAAAAAGCAGTGGGAGGTCAACGTGTACAGCAAATACGCCTACGACGACCAGCCCGGCCACCCTACTTCCATGCCAAGCGAGAGGTAGATCTTCCGCAAAATACTATTGGCA
>DBEZXT010000039.1:0-12728 GCA_048291645.1 Collinsella aerofaciens | reverse complement strand
CATCCAGACTTTCCCGACATTCGGGGGCGACTGGTTTCGACACGATAGCTCTGAGAGAGGAAGCAAGCCGAGGTCTCCTCGCCTCGTTAAACAGGGGTACCGTCAAATTGAATTGACAACAACTCTTCTTTTGAGCCTATGGCTCTCGCTGCTTAGTTTATAGCGGCGCGTCAACCCGGTGATTTCCCCGACACCGGCGCGACGTCATGTTAGGGGAATGCTCCTGCGCACGTAATCGGTATGGCGCAGGTTAAGACCGAACCGGTTAGGACGCCGCGAGCGTGTCGCTGCGCGCAAAGCGTCCGAGACTAAACCAGCGACTGAGCTTGGAGATGCCAATCAGGGGGCTTTCGTGGACCGGAGTTCGATTCTCCGCGCCTCCACCATAAGTAACAGGCAGGTAGATACTTATATCTACCTGCCTTTTTATTTCTTGTTCGTACCGCGGAGAATCGAACTATATGCAGGGCGCGGGCGTTAAGCAAACGCGAAGCGTTTGTAGCGAGCGGGCGAGGGCGCCGGCAGGCGGCCGAAGCCGGTGCGGATTTGCGAAGCAAATACGCGGATTCTCCGCGCAAAGCCTCAACCCCATATAGATGCGATGTTATCGAATCTCAGCCCGCCATGCGCCGCATCAACGGAACCCCAAACCCGCGTAGAATCGAACTCTGTGCAGGGCGCGGGCGTAAAGAAAACGCCGCGTCAACGCAGGCCGGGACACGCTTTCCCAATGGCAGCCCGGGCGGAAAGCGCATCCCGGAATCCGCGCTCAGACTGGGTCGCAGTTTCCGGATGATGCCTCAAGCGGAAACTGCGACCCGGAATCGAGCCGTAGAGTGGGATATGCTTTCCCAATGGCAGCTCAAGCGGAAAGTACATCCCGGAATCCGCGCTCAGAACGGGACGCGCTTTCCCAGCGGCGGTCCAAGCGGAAAGCGCATCCCGGAATCTCGCCTCAAACTGGGACACACTTTCCGCTTCACCTGCCGCCTTGAAAAACCTGCGCGCTCGCCATCCCAAAACTGGGTAGAAGAAAGCCAAAACGCAATCGCAGGAGGTCAATATGACTGCAGAAGATAAGGCAAAGAACGCCGGCAAGGTCGCGCTCGTTTTGGAGGGCGGTAGTTTTCGCGGGCAGTTTACCGCGGGCGTGCTCGACGTTCTCATGGAGGCCGGCGTCGAGATTCCGGCTGTCTACGGTGTATCGGCCGGCGCCCTCAACGGCGTGAACTATAAGTCGCACCAGATCGGCCGTGCCAACCGCATCAACCTGGCTTTCTGCAACGACAGCCGCTTTATGGGCGCCGCATCGTTTGCGTCCACGGGCTCTATTGTGGGTTACGACTTTATCTTCAACGATGTCCAGGACCGCCTGGATCCCTTTGACAATGAGACGTTCGACGCGAGCCCCATCGAGATGTACGCCGTCGCGACGGACATGCTCTTTGGAACCGCTGCCTACCTGCCGGTCAAAAGCGCCGTGCTCGATCTCGACGCCGTGCGCGCCTCGACTTCGTTACCGCTGGTGACGCCGCCGGTCGAGATTGACGGGCACAAATACGTCGACGGTGGCGTTGCCGATTCGGTTCCTATCGAGCATGTGCTCGAGGAGGCGGGCTTCGATCGCGCGGTTGTCATTGTCACGCAGGACCGCTCGTACGAGAAAAAGCCCTACGAGTTTATGCCGGCCGCGCGCGCCCGCTATGCCGACTACCCCTATCTGCTTGAGGGAATCGAGACGCGCCACGACCGCTACAACATCCAGCGCATGCACCTGTGGAAGTATGAGCGCGAGGGCCGCGCGTTGGTCGTCGCTCCGCAAAAGCCGGTCGAGGTCGGCCATGTCGAGCACGATTCGGCAAAGCTTTTGGACCTGTATATCCAGGGCCGTCAGGAGGCAAAGCGCCTGCTCGCGGAAATCCAAGAGTTCGTTGAGCGCTAGCGACGGCGAACCCTCAAAAAATGACAACAGCTAAAGAGCTGGAAAATCACGGCTCGTGGATGACATGTGCAGAAACTCTGGTCGGAGCCAAAATACCTGTTGACTCGTACGGCGAGCGGGGTAATATGGACGGGTTACTTGCAGAGCCCCGTGAATCTCTGTAACAACACGTACTGTACATGGAGGAGTCTAAGTGATTTCGAAATCGACTCACTACGCCAAGCAGGGCGAGGTCCAGCGCAACTGGGTTCTCGTCGACGCCGATGGTGCTGTCCTGGGCCGTCTTGCCACCCAGATCGCAATGATCCTGCGCGGTAAGAACAAGCCCCAGTTCACGCCCAACAGCGACTGCGGCGACTTCGTTGTCGTCATCAACGCCGATAAGGTCCAGCTTACCGGTAACAAGGCCGACACGAAGACCTATTATCGCCACAGCGGCTACAACGGCGGCCTCAAGGCTGAGAGCTTCCGCCAGGCTATGGAGAAGCACCCGGAGAAGGTCATCGAGCGCGCCGTTCGCGGTATGCTGCCCAAGACCACCCTCGGCCGTGCCCAGATGACCAAGCTTAAGGTCTACGCTGGTGCCGAGCATCCGCATGCTGCCCAGAATCCCACGAAGATTGAGCTGGAGGCTTAAAGATGGCAGAGAACACCGTTGTCTACCAGGGTACCGGCCGTCGTAAGAACGCCGTCGCCCGCGTCCGTCTCGTCCCCGGCACCGGCAAGGTGACCATCAACAAGCGTGACGCCGAGCAGTATTTCGGCCGTCATCAGCTCGTTGAGAACGCCCTTGCTCCCTTCAAGGTGACCGACACCGCCGGTCAGTTCGACGTTATCGCTCTGTGCGATGGCGGCGGCATCTCCGGTCAGTCCGGCGCTCTGCGCCTGGGCATCGCCCGCGCTCTTCTGAACGCTGGCGACTACCGTGCTGACCTCAAGAAGGCCGGTTTCCTTACGCGCGATGCTCGCGTGGTCGAGCGCAAGAAGTACGGCCTCAAGAAGGCCCGCCGCGCTCCCCAGTTCTCCAAGCGCTAAGGTTTTATCTCCTTTCGAGATACAATGTACAAGCGGGGCCTGCCGATTCCTCGGCGGGTCCCGCTTTTCTTTTTCGACTAGGGTGGGCGGTTGTATATCGCCTGCTAGGGAAGGAGCAATCCTATGCCCCAGAACATCTTCGGTACCGATGGCGTCCGTGGCGTCGCCAATGCCGACCTCTCGTGCGACCTCGCGTTTCGCCTGGGCCGCGCGGCGACCAAGTTCCTTGGTCCGGATATTTGCATCGGCCGCGACACGCGCCTTTCGGGCACCATGCTCGAGAGCGCTCTGACCGCCGGCATTATGGCCGAGGGCGGCCGTCCGCATTGCTGCGGCGTCATCCCCACGCCCGCCGTGGCGCTGCTCACTGTTCAAAACGAGCTCGACGGCGGCATTGTCATCTCCGCTTCGCACAATCCGCCGGAGTTCAACGGCATCAAGTTCTTTAGCCGCAAGGGCATGAAGCTTCCCGATGCTGTCGAGGAAGAGATCAGCGCCTGGGTCATGTCCGAGGAAGCCATGGCTGCCGATACGCTGCCGACCGGTGCCGGCGTTGGCCACATCATCAAGATGAAGGACGCTCGCAAGGCATATGTCGATCATGCCATCGATACGCTTGATGGCCTGAGGCTCGATGGCCTGGTCGTTGCCGTCGACTGCGGTCACGGTGCTTCCTGCCAGACTACGCCCGCCGCGCTGCAGCGCCTGGGTGCCACGGTCCATGCCATCAACACCGATTACTGCGGCACCGACATTAACGTTGAGTGCGGCTCTACGCACCTTGAGCCCCTGCGCGAGCTCGTGCTGCGCACCCACGCTGACATCGGTCTGGCCCACGACGGCGACGCCGACCGCGTGCTCTTTGTGGACAGCGAGGGCAATGAGATCGACGGTGACTACATCCTGGCTATCTGCGGTTCTGACCTCGCCGCTCGCGGCAAGCTCGCCAACTCCGAGATCGTCTCGACCGTCATGTGCAACCTGGGCTTCTCCATCGCTATGAAGGAACAGGGCTTCGAGATGGTCCAGACCGCCGTGGGCGACCGCTACGTTCTGGAGCGCATGCTCGCGGACGGCGCCGTCATCGGCGGCGAACAGTCCGGCCACATCATCTTCCTGGAGCACAACACCACCGGTGACGGCTTGGTGACGTCTCTGCAGCTGCTGGCCGTGCTCAAGCGCACCGGTCGTACCCTCACCGACCTTGCCGGCATTATGAAGAAGTACCCGCAGGTGCTCGTCAACGTGCATTCCGACAACAAGGCTGGTCTGGACGATTGCCAGCCCATCTGGGATGCCGTCGCTGCTGCCGAGAAGGAGCTTGACGGCCGCGGCCGCATTCTGGTGCGCCCGAGCGGTACCGAGCCGCTGGTCCGCGTGATGGCCGAGGCCGAGACGCACGAGCTGACCCAGCGCGTTGTCGACGACATCGTCGAGGTTGTCAAGCGCGAACTTCCCTAATGGTCAAAAACCGTTGCCAAGTGGTAAACTGTTAAGGTTATTTTGATTGATTGGTATGTCCGAGGGGGAGCATGTTCACTAAAGTCCTAAGGTCTTTTGGTATGCGTGGTCGAGTCCTTACGCTGGATGCTCCCATCTCGGGCGATGTCATTCCGCTTTCCGAGGTAAACGACCAGACGTTTGCCACCGGCCTTTTGGGCCAGGGCGTGGCGATTCGGCCCACCGGAACGCGTGTGATTGCACCGGCTGATGCCAAGGTCGAGGCCATTTTTCCCACGGGACACGCTGTTGCGCTTAACACGGTCGATGGCTTGGACGTGCTCATCCACGTTGGTTTGGACACTGTTCAGCTCGAGGGCAAGCACTTTACCGTACATGCGCAAGTGCGTGACATCGTCCATAAGGGCGATGTACTCATTGAGTTCGATCGCGAGGCAATTGCTGCCGAGGGCTACGATGTGACGGTTCCCATCTTGGTGTGCAACTCCGTTGAGTTCTCGAGTATCAAGGGCTCCGTTGGCGTGCATGTCGAAGAGATGGACCAACTCATCGTTGCTCGCGAGCGCTAGCAAGTGCACGTGGCCATTAGCCTACAATTCAAACACGTTTACGGAGGGCGCCCTTGAAAGAGGACGCCCTCCGTGGCAAGATGGGATTTGTCCGAGGCTAAACAGCTTTGGGTCACCGTGGACGGGCAGGGGCCTCGACGCGGTTAGACACGAGACACATACATTACGCGACCTCGCCCTGGTGGCCGCACACGTTGGTTGCGGCCGACGCGGGCCGCGGGCAAGTGCTTGTAAGGGAGCCTTGCCTCTCTTGTACGAGAAAGGACGCGTAATGAAGATCATTAAAGCTAAAGACTACGAGGATATGAGCCGCAAGGCCGCTAATATCATCTCGGCCCAGGTTATCCTCAAGCCCGACTGTGTGCTGGGCCTTGCCACCGGCTCCACCCCGATCGGTGCCTACAAGCAGCTCGCTGCTTGGTACGAGAAGGGCGACGTCGACTTTGCCGAGGTCAGCACCTACAACCTGGATGAGTATCGCGGCCTTTCGCACGACGATCCCCAGAGCTATCACTACTTCATGCGCGAGAACTTCTTCGATCACATCAACATCGACCTGAACAACACGCATGTGCCCGATGGCTCCAACCCCGACGCCGCCGCTGCCTGCTCTGAGTACGACAAGATTGTCGCCGCCGCCGGTTACCCGGATCTGCAGCTGCTCGGCATTGGCAACAACGGCCACATCGGCTTCAACGAGCCCGATGACCACTTCTCCAAGGGCACGCACTGCGTCGACCTCACCGAGAGCACCATTCAGGCCAACAGCCGCCTGTTCGACAGCATCGACGATGTTCCCCGTCAGGCCTACACCATGGGTACCCAGACCATCATGTATGCCCGCATGATCCTGGTCGTCGCCAACGGCGAGGCCAAGGCTCAGGCTGTGCATGACATGTGCTATGGTCCGGTTACACCCGAGTGCCCGGCTTCGATCCTGCAGCTGCACACCAACTGCGTTGTCGTTGCCGACGAGGCCGCTCTTTCGCTCTGCGAGTAGCGCGAATCCTGCGGCTCGACATGACTTTGCCTAAGGCCTCCGCTTTGCGGGGGCCTTTTTGCTATCCCTTTCTGTCCACTTGACCAAAAACTTGCCGTAAGCTTGACGAATACCGGATGCCTAACAGCTTGATTCATTCCATAACAGATTCTATGCAAAAATGCCACTAAAAGGTCGTAGGCGGTAGCGGGTGCTAGGCGAGTTGAATGACATGGCTGAACCTTGTTCATTTGCGTTACACTGCCGCTTAGATGGGACAAGCTGACAAGCTCATTTACCTGCTTAAAGACCGATTAGTCGGGGGATTAATAACAATCGGCCCTCGCTGTACAAAAACTAGCCGCTTGCGTACCAAAAGACAACCTAAAACACAAGGTCGCTCTATTCATAGCGCGGCTTGTATGGTCTTGCGGCTACAGTGTCCATACGGTCGAGTTGAGGAGCGGGCATGGTAAACGATTTGAGCGGTATAGACGACCTCGAGCTGATGCCGCTGGGCGGAGGCTATATGGTGCGACGCGAACGCTTGATGAATGAGCTTATCGCCAAGGGCCGAAAGGCCGGCATCGTGGTTCTTTATGCGCCCGACGGGTTTGGGAAGACCTCGGTGCTGCTGCAGTACACCCATGAGGTTAAATGCGACCCAACGCGAGGCCCCGTGCGGATTATCGAGGCCGATCGCGCCATTGGGCGCGAGGTGTTTATGCAGCTCGAGGTGGTTACCGAAGAACTCAAAGACAAACCGCACTCCCCTATCGCGATTGATAATGTGCCAAACCTCGATCAGCACGATACCGAAGACCTCATCGACAGGATTCGCGGCCTGCGCGCTATGGGGGTTGGGGTCTTTATCTCCTGCCGTCCTTCAAATCGTCAGCTGATTCATGGGCTGGGCGATTCGGTTAAGATCAATGCGCAGATGCTCAAGGTGCATGCCTATGAGTATTCGGCGTGGGCATCGGCGTTTTCGATCAGCACATCGCTCGACTTCTATCAGCTCACGCAGGGCGTGCCCGAGCTCGTTTCGGCATTGCAGACGGGTCTGTATGGCCAAGGCGACGTAGCCGGCCTGCTCGAAAACGAGATTGTCAACGTATATGGCGCGGCACTTGCCGATCTGGCTTCGCTCGACAATAATGCGCTGTTTTGCGTGGCATGTCTCATGGTTTTGATGGGCGAGGGCAATATCGCAGAACTCGAGGCTTGTGGGGTGAGGTTGTCGATGGTCGACCAGTCCTACTTTGTGCGCGACTACCCGATCTTTGGCTTGGATCCCGCCGAGCGGAGTTTTACGTGTCTGGGCACGGAGGATAACGGACGCTTGCGTTTGCGTAAGTTGGTGGCCGAGGTTCGCCCCGAACTTGTTCCGAGGGCGGCCCGGATTTTGCTTAAGGCGGGCCGATGCGATGCGGCGATGGGCCTGGCGGACGCCTTTTTGGACCGTGAAGCGGTCCTTGAACTTGCTGGACAGTACGGGGTCGATCTTGCTCTGACGGGGCACGGGGCCGATATCTGCCGAGCAGCGCTGGGCACGATCGATGCTGACGATCCGGCTCCAGAGCCAACGCCAGCCGAGGCGCTCGGCGTATATCTGGCAGCGGTCAGCGTGTCCAATACAAAGCTCGCTCGCTATATGGCATCGGTCATCGAGCGCGGGGGCGAACGGGCGGCCTGCGAAATAGACCCTGTTTCATGGAGGGTGGCCCAGACACTGACGGCTGTTTGCTATGGGGACAACGGGCTTGGGCTTCCTACGAACCTGGCCGTGCCAGAAATCGAGACATCCCATACCGCACTTGATATGTTGTCTGCGCATATCGAGGTTAAGCGCTGCCTGACCGAGCGGGGAGATGACGGCGGCGTTCTACAGCAGCTCAAAACGAGCAAGGCCTACGACTGCGAGCTCGACATCGCGGGGATTGTTATACGGGCCGATAGTATGCTGGTGGAGCTCTTTGACGGGTCGTTTGCGGGAACCGACGAGCGCGACGACGAGATGACGGTGGTGCGGGAGGCGCTCGACGTACGCGGGCTTAAGGCGATGGCTATCTGGGTGCGCATGGTGTTGGCGGCACGGCGGCTCCTTTCCGGCTTGCCGGTAACCGACGACGCGGCGTTCAACGAGCTCGATCGTTTTGCCGTGCGCATGCGCGACAACCAGATTCAGCTGTTTGGCCTGTTGCTAGAAGGCTGGCAGTCGCTGGCAGAGGGACGGCCGGTTAATGCAAAGTTCCGTGCGGTCCAAGTGCTCAAACTTGCCGAGGAGTCGATTGCGTACATGCGCGATAACGCATTGCTGCTGGAGCGCGCGGCATATCTGCGTAACACCTCGATGGTTTCGGTGCGCGAGGAAGCGGAGCTACTCGATATAAGCCAGACGCAGGTTGGTGGCGCAGAAGCCTGGATGGTGGCACTGCATTTGGCCTGTGCGGGCCGAGACAGCGACCTTGCGGCCTGGATGTCCATGAATCGTGCGGGGATTCTAGAGCCATCGTATCGGCTCTTTGCGCGCCTTGCCATGCATTGTCTGGGCGAGCCGGCGGGCAGGATACGCAAGAAGCTTCCCGTGCGCGAGCTGTCGCGGTACTCGCTGCGCGACGATTTGGAAGGGGAGGGCGAGCGCCTATTCCAGGCCGGCGAGGTTGAAGCCGTTGATACCATCGACCATATCGAGATTCGCATGTTTGGTGCGTTTCGCGCCGAGCGCGACGGGTTTCCCATCACGGACAAAATGTGGCGCCGCAAGAAGGCGGCGACACTTGCCGAGCGGCTTGCACTGGGCATGGATGCGCTCGTCGACCGCGAGACGCTGGCCATGGAGCTGTGGCCCCATGCCGAGTTTAATAGCGCCCGCAACAACCTGTACTCGACGATATCGCGCTTGCGGTCGGCTTTGGGGCCGACGCCGGATGGCAAGTCATGTGTGCTCATCCAAAATGAATGCATTGGGCTCAACGGCGACTACGTCAAGACCGATGTACGGCTGTTTGACCAGATAAGCCGCGAGGTTTTGGGAAATCGCACGGGTGCGCGCGGGCCCCATCTGGTCGAGTTGTGCCTTAAGATTGAGCAGCTTTATGCCGGACCGTTGTATGTTCCCAATGGCTGTAATCCCACCTACTTTTTGCGTATGCGACGCATTATGCTGTCAAAGTACATCGATTGCATGATTAAGGGAGCAAATGCCGCTCTAGAAGAAAACGATCTGCAGTCGGCGATTTGGCTGGCGGAGTCGGGGCTTCGGCAGGAAACGGCGCGTGAGGATATGGTGCGCTGCGCCATGCGCGTCTACAGTGCGGCGGGGCGACGGCGCGATATCGTCGAGCTGTACAGCGGGCATATGCACCATCTGAGGGAGCAGGTCAATGGCGTGCCCGAGCCCGAGACGCGGCGTCTATACGAGCGCTTGGTGGAGGGGCGGCTCAATCGCGTGCTGGTCGAGCGATAAAAAACGGGCGCCCGAAGTACTTGGGCACCCGTAAGCTTGCTATATGTTGGCTCGCCGGATCATTGGCTCTTAGACGAGCTTGATCTTCTCGATGTCCTTGCGCGAGGACTCGCGATATAGCGAGAACTTGCGGCCGATGACCTGGACGACCTCGGCGTGGCAGCGCTCAGCGAGCTCTTCGGCGGCCTCGCGGGCGGAAAGACTGGAGCCATCGAGCACGGAGCACTTAACGAGCTCGTGCTTCTCCAGGTAGGCGACCGTCTGCTCGACGGTGCCCTCGTTGACGTCGGACTTGCCGATGATGATAGCGGGGTTGAGGTGATGGGCCATGCTGCGAAGCTGCTTGACCTGTGCTCCTGTCAGTGCCATGGGTTCTCGCTTTCTATGTATGGGGCGCCCCGCGACGGGGCCTTAATCTACGTGAGCTGTCCCACGATAGCGCAGGAACGGCGCGGTGTGGAGCGCGTTTGCCCAGTTCAAAAAGAATGCGGATGCCGAGTGAGTGGGCGGTGCGGGCTGCGAGCAGGCTATGAGCGGGGTGCAGAGACCGGCTCCCATGCAATAAGCGCCCAACGAACCTTACGGACATGATCGAGCATATAGCGCCCCTGCGGCACGCCCTTGGAGCCCGGCTCACCGGCATGGGGGTTCTCAATCATGTGCTGGGCGATGTAATCGCGCAGGCGGTCGACCTTATCTTCGTTGCCATGCTCGAGCATACGGGAAAAATCTGCTACGCCTGCCTCAAGGCTATCGAAGGTATCGCGACGAGGCGATTCAAAGTACGTAACCTGCGGCAGGGTACCCATCTGAATGAGGATATTAAAAGCATACACAAAGCCATTACTGCAGGTAACCGAGGCGCCGATAGCGTTCATCAAGTGCAGATCATAGCGCGGGCTGGAGTTGGCGACCATCGTGACAGCACAACGCCGACGAGCCGTACGATCAAGCTTGGCAAGTGCACCTTTTAGATTGGTCGTTGTAACCGACCGACTGGCAAAGGCAACATCTACCGCTTTCGCGACCGGTCCAACCAGATCCCAATCGTCATCCCAAGCAAGCTCAAGCGGCGTAATAAGATTCCCGAGCCTGTAATACTCAATGCCGGCATCAAGGGTGCCCAACATGGCAGGAGAGAAGTCGGCAGCAATCACGGAATGCCCGTCTTGCGCAAGCGGAATAGCAATCGACCCAGCCCCACATCCCATATCGAGCACCGACTCACCAGGCTTAAGCGCCAGCAGTTTTATAAAATCCCGAGCATACGGGGCAGTCTCCAGCGGACGAAAATGCCGAGTCCGCTTATCCCACTCAAAAGGATCATCAGCCCGCCGCCGATCAGCTTGCAGACGCATCCATTCGCCATTCCAATCAGCAGAAAGCAGCTCAGATTGAATTACACCATCAGCCACGGGCCATCCCCCTCACAACAAAAAAGCGACTCCTCCCAAAAGAAGAGCCGCAACCAGCATATATCAGAAAGAACCGATCCAACGCCAAACCGCCGTACCAGCCAAGTGGTGCAGGAGCGAAGCAACTGCAACCGGGATAGAACCCAACTGAGGTTCCGTTGTGCGGGAGCCCCGGGGAGGGCAAATATATAAGGTCGATCGCGAGTTCCGCACGAGCCGGAGAGCACGTAATGTGCTCTCCGTGCGAGTCAGGACTGTTCGAGCAGGCGACCTTATATATTTGCCCTCCTCGGGGCTCCTCGCCCGAACCCCTCAGCTAGTTCTTGAGCGAGTTCAGCGGTGCCGGGAAGCGTCCACCACGGTGGGCGAGCACGGTGCCGGCGTTGGGGTTCACCGGCATGATGGGTGCACGGCCAAACAGGCCGCCATACTCGACGCAGTCGCCCACGCCCTTGCCGATGGCGGGAATCACGCGGACGGCCGTGGTCTTATTGTTGATGACGCCGATGGCCATCTCGTCGGCGATGATGCCGGCGATGGTCTCGACCGGGGTGTCGCCGGGGATGGCGATCATGTCCAGGCCGACGGAGCACACGCAGGTCATGGCCTCGAGCTTCTCGAGCGAAAGCGCGCCGGCCTCGACGGCGGCGATCATGCCGGCGTCCTCGGACACGGGGATAAAGGCACCCGAGAGACCGCCCACGCTGGAGCTGGCCATGACGCCGCCCTTCTTGACGGCATCGTTGAGCATGGCGAGCGCGCAGGTCGTGCCAGGGCCACCGCAGGTGCCCACGCCGATGATCTCGAGGATGCGCGCGACGGAGTCACCGATGGCGGGCGTAGGCGCCAGCGAAAGGTCGACAATGCCCTTCTCGACACCCAGGCGATGGGCGGCCTCGCGGCTCATGAGCTCGCCGGCACGGGTGATCTTAAAGGCGGTCTGCTTAATCTTCTCGGCGACTTCCATCATCGATGCGGAATCGGGCAGCGTCTCCAGGGCTGCAGCCATAACACCGGGGCCCGAGACGCCTACGTTGATGACGGCGTCGGCCTCGCCACCGCCGTGAACGGCGCCCGCCATAAACGGGGAATCCTCGACCATGTTGGCAAAGCAGACAAACTTGGAAGCGCCGACGGAATCCTGGTCGGCCGTGAGTTTGGCGGCATCGATGATGGTCTGGGCGGCCATAAGCACGGCGTCCATGTTGATGCCGGCGCGCAGGCTGGCGACGTTGACGCTGGAGCAGACGCGGCTGGTGGTAGCGAGCGCCTGGGGGATGGACTGGATGACGCGGCGGTCGGCGTCGCCGATGCCCTTCTGGACGAGCGCGGAGAAGCCGCCCAGGTAATCGATGCCGAGCGTCTCGGCCGCGCGGTCGAGGGCGTGCGCGATGGGGGTGAGGTCCTTATCCTTGCAGCATGCGGCGATCTGCGCCACCGGGGTGACGGAAACGCGCTTGTTGACAATGGGGATACCGTACTCGCGCTCGAGGTTCTCGGCGGTCTCGACCAAGTGCTCAGCCGTGTGCGTCACGTGGTCGTAGATCTTCGTGCACATGCGGTCGAGGTTCTCGTCGCCGCAACCCATGAGCGAAACACCCATGGTGATGGTTCTGATGTCGAGGTTCTGCTCCTCAACCATGCCGCGGGTTTCCGCGATTTCTGCGGGCGTGATCGCCATCCTTGCACTCCTATCTGCCAAAACGAGCATAGTCTTGTCTATTCTAACGTGCCGCACGTGCCAAGTGGCGCATGCGGCACGTTTTGGTGCTCGGTTGTTTCCGTTGTGTTACTGCCCAAAGACCTCTTCGGCGATACGAGCGCTTTCGGCGGCGTCCTTGGCGTAGTAGTCCGCGCC
>DBEZXT010000038.1:0-11056 GCA_048291645.1 Collinsella aerofaciens | reverse complement strand
GTCGCGAGGCCTTTAAGGTCGCTACGGGCAGCCTGACGCTGGTCCAGGAGTTTGACGAGAAGGACGACTACGATCTGGTCGATTCCGACGCTTCGATTGCCGGCGATCTTGCCGACGACAAGTTTGCGCTGTTTGTTGCCGGCGAGCCTCACATGCCCACGCTCGAGTTCCCGGGCGATGGCGCACAGCCGGTTAAGAAGATCTGCTTTAAGCTGCTTGCAGACGCTTACTGGGAGGAGTAACGCGCTGCTCGGCTGAGTTGTTCGCCTGATGGCGTGATTCCCCTAGGGAAATCACGCAAGGACCCCGCCAAATGTGTTTCCCCTAGGGGAATCACGTTTGGCGGGGTTTTATGTTTATGAATAGGGGAACTGAAGCCGTGACGATGCTTGGGTTGGCGCACGCGCACTCAAATCGGCAACAACAAAGTAGATAAGCATTTGAAGAAATGCGATTGAAACATAATGTAACTAGTATGAAATAGTGGATAGCTGGTACATACCACCTTTCAAATATAGAATCGTTAGAAATCTATAGTTAAAAAGTAATTTACCAGCGGGTTTATATTTTGTTTATTAAAGCCGTTCACCGTCATTTCGCTACCGTTTACGGACCACTTCAGATTCTGTCTACATAATTGCGTTAATGCGTCCATAATAGCCAAGGTGTTTAGCCGAGGGCCGAGGAACCGGCATCGGCGTCGTAGAGCACGAAGATCGGGAGTAGCATGCATTCGTTTAAGATCACCAATCAATTCCTACTCGATGATGAGCCGTTCACCATCTTGTCGGGGGCGATTCACTATATGCGTGTTCATCCGAGCGACTGGCACCACTCGCTCTATAACCTTAAGGCTCTTGGGTTTAATACGGTCGAAACGTATGTACCGTGGAATCTTCATGAGCCAAAGCCTGGCGTCTTCGATTTTTCTGGCTCAATCGATTTGGCGGCATTTCTTGATGAGGCAGCGTCACTCGGTCTGTATGCAATTGTTCGGCCCTCTCCGTTTATTTGTGCAGAATGGGAATTTGGCGGCATGCCAGCATGGCTGCTGCGCCAACATGATATGAGACCGCGTAGCAGCGACCCCAAATTTCTTGCTCACGTTGCGCAGTACTACGACCATCTCATGCCGATACTCGTCTCGCGTCAGATTGACAAGGGCGGAAACATCATCATGATGCAGGTTGAAAACGAGTATGGGTCGTATTGCGAGGATAAGGACTATCTTCGTGCGATTCGTCGCCTTATGGTCGAGCGTGGGGTTTCCGTGCCCCTTTGTACTTCCGATGGTCCGTGGCGTGGGTGCCTTCGTGCCGGTACGCTTATTGACGATGATGTGTTGTGCACCGGCAACTTTGGTTCTCATGCAAAGGAGAACTTTGAGGCTCTTTCTGCTTTTCACAAGGAGCATGGAAAACAATGGCCTCTTATGTGCATGGAGCTGTGGGACGGCTGGTTCAATCGCTACGGGGAGAACGTCATCAGGCGCGATCCCGAGGATCTTGCCTCTTGCGTTCGCGAGGTGCTCGAGCTTGGAGGATCTTTAAACCTCTACATGTTTCATGGAGGCACCAACTTTGGATTTATGAACGGATGTTCTGCACGCCATACGCATGACCTGCACCAGGTGACATCATATGACTACGATGCTCCGTTGGACGAACAGGGCAACCCGACCGAGAAATACTTCGCAATTCAAAGGACAGTTCACGAGCTGTATCCCGATATCGCGCAAAGCAAGCCGTTAACAAAAAAGGCGTTTTCCATGCCCGATATTTCGGTGAGTGAGCGCGTAAGTCTCTTTAATGTGCTCGATATTCTTTCGGAGCCGATTGAAGCCCAATATCCTATGCCCATGGAAGAGATGGGTCAGTCGTATGGATATACGTTATATACCACGACTGTCGAGCGTGACCGTGCAGATGAAGAGCGTATTCGGGTTATTGACGCCCGCGACCGCGCTCAGGTGTTTGTGAACGGTGACAAAGTGGCGACGCAGTATCAGGAGCACATCGGGGAAGATATTCACTGCGTTCTTCCCTGTGAACACAACCGCCTGGATGTTCTGACCGAGGATATGGGTCGCGTCAATTATGGTCACAAATTGCTCGCTGATACGCAACATAAGGGCATTAGGACAGGAGTTTGCGTTGATCTTCACTTTGTTACCGGTTGGGAGATGCGTTGTCTGCCACTCGATAACATCGATAATCTTGATTATTCCGCCGGCTGGGTAGAGGGGCAACCTTCCTTTTATCGCGCAAAGTTTGATATATCTGAGCCGGCTGATACCTTTATCGACACTACGGGTTTTGGAAAGGGTGTGGCATTCGTAAACGGAACGAATGTCGGACGTTTTTGGGATAAGGGTCCCATCATGACGCTCTATGTTCCGCACGGTTTATTACACCCTGGTACCAATGAACTCGTTATGTTCGAAACAGAGGGCGTGTATGATGCGAAAATCTCCCTTCGCTCTGAGCCCGTTATCCGTACACTTGAACAAGAAGGAGTTGAGTAGAAATGATTGTAGGCGCACGAATCGACTTTCGCTTGATTCACGGACAGGTGGCAAACCTCTGGTCTAACGCCCGTCAGGTAAGCCGCTTCATGGTAGTTGACGACGAGGTATCGCAAGATGCTACCCAAAAGCAGGTTCTTCGCATGGCTTGCCCGGCAACTGTGAAGTTGTCCGTGCTTCCTGTCGACAAGGCCGCTGCCAACATCACTGCTGGCAAATATGATGCGCAACGTCTCTTCATTGTTGCGAAAAAGCCTGAGGTCTACGTTCGACTTTTGGAACAAGGTGTTAAGCTTGAGCAGCTCATCGTCGGTAATATGACGACAATGGAGCCGGTCAAGAAGCTGAATCGCAACATTAGTTGCGACCAGGCGGACCTTGACGCATTTGCCAAACTCAAGGCCGATAATCTTCCTATTGTCATTCAGCTGACGCCGCAGGATAACCCAGAGGCTCTCACGCTCTAGTCGAATTAACGCTAGGCCGTGAAGGGGGATGCACGGTTTATATAAGCGTATTGGTATTGTAGAAACTGTTACACCTTAAATAAGGAGTTTACCATGATTGCTTGGTGGCAGATTCTTCTGTTAACCCTGTATGCGGGTTATCAGATTATGGATGAGCTGAACTGGTACACCTGTGCCGGCTCAGCCGTCTTCTCCGGTATGATTACCGGTTTGATTATGGGTGACCTGCAGACTGGCCTGTTTATCGGCGGCAGCATGCAGCTCACCGTCCTGGGCGTTGGTACCTTTGGCGGCGCCTCTCGTATCGATGCCAACTCCGGCACTCTGGTCGCCACTGCCTTTGCCGTGGGTGCGGGCATGAATCCCGAGACGGCTCTTGCCGCCATCGGCGTACCTGTCGCTGCCATTCTCGTTTACACCGATATCGCCGGCCGTTTCGCCAACACGTTCTTCGGTCACATGTGCGATGCCGATATCGAGAAGATGAACTGGGGCGCCTACAACGTACACTACTTGCTCGGTGCCGTTTCCTGGATGTTGTCCCGCATGATTCCGGTCTTCCTGGCTCTCGCATTTGGCCAGGGCTTGGTCGAGGGCATCACCACCGCCCTTAACGGCGACTGGAAGTGGCTGGGTGACGGTCTGTCTGTTGCTGGCGGTGCCTTGCCCGCCGTTGGCTTCGCCATCCTGCTCCGTTACCTGCCGGTCAAAAAGCACGTCGCCTACCTGCTGCTCGGCTTTGTAGTCGCCGCCCTGTTTGGTACGGCCTTCACGAGCATCATGAACCTTAACGCCAACATCGTCGCTGTGAACGGTGCGCTTGGTAAGGGCGCCGTGGATATGGTCGGTATGTTCAATAACATGTCGATGCTGGCGATCGCTATTATTGGCTTTGCTCTGTCTTTGCTGTACTACAAGAACAACCAGCGTCCCGTCGCTGCTGCTGGCGCTGCGGAGGGAGACGACGACGATGAGCTCTAATGAGAAACTCGCCAATGGCACCACTGGCTACAAGATTACCAAGGACGACCTTGCGCAGATCAACCGTCGTAACCTGTTTGGTTTCCAGGATGGTTGGAACTACGAGCGCATGCAACACTCTGGTTATCTCTGGATTATCCTGCCCACGCTGCGCAAGCTGTACGGTGACGGCACGCCGGAGCTAAAGGAAGCCTGCCGCGCCCAGTGCGCACCGTTCTTCAACACCTCAAACTTCCTCAACACGATCATCACCGGTATCGATTTGGCGATTGAGGAAGAGGAGGGCATTGAGGGCCTCGAGGCTGTTGCTGGCCTCAAGACCGGTCTCATGGGACCGCTGGCTTCCATCGGCGATTCCATCTTCGGTTCGCTGCTCCCGACCATTTTTGGCGCCCTGGCTGCCAATATGGCCATGAATGGCAACCCCTTGGGTATCTTCATCTGGGTCGTCGTGAACATCCTTGTTGACTGGTTCCGCTGCAAGCAGACTCACATGGCCTATGAGCAGGGTATGAAGCTCGTCACCACCATGAGCGACCGCCTGAACGCGTTGACCGACGCGGCCTCCGTAATGGGTGTCTTTATGGTCGGTGCCCTGGTCGCAACCAATGTCGGTATCGTTATTGCAGCGAAGCCTGTTATCGGTGGCGTTACCGTTGACTTGCAGAATATCTGCAATATGATTTGCCCCAAGCTGGTTCCTGCCGCGCTCGTCGGCTTCGTATACTGGCTCCTTGGTAAGAAGGGCATGACCTCGACGAAGGCTATCTTTATCGTCTTGGTTCTGTCCATTGCCTTGGGTGCATTCGGTATCATTTGCAAGGGCTAAGTACCCCATATTGTCGCGACATTTGATCCTCAATTAAGATGTGGCGCACACCTCCAAGGCGACTTTATCGCCATATCCCCTGGAGTGTGCGCCTCTTTTGTTTTGTCGGACACCGCTTTTCATAGGCGGTTATGCAGTCATCGTGTTCGATTAATTCATTAAGGCTGCCTTGAAGGGAATATAGTGCAATGCCATTTTGGATTGTCCTGTTCATATGTGTTGTCGTGGCTTATTTCGCTGTGACCGAAGGAGCGAAAAAATACTTCGATATGAAATTGCAGGTATTGTTTAACTTGGGCTTATACCAAGATTGCATAGACCTGCTCGATCGCAAACTAGCGCGTATAGTAATGTCTACGTATAAGCAGTATTACCTTCGTTTCACTATCTACGAAGCTGCTGATATGGACGCATATGCAGATCGAATGCTTGACCACTTGCTGGAGATGTCGTGCAGCGATAAGCAACGTCGACAGCTTGCGGTTCGCGCCTTTAATTTCTATATCAAGACGGGTGACCGCAAGCGGGCGGCGTCCATGTTGGAAGAGATGCGCCCCGTCGTGTCGAAGGGTATTTTGGCGGACAGCCAATTGACCTACGACATAGTCTTTTGCCGTCGGCATGATAAGATCGATGAGATGGAAGCTATGCTGGATACGAACGACCTTGGGTTACGCGGAAAGCTCTATCTGCTGCTTTCATATCAATATGAGAGCAGCGGGAACAAGGGCGAAGCACTTAGATATCGCAACCTTGAAAAGCAGCTTAGAGACGCTCACAGACCTCCCACGATAAAACAAAATACTCACTAAACTTTAATGATGCAGTGGTCGTAAGAGCCCTTTTGAGGGGTTCTATGGCTAAAGAAAGCGAACGGTAGAAAGGTAGATAGAATGATTGGATTTGTACTAACTGGTCACGGTCAGTTTGCACCTGGTTTGAAAAGCGCTGTGGATATGGTCGCCGGCGAACAGCCTAATTTTGAGGTAGTTCCTTTTGCGGGCTCGGAGGCGGTTACTTTTGGTGATGATTTGCGAACCTGCATTGCCAAGATGCGTCAAGCTTGTGATGGCGTATTGGTGTTTGTTGATTTGCTTGGCGGTACTCCGTTCAATCAAGCTATCCCAATGACGACTGAGCTCGATAACGTGACCGTTGTCACCGGAACAAATCTACCTATGTTGGTGGAGCTCGTTATGACGCGTGCGTTTGGAGACCCAACGCTTGATGAACTTGCCGAACGCGCACGGGTCGTTGGTCGTGAGGGAGTCGATCTCAAGAAACTCGAGAGTGCTGACATTGATGAAGACGATGAGATGTAGTGTCGCTATTAGCCCATTTACTGGACATGTTGGTGCGTTATCTGAAGGCTGAAGTATTGGTCAATTGCTCATTACGTGGAGAATATCATGACGTGCACGAGGCACAGACAACCGCTATATGACCAGCTCGTAGATATTCTGATCGAAAAAATTGATCATGAATATCAGCCAGGTGATTTGATTCCGTCCGAACGTGAGCTTGCCGAACGTTTCGGGCTTTCGCGGTCGACTGTCCGGCTTGCAATTCAGGAACTTGAGTATCTTGGTCGGATTGTGCGAAAACAAGGTCGCGGTACGTTTGTTGCCGATCGACTAGCTCAAGCAACAAATCTTACCCAATCGTACAGTTTTACTGAACAGATGAAAGCGATGGGCCGGCTGCCAGAAACAACCATCTTAGAGTTCTGTGAAATGGAAGCAGATAAAACGCTCTCGATGCAAATGGGGATTCATTTGGGTGAAAAGGTATTAAAACTCAAACGTTTACGAATGGCAGATGGTATACCTATGATGGTTGAGCGTAGCTATCTTCCAGCAAGGCTCTTTATTTCACTCAAGCGTCCTCTACTCGAACAAAAGCCCCTTTACGATGTTATTGAGCAGGATTATCAGCAGAAAATTCGAGTGGCGGATGAGGAGTTCTCTGCGGGTATAGCACGTCCATGTGACGCTCGGCTTCTAGGTATTGGTGAGGGTGCGCCAGTTCTGGACATAGTCCGAACTACTCACAACACCCAAAATGATGTTGTCGAGTTCACGCTTTCGGTGGCTCGTGCCGACAAGTTCAAGTACAGAATCTCTCACTATCGAGATACTTTGTGATCGGATACGAGTGCCAACGAAAGAAAAACAGCCTATGACTACTACTCGATTTGACTTTTCAGGTTGAGTCTTTGTATATCAGACGCTTTAGTAAAGAAAGAGGTATTAGAAATGTTCAAGAAGAATGTCGAGGAGCTCACCGAGCTCGGCGCCCAGATCACCACGGCCGAGATTGCCCAGCAGCCCGAGCTTTGGCGTGATACGCTCAACATCTATCGCGAGAACAAGGAGGCCATCGAGGCCTTCCTGGCCGAGGCTCGCGCTATGGGCGAGGGTCGTCTGTCCGTTGTCTTTACCGGTGCCGGTACGTCCGACTACGTTGGCGATACCTGCGCTCCGTACCTGCGTCATGCTGGCAACACCGATTTCTATGACTTTAAGCCCATCGCTACGACTGATATCGTGAGCGCTCCGCGTGACTTCCTGCGCGCCGAGGATCCCACGCTCGTGGTCTCCTTTGCCCGTTCTGGCAACAGCCCCGAGAGCCTTGCCGCCGTCGCCGTTGCCAAGGAGCTTGTCCATAACGTCAAGTTCCTCAACATCACCTGCGCTCCCGAGGGCAAGCTCGCCGTCGAGTCTGCCGATGACCCCAACGCGCTGACGCTGCTCATTCCGCGTGCCAACGACAAGGGCTTCGCCATGACCGGTTCTTATTCCTGCATGACTTTGCTCTCCACCCTTATTTTTGACACTGCCTCTGACGAGCAGAAGGCTGAATGGGTCGAGACCATCGCCAAGATGGGCGAGGAGGTTATCGCTCGCGAGTCCGAGGTCGCCGATTACCTGGCTGGCGACTTCAACCGCGTGACCTACTTGGGTTCTGGCTCCTTCGGTGGCCTTGCCCAGGAGAGCCAGCTCAAGATCCTCGAGCTCGCTCACGGCCTGGTTGCCACTTCTTACGACACTTCCATGGGCTATCGTCACGGACCCAAGTCCTTCGTCGACGACAAGACCCTCGTCTTCGTGTTCGTCAACAACGACGCCTACACCCGCCAGTACGACATCGACATCCTCAACGAGATCGGTGGCGACGATATTGCTCAGCACACCGTTGCCGTTCAGCAGGATGGCGCTACCGTCTACGAGGGCGAGTCCTTCACCTTTAAGGGCTACGAGGCGCTTCCCGAGGGCTACCTTGCTCTGCCGTTCGTGATGTTTGCCCAGACTATCAGCTTGCTCAACTCCGTGCGCGTGGGCAACACGCCCGATACGCCGAGCCCCACCGGCACGGTCAACCGCGTGGTTAAGGGCGTGACGATTCACCCCTTCACTGCTTAATCGCGTCCCCCTGTAAGGGCGCCCGTCCGCTCATAACGGCGGGCGGGCGCTTTTTGTTTTATGTGAGCTGGGTATAAGCATCACTACAGTCAACTGCTTTAGAAGCAAGGAGTGCATATGAGCACGTACGCAATTAAGGCTGACAAGTTCTTCTTGCCGGCAGGTCCGCAACTGGGCGGCTATCTTATGGTCGAGGATGGCGTCTTTGGCGCCTGGCAGGCCGACGAGCCCTCTTGCGAGATCAGGGACTACACGGGGTCGTGGATCGCACCGGGCATGGTCGATACTCACATCCATGGTTTCTACAACCACTCAACTACCGATAACGATCCCGAGGGCATCGATATCAGCTCGACCGAGCTCGCCCGTCGCGGTACCACCAGCTGGCTGCCCACGACGTTCACCGATGGCGTCGAGCAGATCAAGGACGCCTGCGCCGCCATCGCCCAGGCGGACGAGGGCCGCGGCCCCGACTTCTGTGGTGCTCGTATCCAAGGCATCTACCTGGAGGGCCCCTTCTTTACCATGAAGCACGTGGGTGCGCAGAACCCCGCTTATCTTATCGATCCCTCCGAGGAGGTCTTCGATCAGTGGCAGGAGGCTGCCGGCGGCCGCATCGTCAAGAGCGCCATGGCGGCCGAGCGCGATGGTGCCGCTGCTTATGCGGCTGCTCTGAACGCTAAGGGTGTGGTGACCAGCATCGGTCACTCCGACGCCACCTACGATGAGTGCATCGCCGCCATCAACGCCGGTGCCAGCTGCTTTACGCACACCTATAACGGCCAGCGCGGGCTGCATCACCGTGAGCCCGGCGTCGTGGGCGCTGCCATGTCCACGCCCGAGACCTACGCCGAGATCATCTGTGACGGCAAACACGTAAACCCTGCTGCCATCAAGGCGCTGCTGCAGGCAAAGGGCTGGCAGCATACGGTGCTCATCACCGACTGCCTTGGCTGCGGCGGCATGCCCGAGGGCAGCTACACCAGTGGCGGCATGGACGTCATCATGAAGGACAACCTGTGCTGGCTTGCCGATGGCAAGAGCATTGCCGGCTCGGTGCTTACGCTTGCCCAAGGCGTCAAGAACATTGTCGATTGGGGTATCGCCAGCGCCGATATCGCCATTCGAATGGCGACCGAGGTGCCGGCACGCTCCGCGCACATCGAGGGTAAGTGCGGCAGCATCATGCCGGGTCGCGACGCCGACTTTGTCGTGTTCGACCATGAGCTCACCCTCGTCGAGACGTATGTTGGCGGTCAGAGCGTCGGCAACGCCTTTACCGAGTAACGATAGAAAAAACGGCGGGCCCGAATCTGCTCGGACCCGCCGTATGGGTTAAACGCTCAAAAGTACCTTCACAGTTACAGCTTGTTAGCGATCTTCTTTGCCGTGCGCTTGACGCCGGCCACAAGACCTCCCGCAGGATGCTCCTTTTCGTAGGCTAGACGCTTCTCGCGCTTGGCGTACTCTTCGACGATGATGTCGCCATACTCGTCTTCGATCTTGTCGAAGAAGTCGACGGCGCCCTTAATTTCTTCAGCGGTCGGGTGCCCCTTTTGGACACCGCCGGTGAGTTTAAACGGCCCCCACGTATCAAAGCCGGGGCAGCCGTAGACGCCCATAAAGATGGCCTGCCTCATGCGGCAGATACCATCGATATCCTTGCTGTACCACTTGTTTTTGCCACCGTAGGTCATAAGGCCAAACACCTTGTCCTGCGGCTGCAGCACGTTAGTGAGCACACGTGCCATATCCTTGTCGATCTCGGAGTAATAAATGCCCGTGGCGACGCCGATCAGATGGTATTCGTGCAGGTCGGGGTACTCGTTTTTACCGAGTGACTTCACGTCGAGGGTATCGATTTCGGGGTGTGCCTCAACGATGGCGTCCACGAGCTTTTTCGTATTGCCGTGGTGGCGTGAGGCATAGAGGATGATGGTTCGAATAAGAAGGCCTTTCAGCTGTAATTGCTTCAATGTCTGTATGGTACCCCGTTGCATGGCTGGGAAACCGGACGCATCGATGAACGTGCGGGTTTGTCCTTTGGTCAGGGCCGAGACGGGTTCTTGCGAGCAAAAAGCAGTTGTTCGAAAGGATGGACAATGGAATACGCTCTCTCCAACGATTCGATTTCTATCAAGGTCTCCACGGCCGGTGGTTCGTTTACCTCGATTGAGGCTGGAGGTCGCGAGTACTTGTGGCAGGGCGATCCCGCCGTGTGGTCCGGCCAGGCACCGATTTGCTTCCCGATTTGCGGAGGTTTGCGCGATAACAGCGCCATGACGTTTGCCGGACATCATGTGAAGCTCGCCCGCCATGGGTTTGCGCGCAAACAGGAGTGGAAGCTGCTGAGCCAGAGCGAGAACGAGCTGGCGATGTGCCTGGCTTCGGAGGATAACGCCGCGCTGTTGAGCGATTATCCGTATCCGTTTAAGCTTGTCGCCCGCTATACGCTCGAGGACGCCGCCGTGCGCGTCTCCTATGAGGTTACCAACGAGGGCACCGAGGACATGCCTTTCTTTATCGGTGGACACCCCGGCTTTAGGTGCCCGCTCGATGAGGGCGAGGCCTATACGGACTACGAGTTGCGTTTTGAGAAAGACGAGGCTGCTGAGCTTTGCACTGCCGTCCCCTCGACTGGCTTGATTGACGTGACCAACCGCTCCAAGAACCCCATGGTGGGAAAGACGCTGCCTCTGTCACATGAGCTCTTCGATTTTGCGGAGACCATCTTTGACGTGCTCGAGAGCCGTCAGGTCACGCTTTCCAAAAAGGGCGAGGACAAGGGTGTTCGCCTGAGCTTTGAGGGCTTCCCGTACCTCATTGTGTGGAG
>DBEZXT010000037.1:0-4142 GCA_048291645.1 Collinsella aerofaciens | reverse complement strand
TCCCGAACGACGACCCCACCGCCGAGCCGCGCAACGTCTGGCGCAGCCAGGCTCAGCTGTTTTACACCAACTGGCTCAACTACTACGTCTACCAGACCACGCCCTACGACCTGGCCCGCGCCGGCGAGGAGCACTAGGCTGCGACTGTGGCCGTGGCTGATGTGACGGCGGTTAGGCGCTGATGATGTTGGGTAGCGGCAGGTCGTGGGCATCGGTGGGGACGTGGTTGATGCGTTGTTCGTCGAAGGCGATGCCGACGATTTGACATACGGGCGAGAGCATGGGCAGGTAGCGGTCATAGCAGCCGCCGCCGTAGCCCAGGCGCGCGCCGGTTTGATCGAAGGCCACGAGCGGCACAACAATCATGTCGAGTGCTTCGGCAGGCACGATGGGGAAGCGGTCGCTGTCGATGTCCGTGGCCGCGAAGGCCCTCGCGGGGTGGGCGATAAACGGAGCCGCGGACGCATCGTCGGCGGCAACTGCTCGCATGCACATGCGCTGGCCACAAGCTGCGGCATCAATTGCCGAGAGCATGCACGGATAGGCCACGCGCCAGCCGCGTTTGGCGGCCGCAGCGGCAAACGCGGCTGGGTCGACTTCGGAGCCCATCGCGGCATAGATGGCAACGGTGTGCGGCGCCGCGGCATCCAAGCGATCCAACAGCTCAACAAGCCGCGCGCAGATAACGGCAGACTTCGCTGCCCGCAAGTCCAAATCAAGAGCATCACGCCGAGCAATCACCGCCTGCCGCAACTCAGCCTTGTCCATCCCAACCTCCTCTAGCAAACTTGCCAAAAAGGGACAGGTTTATTTTGGCAGGTTTTATCTGGGCAAACGTCGAAGCCGCCACAAAGGCGCCCTGTGTGGCGGCTTCGACTCGACGTTGGCTTCACAGCGCCGCAGCGATCGCTTCAGTCACAAACTTATTGAGTGACTCACCCTTCTTTGCCGCTGCCAGCGCTGCTTGCTTGTGGAGCTCAGAGCCCGTTCTTACGTTGAACGAGCCCTTAAAAGCCCGCTCGGGTTCCTTGCCCTTCTCGGCGCAAAACTCAAGGTAATCGTCGACGGCGTCGTGGAAGCATTGCTCCACTTCTTCAGCCGTGGAGCCTTCAAATACGATTGCGTCCCTAATGCCGGCGACCATACCTGTTAGCACATGCTGTTCGGCATCGAACTCGACCGGGGCGAAATAACCCTTGTATGCCAAAACGTTACTCATGACTACCTCCGACATCTTGCAGAAAGCGAACGATGTTTCGAATGGTCCCCGCTGTCAATTCGTCAGATGGATGAGGTGCGTGCATTACGAACATCCTGCCATCTGATGGCCTGTAGAAGCGAACGCGCGATCCGGACGTCTTGCCTTTGCTGTCCATTTCAAAGCCATATGAAGCCATAACTTTAAGAAAGTCAGCAAATCTATACGTTGAAGGACAGCTAAGCAGCTGGGCGATGAGTTTATCGGATCGAGGCATCCCGCCTCACATTCTGCAACTATATTCTAGTTGCAATTTCAGTTCGATGCAAGCACCTCTACTATAGAACATGTGTGCGTATAGAACAAGTGTTCGAACTACCACGAAGGGCGCCTGTGAACTGCGCCCTTCGTGGTAGTTTTGCTTGCCGTGCCTTAGCCCAGCAGGTCGACTACGTTAAAGCCGGCGTTGCTCTTGGCGATGACGTCTCGGCCGCCAAAAACACAGGTTGGCGATTCGGCCGCAATGCGCGTCACGTCGGCACCGAGCGAGCGAAGCTCACCGGGCGTGGCGGCGAGCATCTGGGCGCGGCGCTCCTCGCGTGCGTGCGGATCGAGCCCGGCCAGGTAGGTCGTGTTGCGGCGCTTGGTGAGCGCGTACGGCTTCACCGGCGCGTCCATGCCGCTCACGCAGCTTACGATAAAGCCCTCAAAGGCAGCCTCGTCGGGCTCAAAGCTGCCGAGCCATTCGCCTGCGCGCGCCACACGCTCAATCGAGGGGTCGATTGCTGGGTCGCGGTAGGTGTAGAACGCCGTCTGGCGCTCGCCGACTGCGCGGAATCCGCAGCCGTACGCACCGCCCTTCACGCGAATCTCGTTCCACAGGTAGTCGTAGGAGAGCGCGTTGGCGGCAACCGCCCAGGCGCCCGTCACGTCGATGCCCAGGCGACGCGGGTCGGACGCGCTTGCCGCAAAGCAGATATCGCTGGGGATGACGAAAGCCTCGTGGCGGTCGCGCGGCGTCGGCACCACGAGAGCGTCGCGGCCGGCATCGGCACCATCGCCCGCACCCAGCCCCAGGTCGCCCGCGGCATCCCAGTATGCGTCAAAGTCCTCGTTGCTGCCGGTAAAGCTCGCCATGCAGCCATCGGCCACAAAGATGCGCTCCGCCAGCTCGGCAAGCTTGGTACGCAGCCCGTCCACGCGCTCGTCAAAGTGCTCGAGCAGATTGCGCAGGAACAGGTAGAAATCTACGCCCGAAAGCTGCTCGCGCACCACGGCCGAAGGCGAGCTGTAGCTCATCGCGCGACCGAGCGCCGCTGAGTGGCCGTTGTTGATAAAGCCCTGCTCAAGCCCAATGCGAATCTGTGTGAGCACGTCGCGCACGCGGTCGGCGTCGGCGTCGAGCAAAAGCGTGCTCGACCACACCTCGCGCGGCAGGCTTGCCAGCGCGTCGATCTTTTCGGACAGGGCGCCGGCGCTCACCAGCAGGTAGGGGCACACTCCGTCCACGTCGGGCTGGGTCATGACCTCGGTCGTAAAGCTCAAAAAGCCCAGCTTGCCGGCGAGCAAGTTGTCGAGCTCCTCGGCCGAGTGCTCGCTCGTGGGCAGCTGTTTGAGCAGGCGGCAGAGCAGCGTCACATAGGGCAGGTCTTTAAACGCGACGCAGCTCAGGTCGAAATACTGCATGGCGTAGGCCAGGCGGTTGGTGGGGATGCCGTGGCGCAGGCAGGGGATGGGCGCGGTCGTGTCCACGACCAGCGGCGGCTCGGGGCGCGCCTCGCCAATGTCGGACACGCGCAGACGCGGCAGCGTGGCCTTGGCCTCGGGCGTGTCCTCGGCCTCCTGTGCGGAACGAAGTGCGGCCGTGCGCTCGACCACGTCGGCCAGCTCGGCATCGGTCATGGCGTCGCGCTTGGCTGCTAGCTCGGTGGCCTCGGCACCCTCTGCGCCCTCGGCGGCGTCCACCGGCACCAGCTCAACCAGCGCCATGTGGTCGTTTTCCAGCACCAGCTCGCGCAGCAGGTCCTCAAAATAGCTGCCGTCCAGCTCGTCACGCAGCTCCTCGTACACCGGGCCGTACTTGAGTGCCAGCGTCGCGGCGTCGTCATCGTAGAGCCAGGTGCTCAGCGCGTCGCACGCAATGGCCACGCCGTCGGCGATGCCATAGTCGCGCTGGCGCAGGTCGTACTCGTTGCTGCTGATGATGGCTTCCAGGCGCTCACGCGGAACGCCATGTTCGCACAGGTCGCGGCAGGCGTCCTGGAACACGCGACGCAGCTCACGCGCCACACCGGGCTGCGCGTTTTGCAGCATGATGAGCTCGTAGGGCTGCAGACTCTCGGCCGCGGTGTAGCTCACCACGTTGCCGCCCAGACCGGCGGCCAGAATGGCCTTCTTAACCGGTGCTTCGTTGGAACCCAGTAGCGCCTCAAACAGGATGTCCGCCGCGATCGTGCGCTTGCGGTCGAGCGCGCTGCCCAGCACCAGGCCCAGGCCCACCAGGGCGTTCTCGGGCGTGGTGGCCATCTCGATGCGCTTATACTCGCAGGTCACAGGCTCCTGCACGTCCAGCGGATTGGGCGCCAGCGCAGACGGGTCCTCGCCGGCGGCAACGGCGGCGTCCATGCGGCGGCTCGCGGCACTCGACTTCGACAGATAACGCTCGTCCAAAAACGCCAGCGCGCGGTCCACGTCCAGGTCGCCGTAGAGCGTGATGTAGGAGTTGGAAGGATTGTAGTGGCGCGCGTGCGTGTCCAGGAACTGCTCGTAGGTGAGCGCGGGAATCGCGCGCGGGTCGCCGCCACTCTCGTGCGCATAGGCGGTGTCGGGATAGAGCGCGGCGTTGACGGCGTCGTCCAGCACGCTCATGGGGTCGGACAGCGCGCCCTTCATCTCGTTGAACACCACGCCGTTATAGCGCAGCGTGCCCTCGCGCAGGCTCGCG
>DBEZXT010000036.1:0-3735 GCA_048291645.1 Collinsella aerofaciens | reverse complement strand
GTCGCGAGGCCTTTAAGGTCGCTACGGGCAGCCTGACGCTGGTCCAGGAGTTTGACGAGAAGGACGACTACGATCTGGTCGATTCCGACGCTTCGATTGCCGGCGATCTTGCCGACGACAAGTTTGCGCTGTTTGTTGCCGTCGAGCCTCACATGCCCACGCTCGAGTTCCCGGGCGATGGCGCACAGCCGGTTAAGAAGATCTGCTTTAAGCTGCTTGCAGACGCTTACTGGGAGGAGTAGCGCGCTGCTCGGCTGAGCTGTTCGTATGCTGGCGTGATTCCATTGAGGAGCGCGCTTGAGCCCCGTTAATCGCGGTTCCCTTGGGGATTGCGGTTGGCGGGGCTTTCTGTTTTTGAGTAGGGGAGTTGAGGCCGTTACGATACGTGGATTGGCGCACGCGCACTCAAAATCGGCAACAAAAAAGCCGCCCGAAGGCGGCTATCTTGTGCAATGGAGCCAGCGACCGGGCTCGAACCGGTGACCCCCGCTTTACGAGAGCGGTGCTCTACCAACTGAGCTACGCTGGCGACCATGTGATGACGCAACTGAGGCGTCAACGGCTGTCTATGATACGGGACATCGCAAATCTGCGCAAGTGTTCTGACGGCTTTTCTCACTTTAAATGCACTAATATTGGAGACGTGATGTCTCGCTCTTACGGGTCTCAAACAGAATGGGGCTGCCATGGCTCAACCCAAGATTCTTCTCACACGCATCGATGACCGGTTTATTTACGGGCAAGACATTGAGCTGTGGAACGAGGCTGTGGGTTCCAACCTTATCCTAATCGTCAACGATGAGATCGCGGCGGATTCGCGCAAGTGGGCGCCTATGAGGGTCGCGGCGCCCGAGGGCGTGTGGACGCGGTTTTTCTCGGTGCAAAGGACCATCGACATCATTCATACCGCAACGCCGCGCCAGTTGATTCTGATCATGGTGGCCTCACCCGCCGATGCACTCGCGCTGGTTAAGGGTGGCGTGCCGATCACCAAGATCAGCATTGGCCATATGCAGGCAGGGGAGGGCAAGCGCCCCATAACGCCCGCGGTTGCCATAGACGATGCAGACGTCGCCGCCTTTAAAGAGCTGCAAAAGCTCGGCATAGAACTAGAAATCCGCTATCTCCCCAGCTCGAATCCCGACCCCATCGGCAATCTGTTCAACTGATCCCTTGGGGACGGAGAAAAACGAATCATTTTGCCCTTGCGAGGGACGCGCGCGATGCTGCCTGTCAAAAACAATGCCCATTTACTACGTTTGATCGGCTATCGCCGAGCATGTCGAATTTGAGAAAAACAAAACCGCAGGTAGACGGCTCGTGAATCTAACAAAAACCGGTGCATGGTCGAGCATCCCGGGCTAAACGTAGTAAATGGGCATACTTTTGATACGTCACTCATACACTCACAGCGAAAATGAGCCCAAAAGATGAAAAAGCGCCCGTCGGCGGTGGTGCCGGCGGGCGCTGCTGTGCGATATGTCGCGTTGCGGGCTTAGTGCCTCATAAAGTGGTATTCGATCACATTGCTATAGGGGTGACCCGGGCCCACAATGCCCTGCGGGAACAACGGCTGGTGCGGCGTGTCGGGGTACATCTCTGCCTCGAGGGCAAAGCCAGCGCCCCAGCCATAGTTAGCATCGTCCTTGGCGTGCTCGTCGCCCAGCCAGTTGCCGGTGTAGAGCTGCACGCCCGGGGCGGTGGTGTAGTAGTCCAGCTCACGGCCGGTCCACATCTCCTCGACATGCAGGGCGCGGCGCAGGTTGCGACCGTATTGATAGTCATCGATGCACAGGCAGTGGTCGTAGCCGCGTGCCTGCTTAATCTGCGGATCGTCGGCCTCCATGCCAGGCGCGATGGGGCGCAGCTCACGGAAGTCAAACGGCGTGCCCTCGACCGGAGCAATCTCGCCGGTGGGGATGTTCTGCTCGTTGATGGGCAGGTAGTGGGCAGCGTTAGCAACAAAGAAGTGCTCACAGTCCATTCCGGCGTTATGGCCGGCAAGGTTAAAGTACGTGTGGTTGGTCATGGCCACGTAGGTGGCGCGGTCGCTCTCGCAGCCGTATTCGATACGGAAGCAGCCGGTGCGCGTCACGGTAAACACGGCCGTAAAGGTGCGGTTGCCGGGAAGACCCAGCTCACCGTCCTCAAGCGAGGTGGTCATGCGCACGGCATTGTGGACCTCGTCGAGCTCAACGTCCCACACGCGCTTGTGCAGGCCGTGCTCAAGGTCGCTGTGCAGGTTGTTGACGCCCTCGTTGGCCGGCATATGCCAGTCCGTGCCGGCGATGGTGATCGTGGCACCCGCAGTGCGGTTGGCCACGGGGCCGATGGTCGCGCCAAAGCAGGCGGGGTTGTCAAAGTAATCCTCGAGCTTATCGAAGCCCAGCACCACATCGCGCACGTTGCCGGGGATGTCGGGCACGTCGATGTCCAGCACGGTGGCGCCAAAGTCCATAATGCGAACGCAGATCTCGGGCCCGTTGAGGGTGTAACGATGAACGGGGGTACCGCACGGCGCGGTGCCGAAAAGCTCGGAAGTGATCATTTGGTTCCTAACATCGAGGTATTTCTGACAAACTGTAGCGCGAACAGGCGAGATTATCACTACACCCAACTAAAGCAGGGGGTATTTTTCTCAAAAAAGTGATGATTGAGCTGTACGGGCGTTCATTTTTGACACGCACGGGTCTGATACAATTTGTTCGTTACTGTTTGAATGATATGCACGCATAGAACGGCGAGGATTCATCGTGATTAAGGCAGAGCGACAGGATAGGGTTCGTCAGCTGCTCGAGGAGCAGGGCACGGTTTCGGTCAAGGAGATTTCGGATGCACTGGGTGTCTCGGATATGACGATCCGCCGCGATCTCGAGGAGCTTGCGAGCCTGGGCGAGATCGAGCGCGTGCACGGTGGAGCCCGCAGTGCGCAGGGCCGTCCACATGCTATGTTGCGCCATGAGTATTCGCACAGCGAAAAGCGCACCAAGCATGCCGAGGAAAAGTTGCAGATCGCGCGCCGCGCCGTGGAGCTCATCGAGGAGGGCTCGACCATCTTTTTGGGTACGGGCACCACGGTTGAGCAGATGGCCTCGATGCTGCCGGCATTTCGTCTGCGCATCGTGACCAATTCGCTTTCGGTGTTTAACCTGCTCGAGGCGCGCGAGGACTGCGACCTGTGCCTAGTGGGCGGCATGTACCGTCGCCGTACCGCCGCTTTTGTGGGACCAACGGCCGAGGATACCCTGCGTGCGCTGGGTATCGACGCGGCGTTTATCGGCGCCAACGGCATTCTGGATGGCGACGTGTCTACGTCTAATATGGATGAGGGTCGTATCCAGCAGCTCGCCTTTAGCAAGGCCGACTCGCGCTATCTGATCGCCGACTCCAGTAAGATCGGCAAGCGCGACTTCTACACCTTCTGCCGTCTGGACAGCCTGGACGCCGTGGTGTGCGAGCCGGGCATCGCCGCCGAGGATCGCGCCGCCATCGAGGAACTCACGCAGGTCATTTGCTAGCTAGCGCTGCAAGCGATACATCTGCCCCCTGCCGGCGCGGGGGTACCGCTTTACAATGACGCGTAAATAACTTTGGGCAACAAGGATGAGGCTATTCTGGGATATGACTAGACTCCGTATTTCGTCTTTATGTCCCTTGAGAATGAATCGTAGTCTTCATAGAGCCCCTCTCTGCTTTCATCCTCGGCGTGGTTTACACGTTCAAGGAGCTTATCCT
>DBEZXT010000035.1:0-4004 GCA_048291645.1 Collinsella aerofaciens | reverse complement strand
ATCATTGTTGCCGATTCGGGCGGCGGATCCACGGAGCTCGCGACGGGCGTCTATGCGCCGGAGCGTGGCGTCTTTGCGCTAGAAGGGACGCGCTCGCTGGACATTGGCTGCCGCCGCGTGACGGAGCGGTTTTTCTCGACGCTGCCACCCGCACGCGGCGAGCTTGCTGCCGCTGCCGCGTGGGCAGGCGAGCAGTTCGCCGCCTATTTTGAAGGCCTGCCCAGCGACTTTGAGCGCGCCGAGCGTCTGGTCGCGGTGGGTGGCACGGTGACTACGCTGGTGGCTCTGGTCCACGAGCTGGAACCGTACGATTCGAGCTTTGTTCACCTACGCGAGCTGTCGCTGGAGCAGGTCTCGGCCGCTATCGAGCGCATGTCTGTGTTGGACGCGGAAGGCATCGCCGCGCTACCGGGTGTACAGCCCAAACGCGCGGGCGTGATCTTGGCTGGCGCCGTGGTGATCCGCGAACTCATGCGTGCCGGCGGCTACAAGACGCTCACCGTAAGCGAGAACAGCCTGCTCGCCGGTATGGCCGCAACCATCAACGAGACCCTCGACGGCGCGACCCCCACCATCGGCTGGACCCCCAGCCTCAGCGCCCTCTAAATAAGTTGCGGTGAAATACGGACTAAAATCGCCCTTTCGGGCACCAAACAGTCCCTATTCCACCGCAACTCAACAGTCGGCACCTGGGGACAGTCCTTGCGGGGCGTCCCCACAGCGCCTATGCCAGCTTGTCGATTTGCCCAATCTCCCAAAGCGGAATATTGACGAGCATGCCCTCGTCTCTATATGCCGCCAGGGAGCTCCTCACGCAACGCTCGAGCTTGAATTTTTCGCAGGCTATTTTCAGACTCTTCGCTTTAAGGTTCTCTGCCGCCTTGACCTCAAGCGGAAGCACGGTTCCCGCATGGTCGATGGCAAAGTCGGTTTCGGCATTGCCAGAGGTAGAGGACCAATACGCGGGAGTTTTGTCCTGGAGCAAAAGCTCCTGCGCGACGTATTGTTCGGTCAGCGAACCTTTGAACTCGGTAAAAACAGCGGATCCGTTAAGAACGATGGCCGGAGAGAGACCGGAGAGCGCTCCGAGGATGCCGGTGTCGATGCAGAACAGTTTGAAGCCCGAGAGGTCTTCGTAGCTCGAGAGCGGCGCCTTTAGAGCGGAAACACGTGGCACCTTATGAACGATTCCGTAGTCCGTGAGCCACTGGAGGCTTTCCTCGAAATCGCGTGCGCGCGCTCCGGGACGAAGGGCGCCATAGACAAACTTCTTGTTCTCCTTTGCAAGCTGGCCGGGAAGGGATTTCCAAACCAACCTCATGCGCTCGATGATGCGGGCGGGTGCATGTTTGCCAAAATCGGATTCGTAAGCCTCGATGATTTGCTGCTGAAGCCTTCGGGCTTCGATGAAGTCGCGTGTCTCGGCGAAAGCGGAGACAACTTCGGGCATACCGCCGACAACAAGGTATTCCTTGAGCAAGTGTTCGAGCTTTTCGGTAACGTTTGCTAGAAGGTTCATGTCTGCGGCAAGGATGGCGTCGGCGAGCGGGTCGCCGTCGACGGCACGAACGAACTCGGCGAACCCCATGGGACGCATGGTGAGCTGGTCGATTTTGCCGACGGGAAATGACTCGTTTTCGCGTCGGAGCGCGAGGCCCATATAGGAACCGGCTGCTACGATGTGGCATTCGGGTGCAAGCTCGTTGAAGTACTTGAGCGAGGTGATCCCGCGCGGGGCCTCTTGGATCTCGTCGAAGATGATGAGCGTGTCTGCTGGCGTTACAGTTTGGCCACGTAGGAGTTCTATCTGGGAGATGATGCGCTTGGGGTCGAGGTCCCCATCGAACAGCGAGCGTGTGCTCGGCTCGAGCATAAAGTCAAAACGAATGACGTTTCGATACTGCTGGCTTGCGAATTCGTTAAGAAGCCAAGTCTTTCCTGTCTGGCGGGCTCCCTTAAGCAAGAGAGGTTTGCGATTCGTCCTTGATTTCCAAGCGATAAGTTCGCTCATAAGCTGTCGCTGCATATTGCCTCCCAACCCTCTCGGTTAGTATAAGGCCATTTGGGTGTTTCCATCGGAAAATGTGCGAGACAACCACGTTTTTCCATCGGAAAATGTGCGAGACAACCACGTTTTTCCATCGGAAAATGTGGTAGGAAACTCATTGGGTGGGCGGAAAAAGTAGTCAAAAAAGCCCCGTCCCAAATGAGCTGCTCTGCAGTTGACGGCGTCCAAAAGAAAGGAGCCCGCATTCCCTGGGGGACACGGGCTCGTAGGCAATACATGGTAGGGGCGGTGGGACTCGAACCCACAATCCTTGCGGCGAGAGATTTTAAGTCTCCTGCGTATGCCAATTCCGCCACGCCCCCGTGAGACTAGAAGTCTAGCACAAGCCGTCCGTTACGCGTTGACGGCCATCGAGTGTTGGCCCGACTTCTCCAGGAACTCCTGGAACTTGGCTTCGTCACCCTTGTTTTGGTACTGCAGGGCCAGCAGGTATTCCAGGCGGCAGCTCTTGACCTTGTCGTCACCGGCCTCCTTGAGCATGCGCTCCAGCTCGGGAATATCGTTGTGGCGCTTGAGGATCATCGTGTCGTACATCAGCTGGCACTCGTGTGCGACTGCCTCGGCCTGACCGCCCTCAAAGCCCCTGATCTCGTGCAGCAGCTCCTTGGACTTTTTGCGGTCCTCCTGGCCAACGTAGTAGTTAAAGGCCTTAATGACCAGGTCGACACGCTGCATCTTGGGCAGGTTGAGTCCCAGCAGCAGGTCGAACATCTCGTCGGCGCGCTTATGGTCCTCGCGCAGCAGATAGGAGTTCAGGCGCAGGTAGTCGCGGTTGTAGCGCGGGTACAGCATGCTGGTGAGTTTGCCGTCGAGCAAACGATCGAACTCGTCCCACTGCTTGGCGGCCATGAGCTGCTGCAGGCGTTTAAACGTGGTGCGTTTTTTGACGCTAAAGAACACCGACACGGCGATGCAGATGATAACGACGGCGGTCCAGAGTGTGCGAGAATCGGGCATATTAGGGTCCTTAGTCGCTCATAAAGCGAGCGGTATGACAACATGTACTAGATGTATTATACGCAGCGCGAAAGCAAACTGGCATAAAAGCTCATCGAGGCCGAGTGCCATCGCTCGCTCGCTGCGGTACACTTACCTAAAGTAAACCATGAAGGGAGACATTACCTATGAAGAAGATCGTTTTGGCTTGCGGTGCTGGCGCTGCTACTTCCACGCTCGTTGCCCAGAAGGTCGCCACCATGCTCGACGCCAACGGTTATGCCGGCAAGTATGAGATCGTGCAGTGCGCCATCTCCGAGGCCAAGGATGCTTGCGACGAGGGCGCCGACCTGCTGATTGCAACCACCGTTGCCCCCGAGGGCCTCACCTGCCCGTACGTGAGTGGCGTGCCCTTCATGACCGGCATGAACCGCGTCGCTGCCGAGAAGGCCGTTCTCGACGTCATGGCTCAGTAGGCGCTGACTGTATGAGTGAGCAGAACGCCAATCCGGTCGAGCTCTTTGACATGCGCGTTGCCCATGTGGGCATTAACGCTGCCGACCCGGCAGACGCCTTGGAGATCGCGGAGCTGTTCTCGACGATGATGGGCCTGCCCGTCATCGAGACCCCGGTTTCGTACTTTAACGATTCGCTGGTCGAGATCATGAAGCAGAACGGTCGTGGCACCAAGGGCCACATCGGCTTTGCCGTCAACGACATCGATGCGGCTGAGAAGTGGTTTGCCGAGCGCGGGCTCGAGGTCAACGAGGAGTCGCGCGCGCTGCTGCCCGACGGCGGCACCAAGCTCGTGTACTTTAAGCGCGAGTTCGCCGGCTTCGCCGTGCACCTGTGCCGCGAATAGCGCACAAGCTGTCATAGCTAGCAAAAAGGGATAGGGCTGCGTGGCCCTATCCCTTTATTTATGCCGAGGGGCTTCCTACCGCGGCAGGCGAATCGTAAAGCGGCTGCCGACGCCCTCGACCGAGGTCACGCCGATGAC
>DBEZXT010000034.1:0-12879 GCA_048291645.1 Collinsella aerofaciens | reverse complement strand
CTTAATATATTTCGCCGCCCCTCTGCCAAGCTCGGGAGACGACACGTTGATGTCTGCTTAACTCTGCTCGCTCAGACTAATGACTTTGTTGGGGGTCCACTATTTGCTGGAGGGTGAACTTGCATTGGGACGGTTCGCCTTCTGCTTGTGGCTTTGCCTCATCGAAATTGAAGATCATGATGGCGCAGTTGGGGAGTTTTGTTGGGAGCTCGAAGCCCTTTGGGGCTGCAGCCTTGATGAATTGGCGGCTGGCGCTGCCGTGGCTTACTGCTAGGAGGGTTTCGATGCCCTCGGAGCCCATGAGATTGGTGAGGGCGCCTACCATGCGTTCTTGCAGTGCGCGGCTTCCTTCTCCTCCGAAGGGGACCAGGTCCTCGCCCGGATCCCAAACGTCGGTGGGCAGGGCGTCGTGGGGGCCTTCTTCGAAGGTGCCGTAGCTGCGCTCGATAATGCCTTCACAGGGCTCGACTGCGGCGTCCGGACCGAGGAGTTCGCATGCGACAAGACTTGCCGTGTCCATGGCTCGGCCTAAGGGTGATGAGACCACTTTGTCGGGGACGACGCTGTGGGCTTTGAGCCATGCGGCCGCTGCCCGTGCCTGCTGACGGCCCAGATCGGTGAGCGGTGAATCACAGCGACCCTGGACGAGCTTTTTGACGTTGAATTCCGTCTGGCCGTGGCGGAGTAGGTATAGGCGCTTCATGCTCTCCTCTTCTGTATAACTTGCTTTGCCGGCACAGCCCTACTCGTGGGTATGCCCTACGTAGTCTTCGTCGATCGTAATCTTGGCAATCGACTTGGGATATTCCGATTCGACCCGTTGTGCCAGCGCGTGCTTTACGTCTTCGGCACTCATCTGCAGATCCGAGGGACGCACGCAGTCAAAGATCACGTTGGTGTGCGTAGGACCCGGCACACAGCGCAGGTCATGAATCGAAAGGCGGCTATCGATTTGTTGAGCCATGGCGTTAATGCGCAAACGCATGCTTGCCACCTTGGGATCGTCGGTCACGATGGGATCGTAATGGAGCGTGACGATCATGCCGTCCTCGTTCCTAAACGCCTGCTCGATGTTATCGAGCGTGTCATGGCTTTCCAGAGGGCTGGCCTCGGCTGCCATCTCGGCGTGAGCGCTTGCGAACTTCCTGCCCGGGCCGTAATCGTGAACCATCAGATCGTGAACGCCCAAAACGCCGGGATAGCTCATGATCTTGTCTCGAATGTGCTTGACCAGCTTAGGATCGGGCGACTGGCCCAAAAGCGGGCTCACCGTATCCTGGATGAGTTCAAAACCGCTCCAGCCAATATAGGCGCCAACGGCAAGGCCAACCCATGCGTCAAGATTGATGTGCGTCACCTGCGAAACAATCGCACATGCCAGCACGGCGCCTGTGGCAAGGACATCGTTCTTGGAATCCTGCGCGGTCGCATGCAGCGTCTCGGACTCAATGCGATCGCCGAGCTTTTGGTTGAGGGCCGCCATCCAGAGCTTTACGACCATCGAAAGTGCCAGGACTGCCACCAGGGCAAGCGAGAACTCGACAGGTTCGGGGTGGATGATGCGCTCAACCGAGGACTTCACCAGCTCAACGCCGATCAGCAGCACGAGCGCCGCCACGACCAGACCCGAGAGATACTCGTAGCGGCCATGTCCGTAAGGATGCTCGGGGTCCGCCGGCTTGCTCGCAAGTTTAAAGCCCAGCACGCTCACAATGTTTGAGCTGGCATCGGACAGGTTGTTCATGGCATCCGCCACAATCGAAACCGATCCCGACAGCACGCCAATTGCGCCCTTCGCAGCGCATAGTGCCACATTGGCGAGAATACACACCACGCCCGTCAACGTGCCCACACGCGCACGGTCGCCCTGCGCACGCTTAACAATCCACTCGACCATCTACATCCGCCCCCACGGTGCTATCTATATATCTATTGCTCAAACGGATTGTAGTGTAGCCACTTTGCCCCACAGATACAAAAAGGCCGCAACCCACACGGGCCACGGCCTTAGAATGTGGCAAAGAAATCGTCCTTGTGTCGCACAGGTTTACGCGCTTGCCTCGGCCACGCTCTTCGAGGTTTCGGGCAAATCGGCTCCGTCCCCCGTCGCCCGCCCCTTCGCCGGCACCACGCCAAAGCAGTAGCTCAGCGCCGCAGACACCGCAAATGCCGTGCCGCCGGCAGCGCAGCACCACAGCAGGTTCGGGATGCCGCCCGTGGCAAAACCAATGACCATGAGGACATTCGTCATGCCGATGGTATAGGCCGTAACGTGGCCCACGGCCGCAACAAGACCTCCGACGGCGCCGCCAATGGCCATGCACGTCAGGCACCTGCCATATTTAAAGCCGCAACCGTACAGCGCCGGCTCGCTTACGCCGCCAAGAACACCCGAGATCGAATAGCCCAGCATGAGAGCCTTCTCGTCCTTATCCGCAACGCGGAGCGACGCGCCAAAAGGCATGCCCCAAACGGCGAACGTTGCCATCGTCGCGGCGATCAGGATGCACGAATCCGTTCCCACACTCATAAACTGCGCATAGGCGAGCGATAGGACGACGTTACTGACGCCCGCGATCTTAAGGAACTCCCAGCCCGCGGCAAGCCCCATGAGCGTGAGCAGCGACACGATGCCACCGGAATTGCCAAGCATAAACATAAGCTGGCCCAACAGCATGCCCAAATAGCTACCCGCCGGCGCCGTAATACACAGCGAAACCGGAACCATGACAAGCATGGTCGCAAACGGAACGAACGAAAAAGCCACGGCCTTAGGGATAACGCGCCGAAAGAAACACTCCACTTGCCAAAGCACGGGCACCGAAATGAGAACCGGAATAACAGTCGTCGTGTAATCGTTGACCGGCGCGGGAAGCAGGCCATACACGGAAGTCATCGATGCCCCCGTCGTCGATGCGGCATCGACGAGCTTAAGCAGATCGGGCGCAATCAATACGCCGCCCAGCATCATGCCCAGCTGCTCCGAGCAACCGAGCTGGCGGGCAGCCGCCCAACCAAGATAAACGGGCAAAAAGTAGTAGCCGGCGTTATAGAGCCAACTGTAGAACAGGCGATAGATTTCGGAATCGGCAGACCACAGGCCCAGCATGCCTTCACCCATAATGACGGCGACGGTGCGGAACAACGCCGCGCAGACAATAAACGGCAGCGCCGACATCATGCTTTTGGACAGATAGTCCACCACGGCTATGGCGTTTGATGAGACCGTCGTTGTAAACGAGGTGTTAGAAACTTGTGACACAGGAACCCTTTCCCAATGTGACATGCGGACTGTCCCTTTGTCACATCGTGCGATACTGACCGATTGCGCGGTACTTTTCGTAGCGGAGGTTTGTGAGGGTCGCGTCGTCGAGCCGCCCAAGCGTATCGAAGGCATCAAATGCCGAGGACATGACGGCACCGGCGATCTCCTCATGCGACAGGCCCCTATCATCAACAATGCCGTCGATGATGCCGAGCGCCAACAAATCGGGGGCCGTGAGCTTAAGCGCCTCGGCGGCCTCATTCGCGCGCTCGGTATCCTTCCACAGAATCGACGCACAGGCCTCGGGGCTCACGACCGAATAGGCCGAGCTCGAGAGCATCAGGATGCGGTCGGCCACGGACAGCGCCAACGCGCCACCAGAGCCGCCCTCGCCTGTCACCACCGAGACAATCGGCGTCTTAAGGCCGCTCATCTCCATGAGATTCCGGGCAATCGCCTCACCCTGGCCGCGCTCCTCGGCACCGATGCCGCAAAACGCGCCCGAAGTATCGACCAGACACAGAACCGGTCGACCAAACTTTTCGGCCTGGCGCATCAGGCGACGCGCTTTGCGGTAGCCCTCGGGATGTGCCATGCCAAAGTTGCGACGCATGCGCTCTTTGGTCGTGGTGCCGCGCTCGATGGCGATGACCGTTACGGGGCGTCCGTCTTTCCAGCCAATGCCAGCCACCACAGCAGCGTCGTCGCCAAAGTAGCGGTCGCCGTGCAGCTCCACAAATCCATCCAGGCCCAGCGAGATCATCTCGCCTGCCGTGGCGCGATCTGCCGAGCGGGTCTGCTTGACAATCTCGAGCGCGGTTTTTGGTGCGGCCGAGCGCTTGAACAAGTGTCCCAGCTTTTTGCCGCGGCGACCCGTATGCACAATCTCATGCGGTGCCCCCAGGCCGGGCGCGTGCCCTTCGTGCAGCGCCAGCAGCTCGCCTACCGTAAGCGCAATCTCGCCACGCGGAACAACGGCATCGCAAAAGCCGTGCTCCAGCAAAAACTCGGAGCGCTGGAATCCCTTGGGCAGGCGCTTGTGCATGTTCTGCTCGATCACGCGCGGGCCGGCAAATGCCGTCAGGGCATCGGGCTCGGCCAGGATAATATCGCCCTCCATGGCAAAGCTCGCGGTTACGCCTCCGGTCGTGGGGTCAGTGAGCACCGTGATATACAGGCCGCCCGCCTCGCTATGGCGCCTAACCGCCGCAGAGATTTTGGCCATCTGCATGAGCGAGGTCACGCCCTCCTGCATGCGGGCGCCACCCGATACGGTAAAGCCAACGACCGGCAGTCCCAGCTCGGTCGCACGCTCAAATGTGCGGCAGATCTTCTCGCCCACCACGGAACCCATCGAGCCCATCATAAAGTTGGCGTCCATAAAGAAGAGCGCCGTATCGCAACCGCAGATTTTGCCCTTACCGCACACAACGGCATCGCGCTCGCCCGAACGTTCGCTCACGCTCTTGAGCTTGTCGGCATAGCCGGGAAACGAAAGGAAGTCCTCCGGCGCCAGACTGGCATCCCATTCCTCAAACGTGCCCTCGTCAATCGTCATGCGCATGCGGTCGCGCCCGCTCACGCGAAAGTGTTTGCCGCAACGAGGGCAGACCTCGAGGTTGTCGTGCAGGCGCGCCTCATCGATCACGCGGCGGCACTCCGGGCACTTGATAAACACGTGGCGCGCGGGAAACTCGGCGCACGACTCGGTCATCGGTCCCTCGAGGACGTTGGCCGTCTTCGCTTTTCTATTCATCAGCATAGAGATGCCCCATTAGATCGGTGTGATACATGCCCGACAAGAACTCGTCGTTTGCCAGCACGTCGAGCTGAAGCTCGCTGTTTTCGCTCACGCCCTCAATCACGAGCTCGCCCAGGGCCGAGCGCATCTTGCGAATGGCGCCGTCACGCGTGGGCGCACACACGATGAGCTTGCCGAGCATGGAGTCGTAGTACGGCGGAACGTTCGCACCGGCAAACATGGCGGAATCCCAGCGCACGCGCGGACCACCCGGCACACGCAACGCGGTGACCGTTCCGCATGACGGCAGAAAGTCCGGCGTTTCGGCATTGATGCGGCACTCCATAGCATGGTTGCGGACCGGCATGTCCTCCTGCTCAAAGGGCAGAGGCTGGCCGGCCGCCACGCGCAGCTGCCACTTGACCAAGTCGGTATCGGTCACAAACTCCGTAACCGGATGCTCCACCTGTAAGCGCGTGTTCATTTCCATAAAGTAGAAATTGCCGTCGTCCGAATACAGGAACTCGATAGTACCGGCTCCTTCGTAGCCGACGGCACGAGCCAGGTCACGCGCTGCCTTGTGCATGCGAGCACGAATGTCGTCGTGTCCGTCGAGGCACGGCGCGGGGCTCTCCTCGATTAGCTTTTGGTTGCGCCGCTGCACCGAGCACTCGCGCTCGCCGAGCGAAAACACATGGCCCTGCTTATCGGCCATAATCTGTACCTCAACGTGATGCGCCGGCGCGACGAACTTCTCCATGTAGCACTCGCCGTCGCCAAAAACGGCCTCGCCCTCGGCGCGTGCTTCAATAAAGGCCTTTGCCGCATCTTCCACGCGCTCGACCTTACGAATACCGCGACCGCCGCCGCCCGCACGCGCCTTAATAAGCACGGGGCAGCCAATGCGCTCAGCCTCGGCCGTTGCCTCCTCGGGACTTTTGAGCAAATCGCAGCCCGGCACGATGGGCACGCCCGCCGCGGCAGCCGTTCGACGTGCGGCGTCCTTGTCGCCCATGCTGTCGATCACCTTGGCCGAAGGACCAACAAACGCCAGGCCATACTTGTCGCAGTCGCGCACGAAGCTCGCCTTCTCGGAAAAGAAGCCATAGCCGGGATGAATTGCCTTAGCTCCCGACTTTACGGCACAGGTGAGCACGGCATCGTCGTTGAGGTAGCTCTCGGCAAGACGCGGGCCACCGATGCAATACGCCTCGTCGGCAAGCTGCACGTGCAGCGCGTCCGCATCGGCCGTGGAATAAACAGCGACGGTCTTGATGCCCATATCGCGGCACGCGCGGATAACACGGACCGCGACTTCGCCGCGGTTGGCGATGAGCACTTTGTCGAACATGGAGCCTTCCTTAACTTTCGTGCATGAGTGCAAAAGACATATCGGCGCGGCAGCAAACCTCACCGTTGACGCTCGCAGTACCCGTCGCAAAGCGGAACGGCCCGCGCGCACGCGTGATGGAGCACACCAGATCCACCGTGTCGCCCGGGCGCACCGGACGCTTAAAGCGCACCTTGTCCAGACTCGTGTAGAACGGCGTCGCGCCGCGCGCCTCCTCATCGCCCATCAGCAGCACGCAGCAGTTTTGGGCGAGCATCTCGCACTGGATCACGCCGGGGACCACCGGGTTTCCCGGAAAATGCCCCTGCAAAAAGTATTCGTCGCCCGTAATCGTGATCTTGCCGTGGGCCTCGTCGCCCACCAGCTCGGCTTCGTCGAGCAAAAGCATCGGCTCGCGATGCGGTAACAGCTTCTTGAGCTCTTCTTTGTTCATGGATATCACCTATCCGATCCTCATGAGGCAGCTGCCAAACTCCACGAGGTCGCCGTCGGCCACGCAGATCTCGAGCACCTCGCCGTCTGCCTCTGCCGTTACCTCGTTGAGAACCTTCATGGCCTCGATGATGCAGAGGGTCTCGCCGGCCTTGACCTTGGAGCCCACGTGCACAAACGGCTCGTCGCCCGGCGCCGGGGCAGCATAGAAAACGCCGACCATGGGAGCGGTCACCTCGGTGCCCTTAGGCTCCGGTGCGGCGGCAGGCGCCTGCGCGGCGGGCTCCGGCGCGGCGGCAGGCATGGCGACAGGAGCCACCGCCGGAGCAGTCACGGCACCCGGCATAGGCATGGGCACGGCAACCGGCTGTGCCGCACTCGCGCGCTCGAGTTCGACCGCGGTGCCATCGGGCTCCTCAACGCGCACGCGCGTGAGGCCGCGGTCCTCCATAACATCGGCTATCTCGGCAAGTCTTTTGGAATCCATGCTCTAGCTCCTCGTATATCTACGCAGTGCGATGGCGGCGTTGTGCCCGCCAAAGCCCAGGTTGGTCGAAAGCGCCCAGGTAAGGTCGGCGCGAACCGCGCGATTGGGCGTGTAATCAAGATCGCAGGCGGGATCGGGTGTGTGGTAGTTAATGGTCGGCGGCACCACGCCCTGCTCGAGCGCCATGGCACAGGCCATGACCTCGATGGCGCCCGTGGCACCGATCATGTGGCCGGTCATCGACTTGGTCGACGAGACGTGTGCGGCGCGTGCCGCGTCCTCGCCGAGCGCACGCTTTATGCCCGCCGTCTCGGACGAATCGTTGAGCTTGGTCGAGGTGCCGTGAGCGTTGATGTAAAGGCCCTCGGAAGGCTTAACGTCGCCCTCGACCACCGCCAGCGATATCGCACGGGCAATGCCGGCAGCCTCGGGATCGGGGCTCGTGATGTGATAGGCATCATCGGTGTTGCCGTAGCCCACGACCTCGGCATAAATGTGCGCACCGCGCGCCTGCGCATGCTCCATGCCCTCGAGAACCAGCACGCAGGCGCCCTCGCCCATCACAAAGCCGTCGCGGTCTGCATCGAACGGGCGGCAAGCCGTCGACGGGTCAGGATTAGTGGTGAGAGCACGGCAGGATGTAAAGCCCGCAACGGCATCGGGGATGATTGCGGCCTCGGCGCCGCCGGCCAGGATTGCATCGGCATAGCCGTGCTTGATGGCGCGGAACGCCTCGCCCACGGCATGGGCCGAGGTCGCGCAGGCGGTCACCACGGGCAGGGTCGGGCCCTTTGCCTTGTGGCGGATTGCGATATTGCCCGAGGCCATATTGGGGATCATCATCGCGATCATATAGGGCGATGCGCGGCGGGGCCCACGTTCGGCAATCGTGTGGACGTTGTCGACGAGTGTCTGCATGCCGCCCACGCCCGAACCCACGTAGACGCCCAGGCGCTCGCGATCGATGGCGCCCTCGACATCAAAGCCCGCATCGTGCATGGCCTCGTCCGACGCTGCCAGGGCAAACTGAACGCAGGGGTCCAGGTGCTTGGCGTCACGCTTGCCAAAGTACTCGTTGCCGTCAAAACCCTTGACCTCGGCCGCCACCTTAACGGCAAACGCATCGGTATCGAAGTGCGTGATCGGGCCGATGCCGCACGTGCCGGCGCACATGGCCGCCCAGGTGGCAAGCGCCGTGTTACCGAGCGGCGACACGGCACCGATACCGGTGATTGCAACTCTCTGTTCCATCATGGTCTCCTCATCCAAGCCGTTCTTCGGCCCTGGTTTCTACATCGCCATTCCGCCGTCGACGCGTATGACTTCGCCCGTAATGTAAGCGGCGGCATCACTCGCCAAAAAGCGCACCACGCCGGCCACTTCCTCGGGTCGCGCCATGCGCCTCAGGGGAATCTGCTCCTCGCACGCCGCGCGCACCTTCTCCGAGAGCTTTGCCGTCATATCGGTCTCGACAAACCCGGGGGCAACCGCGTTCACTCGTACGCCGCGTGGCGCAAGCTCGCGCGCCACCGCCTTGGTCAGACCGATGACGCCCGCCTTGGAGGCGGCGTAGTTGGCCTGCCCGGCATTGCCCATCAGGCCCACAACCGAGCTCATGTTGATGACGCAGCCGCCGCGCTGACGCATAAAGGTCTTGGTGAGCGCGCGTGTCGTGTTAAACGTTCCTTTAAGATTGACATCGAGCACGCGATCGAAGGCGTCATCGCCCATGCGCATGAGCAGGCTATCGCGGGTGATGCCAGCGTTGTTGACGAGCGCCCAAATGGAGCCAAAGTCGTTGAGGACCGCTTCCACGCACGCGTTGACGGCAGCGGGGTCGGCCACGTCGCATTGATATGCGCGTGCCGCGGCGCCAGCCGCCTCGCAGGCTTCGCACGTCTCGCGCGCCGCATCGACGCTGCCGGCATAGACGACGGCGATATCGTAGCCATCCTCCGCCAGACCGATAGCGCAGGCGCGGCCGATACCCCGCGAGCCGCCCGTGACCAGTGCCACGCGACGTGAGTCGTTGCGCTCGAGCGCGCCATTGTTCAAGTTGCCCATGTCATTCCTTTCGGGTTACAGCCCTGTGGACTATGCGAGCTCGTCGGCAATAGCTGCGACCTGCTCGGCCGTCTCGCACGAACACACACGAACGTCGCTCAACGTACGCTTGATCAGGCCGGACAGCGTTTTGCCGGGGCCGACCTCAATAAATGTGTCGATGCCTTGATCCTGCAGAGCATGCAGCGTATCGACCCAGCGCACGGCATTGCTCACCTGATTGGCCAAGACATCCGATGCCGTCTGGGGGTCCGCCGGATAGGGCGCCGCTGTCATATTTGCCAAAACAGGAATGAGCAACGGGGACGGCGCGTGACCGGCCTCAATATATGCGGCAAGGCCACAGGTCGCCTCGGCCATATAGGGGCTATGAAATGCACCCGACACCGCGACCTTCATGGCGCGGCCGCCAGCCTCTTTTACTAGGACGTCGAGGGTCTGCAGCGCATCGGGCGCTCCGGCCACAACCGTCTGCTGGGGACTGTTGTAGTTGACCGGCCAGCAGTCCTCGCCGGCCTGCGCAGCCAGGTTCTCGACTTGCGCAGCGTCAAGTTTGATGACGGCGCGCATGCCGCCAGGGTGACGCTCGGCCGCCGTGGCCATCAATGCCGCGCGCTCACACACGAGCTCAAAACCCGCTTGCGTATCGAATGCCCCCGCAAAGCTGAGCGCAGCGACCTCGCCCAGCGAGAATCCCGCACAGGCGGCAGGCACCACGCCGCGCTCGCGCAGGGCGACGGCGACAGCCAAGTCGTGCACGAACACGCAAGGCTGCGTGTTCTCGGTCTGCGAGAGCTCCTCCTTGGAGGCGCTCCGGCACTGCTCGCTCGTCCCCGGGCGCACCTCATCGGCAATGACGAACACCTCGGCGGCCGCCGGCGATGTCTCGATCAAGTCGACGCCCATCGCGGGGTGCTGGGCACCCTGGCCGGCAAACAAAAACGCTACGCCACCCATGCGCACGCACCCTTCAGGACGTGCTCGGCGCCATCGACCAGGTCGTCAACGATTTCGCGTGCGCTCTTGCGCTCGTTGACCATGCCGGCAATCTGTCCACACAAAAACGAACCCTCTTCGTAGTTGCCGTCCTTGGCGGCCTTACGCAGCGCACCGGTTCCCATAGCACCGAGCTCCTCGGCACTCGCACCGGAACCCTCGCTCTTGGCATAGGCGTTGGTGAAGGGGCTCTTGAGGGCGCGCACTGGATGCCCCGTCGAGCGACCGGTCGCACGCGTCGAAGTGTCGTTGGCCTTCAGGACCATCTCTTTGTACTGCTCCGAGACGGTGCACTCATTCGCAACGAGAAAGCGCGTACCCACCTGGACGCCGGCTGCGCCCAGCATAAAGGCAGCCGCCACGCCGCGGCCGTCGGCAATACCGCCGGCGGCCACAACGGGAATGTCGACCGCATCGACGACCTGCGGCACCAGTGCCATCGTCGAGGTCTCGCCAATATGGCCGCCCGATTCGGTACCCTCGGCAACAACCGCCGTGGCTCCACGACGTGCCACGAGGCGCGCCAGCGCCACCGAGGCAACGACCGGGATGACCTTGATGCTCGCCTCGTTCCACGCCTTCATGTACTTGGCGGGATTGCCGGCGCCCGTCACGACGACCGGCACTCGCTCGTCAATCACGACCTGTGCAACCTCGTCGGCAAACGGGCTCATGAGCATGACGTTGACGCCAAAGGGCTTATCCGTCTTGGCGCGCAGCTCATGAATCTGGTCGCGAAGCCAGTTGGCGTCGGCGTTCATGGCCGCGATGATGCCTAAGCCACCCGCCTCGGACACTGCGGACGTCAGCGAGGCATCGGCAATCCAGGCCATACCGCCCTGGAACACGGGCTTTTCGATGCCGAGCAGATCGCAGAGAGGAGTCTTGAGCATCTCTACTTCTCCAATGCCGCCTCGACCGTATCGGCGAACTCGCCGACCGTCTTGGGGTTCTCCTCGGTATCGAGCTGGATGCCAAACTCGTCCTCGACGGCAACGAGGATCTCGACGGTGCCCAGGCTGTCGAGACCAATCTCCTCGAGCGTGGACTCGGGCTTCATCTCGACATCGTCAAGACCGGCGGTCTCGCGGATAACGTCGCAAACGCGCTCGAAGGTCTTCTGATCTGCCATGGTAGTTCTCCTTTGGTTGTGCCCTAGGGCGTTTTTATTTCCTATGTGCGACTACTTCCAACGAAGCAGATAGCCACCTATATCCAGACCGGCGCCAAATCCAACCAAGGCGATGGTGTCGCCTGTGTGAAGTGCGCCGGCGTTTGCCAGCCGGTCGAGGGCAAGCGGAATGCATGCGCTCGAAATGTTGCCGGTCTCGCGCAACGTGCGAACCACGCGCTCGTCCGGCACGCCCAGGCGCTTGACCGCCTGGCTCAGGATTCGTTCGTTAGCCTGATGGAATACAAAATGATCGATGTCTTCGACCAAAATGCCCGCATCGATCGCAAGCTTATGGACCGTGTCGCAGATGGCGTTGACGCCGAACTTGAACACGCGGCGGCCATTCATGGACAGCACGCTCGCGCTATCTGCGGAAGCCTTAAACGGCGAGGTACCGACCAGACCGGGAACGCGCAACGTCTCGACGTCGGGCGCCGTCGAAAGCTCAACGGCAAGGGGGCTGTCTCCCCCAGCTTCAATCACTGCGGCGCCTGCCCCATCGCCAAAAAGCACGCAGGTGGCACGGTCGGTCCAGTCGAGCGCGCGCGTCATCTGCTCGGCAGCAACAACAAGCACGCGCTCGGCACGGCTGCGGGCGATATAGCCCTCGGCGACATCGAGCGCAAATACGAAGCCGGCACAAGCCGCCGAGACATCGAAGGCAGGGCACGTCGCGCCTAGTCGCTCAGCAACGGCACACGCCTCAGCGGGAACAAGGTGGTCACCCGTCGTCGTCGAGCAGACGATCAGATCCAGCTGGCTCGCGTCGATTCCGGATAGCTGAAGCGCCCGCTCGCTCGCCGCTACGGCAAGGTCGTCGAGTGACTCAGTGGTGCAGACGTGGCGGCTCTTGATACCGGTGCGGGTAAAAATCCACTCATCCGAGGTATCAAGGAACTCGGACAGCTCGTCATTGGAAACACTGCGCGTAGGAAGCGCCGAGCCTGTTCCAAGAATCGTGAAACCCATCACTAACCTCCTTTGAGTTGTTGACGTGTTTACATCGACCAAGAGAGGATAGCGCATTTCAGTCATTGTTGACGTGTTAGCATTAAATTGTCCAAATGCGACAAAGGCTTCACATTGTGTCTATCTCTCGACACCATTGCGTCATTCACTTATTCAATAAGGAGGTAGCAGCCGCTATGGATGCCCAATTAACGATTGTCGACGTAACCGGATCGACCAACGATGACCTGCTCGAGTCAGGAAAACAGGGTGCGCCGCACGGCACAGGACTTGCCGCCCGCGCGCAAACGGCAGGACGCGGCCGGCGCGGCCACAAGTGGGATTCAACCGCCGGCAACCTATTGCTTTCGATTGTCCTGCGTCCATGCGTTAATCCCGCAAAGTACTCTGGTCTTGCCGC
>DBEZXT010000033.1:0-37509 GCA_048291645.1 Collinsella aerofaciens | reverse complement strand
CGTGCCCTTCACCTACTCCATCTCTGCCGGCATTGGCCTGGGCTTTATCGCCTACGTGATCGTCGCGCTCTTTAAGGGCGAGGCCTCCAAGATCAAGCCGCTCATGTGGATCGCAGCCCTTGCCTTCCTCGTCTACTTCTTCGTGGCGTAACGGCATATTCTGCTAAAGCAAAACAACAAGGCGCGGAGTCGCATCGAGCGGCTCCGCGCCTTTCTTTTAGCGTCTGCCCCCGTGCCAGCGTGCGACAATTGAGGCTGTCAATATCACAACACCGAGAGAAGCCTGCCTTGGAAGCGCGTCATAAGCAGATAACCGTTTATTCAGAGTGTGCGGAAGGCGCGCCCGCCATCTATCTCCCCGTGGTTATGGGCGACGGTAGTGAAGTCTACGAGCGCTGCCAAGAGCTCGACTGCCCGCCGTTCACCCTTGTCGCCATTGGAGAGCTCGATTGGAATCGCGAGCTGAGCCCCTGGGAATGTGAGGGAACTATACGAGATGCCGAACCCTTTGGTGGACAGGCGTCTGAGTTTCTCGATGAACTGCTGAATCAGATAATCCCAGAGGCCGAATCATCACTCCCCTGCCCGCCCACCTGGCGCGGCATTGCCGGCTACTCGTTGGCGGGTCTTTTTTCCCTGTGGGCACTTTGGCAAACAGATGTCTTTGAGCGCGCGGCAAGTGCATCGGGGTCGCTGTGGTTCCCCGGCTTTATCGACTATGCGCGAGAGCGCACGATGACAGCCACGCCCGACGCCGCCTATCTGTCGCTCGGTAAAAAGGAAACCAAGACGCCCAACCGCATGATGCGGCACGTACTCGACGATACGCGTGCGATGGAAGAGCTGTTTATCGAGCATGACATTCCAACAACGCTGGAGCTCAACCCCGGCAACCACTTTGCCCAAACTGACCTGCGCATGGCGCGCGGCATCCACTGGATACTGACGCATTAAAAATGGCGTCCACGCGCACATACGCATGGACGCCATTTTTAATTTGGCTGAACGCAGCTACTATTCAGTAGTCTCCTCAAGCTCGGAAGTATCGAACTCAAAGTCATTACCGGGCAGGATGGCGTTGAGCACAATGCCCACCAGCGAGCCCACGGCAAGGCCCGAAAGCGAAATCGTCACGCCGCCCAGCTCCAGCACGATGGCACCGGCGGTACTGTAGGCAATGCCGAGCGAAAGCACGAGCACCAAAGCCGCAACCAGCACATTGCGGTTGTTCTGGAAATCAACCTGGTTTTCGATAAGGTTGCGAACGCCCACGGCACTGATCATGCCGTAGAGCACGAGCGACACGCCGCCGATTACACACGCCGGCATGGCGGCGATCACGGCAGCAAACTTGGGGCAGAACGAAAGCACGATGGCGCAGCAGGCGGCAATGCGAATCACGCGCGGGTCGAACACGCGCGTCAGGGCAAGCACGCCAGTGTTCTCGCCATACGTCGTATTGGCGGGGGCGCCAAAGAGCGATGCCAAGATGGTCGCCAGGCCATCGCCGAGCAGGGTACGGTGCAGACCGGGATCGGCAATGTAATTGCGTTCGCAGGTAGAGCCAATGGCGGAGATATCGCCAATGTGCTCAATCATGGTCGCAAAGGCCAGCGGCATGATGGTGATGATGGCCGTCGTGGCAAGACCGCTATCGAGCTGCGGTCCAAAGAGCGCAAACACGGTGTTGTCCCACACGACGGGCAAGCCAACCCAGGGGGCGGCTGCGACGCCAGAGAAGTCGACCTCACCCAACGCGGCCGCAACGGCATAGCTCACCACGACGCCCAGCAGAATCGGCACGATCTTAACCATGCCGCGGCCCCAAATATTGCAGATGACGATCACGGCCACAGCGACAACGGCAACAAGCCAGTTGGTCTGGCAGTTGGCGATAGCAGAGCTTGCCAAGATCAGGCCGATGGAAATGACGATGGGGCCGGTCACCACCGGCGGGAAGAAGTGCATGACACGCTTGGCGCCAAATGCGCGGAACAGCGCTGCCAGCACCGGATAGAGCAGGCCGGCGCAGACAACGCCCAGGCAAGCGTAGGGCAAAAGCTCGGCCTCGCCGTTGGGCGCAACGGCGGCATAACCCGCGATAAAGGCAAACGACGAGCCCAGGAACGCGGGCACCTTACCGCGCGATAGAAAATGAAACAGCAGCGTGCCGATGCCGGCGAACAGAAGCGTCGTCGAAACGGAAAGGCCGGTGAGCACGGGCACGAGCACCGTGGCTCCGAACATCGCAAACATGTGTTGCAAACCCAACACAAACATGCGCGGGCGGCCGAGCGACGATGCATCGTAGATGGCATCGGTGACGGCGGGCGTCGAAGACCGGGACATGAGAGTCCTTTCAAAAAATGGAAGGGCGATCAGGCATATCGGATAACCTGCCCGAACGATACGATCCGAACCATTGTACGCGATACGCAATGCCTCGCACGCGCCGCCACCTGCAAACGCTAGCGTTACTTCCAAACGCGCTCGGCAATGCGCTTGACCAGCGCGATCTTCGCCCATTGCTCGTCCTCGGTCAGCTTGTTGCCAATCTCGCAGCTGGCAAAGCCGCACTGGGGCGACAGGTACAGATTCTCGAGCGGCACGTACTTAGCGGCTTCGCGGATGCGCTCGACGATAACATCCTCGTTCTCGAGCTCTGCCGCCTTGGTGGTTACCAAGCCCAGCACGACCTTCTTGCCGGGAGCGACGTACTTGAGCGGCTCAAAGCCGCCGGCGCGCGGCGTGTCGAACTCCAGATAGAACGCATCGACATTCTCATGTGCGAACAGATACGGAGCGATAGGGTCGTAGCCGCCTTCAAAAGCGTAGGTGGAGTGGTAGTTGCCGCGGCACACGTGCGTGTTGATGACCAAATCGTCGGGCTTGCCCTCGATGGCGGCGTTGTTGAGCGCCACGCCCAGCTCGCTTACCTTTTGCAGGTCGACCGGGCTCATGCCGGTTTTGGCGACAAAATCGGTATCGCAGTAGATGCCCCAGGTGCAGTCATCAAACTGGATGTTGCGGCAGCCTGCTGCGTACAGGTCGGCGATCACCGTGCGATAAGCGGCTGCAATGGCGTCGGCAAGTTCCTCATCGGTCTTATAGACAGCGCGCAGGCTCTCCTGCTGGCCATCGCAGCGATCGAGCGTGACCTCAGAGAACGTCTGGATCGGCGCCGGAATGGTCTGGCGTGCGACCTGGCCCTCCTCCTCAAGCGCCTTGACGAACTTAAAATGCTCGACGAACGGGTGGTTCTCGCCGCTAATGGGACCGGTAACCACGGCGGTGTCGGCCGTCGTCTCCTCGTCATGGAACATATAACCCGTGCGTGAGGTGCGGCGCTCAATGCCGTTAAGGCCCCACATAAAATCGAGGTGCCAGTAGCTGCGGCGGAACTCGCCATCGGTGATCACCTGCAGGCCGGCGGCCTTCTGCTTGGCCACCAAATCGCGAATGGCATCGTCCTCGACGGCCTTAAGGCCGGCGGCGTCGAGTGTGCCCGCGGCATAGGCGGCACGTGCATCCTTAACAGCCTGTGGACGAAGAAAGCTGCCGACGATATCGGCGCGAAACGGCGCGTTCGGTTGAATCGAAGTGCTCATAGATATCTCCCTTTGCATTGGTTGCTTTACTGGGACAGAGTATGAGCGCTCATATGGTCATCGTAAAATATACGTTTATAACTGTTTGATATAGATGTTTCCTATATCAGTCTGGACTGCCATAAAGAGATTTGACCCGCGCGGAGCACAGCAGCCTAAATGTGCTGGCGAATCGCGTCGATATAGGCCTGCCCGTAGCGCGTAAGTGTCGTGTTCTTGCGCGTGATGATGCCGATCTCCATGTACTCGTCTACATCGAGCGGAATCGAGATGATGCCGGGGCCGTTGAGCTCGTGACTGATCACGCCTGAGCATACCGTGTAACCGTTGAGGCCCATAGCCAGGTTGAACAGCGTCGCACGGTCGCGCACGCGGATATTCTTGCGACGCTCAAACGTCGAGGTCAGTTCCTCGGAATAGTAGAACGAGTTATAGCTGCCCTGCTCGTAAGACAAAAACGGGTAGTCTTCCAAGTCCTCGAGCGTCACGCTGGAGCGGCCCGCCAGCGGATGGTCGGCGCACACGAAGACATGCGGCGTGGCGCAGAAGAGCCCCTCGAATACGAGCTCGTTGGCGGCGAGCATGCGCTCGATGACCTCGCGATTGTGCTCTGACAGATACAGGATGCCGAGCTCGCTTTTCATATGCGCGACGTCCTCGATAATCTCGTGGGTCTGTTCCTCGCGCAGGGTAAAGTCGTAGCGCGCGGCATCGAACTCACGGATCACATCGACAAACGCGTTGACAGCAAAGGAATAGTGCTGACAGCTCACACTAAAATGCGGCACCTGCTCGGATGCACCCTTGTACTTGCCCTCGAGCAGGTCGGCCTGGTCGAGTACCTGGCGCGCGTAGCCCAAGAAGGTCTCGCCCTCTTCGGACACAATGACGCCCTTGTTGGTGCGCTCAAAGATATGCACACCCATCTCGTTTTCGAGATCGCGGATCGATGCGGTAATCGAAGGCTGCGACACAAAGAGCCGGCGCGAGGCCTCGGTGATGCTGCCGCATTCGGCAACTTTGACGACATACCTGAGCTGCTGAAGCTTCATAGCTGTCTCCTTAGCTGTTCGTGAGATTCGCGTCGGCAGCACCCGGCAGGCGCATAAACGGCGGCATCTCCCCCGTCGCGGCGCAGGCGGCAATCTGATGCAGGGCCCCGGCAACCGCATCGTCTGCCGCAGCGCCGATATGCCAGCGCGTGGCAGCCGTGACGGCCTCATTGGCATTGGCGACTGCAACGGAGTTGGGAACGGCATCGATCATGGGCAAATCGTTATCGGAATCGCCAAATACGGCCACCTCATCGGGCGTCAGGCCCAAAGCGCGCGCCAGCTCCAGCGCAGCGCAGCCCTTGTCCCAACCGGCCGGAAGGATGTCAAACAGGCGCACACGGTTGTTGGGAAACACAAGCGAGAGTTCCGGCACCTCAGCAGCAACGCGCTCGCGTAGCTCCGCGAGCTCCTCACGTGAACGGGCACTCCAGATATTCGCCTTAAACACCGGCGTCTCATCGACGACGGGACGGCACGGGGCCTCTTCGCCTTTGAGCCACGCGTTGCCGCCCGACTCCATGGCGCGACGCACGCGCTCGGGATCGCTCGTCACGCAATAGGCATCGTTGTCCCAAAAATCATCACCCAGGCTGTAGACCTTCAGGTACGTATCGTCGGTCTCTTGCTCCAAGTAGTCAGCCAAACGCATAAGGGCGGCGTTGCCGGTCGCATGCGAGGCTACCGCCTCGCCGTCCACAAACACGACCTGTCCGTTACAGAACGCGCCAGTCGAAAAGCACTCGGAACGATTTTTGAACATCCAACCCATCGCGGACGGCTGGCGACCCGAAACCGGGCCAAAGTGCAGACCCGCCGCCTGCATGGCATGAATGCCCTCGATGGCGTAGTCGCTAGCGCCGTCATGCCCGGCTGGAATCAGCGTATCGTCCATATCGGTCAGCACAAGTTTAATCATAAGGCCCCCCATTCGTATCGGTCCTACCTATTGTAACGACCTGCCAAAATAAACCTGTCCCTTTTTGGCAGGTGCGCTAGTATAGGGAACAACAGATTCGATGCGGGAGTGCCGGCGGTGCAAACCACAAGGCTGAGAGGGCATGGGGCCCAATCCTTTGAACCTGTCAGTTAATGCTGGCGTAGGGAGCATGCCGCCTTTACAGGGGCGCTGTCTATGCACAGCGCCCCTTTTCTATGCCAAGGAGGTATGTGCAGTGATTGATTCGGAACAGCTTAAGCAACATGTGATCAAGGCCGTGGAGGAGATTCACGCCACCAATCCGATGGCCGGCTCCATCACCAACACGGTGACGATTGACTTTGTCGCCAACGCACAGCTCGCCGTGGGCGGATCGGCCGCCATGGTCTATCTGCCCGACGAGGGCGAGGCACTCGTTGCCGGCGGCGGCGCCATCTATCTCAATATGGGTACGCTCTTCCCCATCTACGAGCAGACAATTCCCCGCGCGGCCAAGGCGGCACACGACGCCGGAAAGCCCTGGGTGCTCGATCCGGTGGGCCTGGGCATCGGTAGCCTGCGCACCCAGTTGGTAAACGAACTCAAGCAGTACAAGCCCGCCATCGTGCGCGGCAACGCCTCCGAGATCATCGCGCTCGCCGGCCTGTGGGGTCTTGAGGGCGAGGCGGCCGATTTGAGCCGCGTGCGCGGTGTCGATACCACCGACACGGTAGACGCTGCCCGCGATGCCGCCGTGGCGCTCGCCCGCTACACCGGCGGCGCCGTTGTGGTCTCGGGCGAAGTCGACCTGATTACCGACGGCACAACCGTGGCCAAGTCCCACGGCGGCAGCCCGCTCATGTCCAAGATCACCGGTTGCGGCTGCTCGCAGGGCGGCGTGCTGGCCGTGTATGCCTGCGCCGCCGACCCGTTTACGGCAGCCATCTGCGGCACCGCGGTCTACAACGTTGCCGGCACGCGTGCCGCCGCTGTCGCCGACGCCCCGGCAAGCTTTAAGGTCGCCTTTATCGACGAGCTCTACCGCGCGAGCGCCCAGGACATCGCCAACAACCAACTCGAGCTCGAGGAGGCGTAAGCCATGTCCGAGCCCGCAACCAATGCCGGAATGAACACGCTCATCGCCGTGGCCATCGCCCCGTGCGGCACCGGCGACGAGCTGTCCGCCGAGGTCGCCGAGGTCGTGCGCGTCATACGCGAGAGCGGCCTTCCCAACCGCACCACCTCGATGTTTACCGAGATCGAAGGCGACTGGGACGAGGTCATGCAGGTCGTGCGCGACGCAACCTTTGTTCTGGCAAACAAGGGCATCCGCACCGAAGTCGTGCTCAAAGCCGATATTCGTCCCGGATTTACCGACACCATGACCGGCAAGCTCGAGCGCATGGAAGCACAGATCAAGAAGCAGGAGGAAGCACGATGAGCATCCGCGACAACCTTGATATCTCGGCCTATCTAGTACTCGGCCCCGAAAACACGCTGGGACGCCCCGTGGGCGATGTGGTGGCCCAGGCGCTCGACGCAGGCTTTACCTGTATCCAGGTGCGCTCCAAGGTGGCAAGCGCCCGCGAGATCATTGCACTGACCGGCGACGCCGCGCAGGCAATCGCACAGGCTGGCAAGACCGGTCAGGTCGCCCTGTTAATCGACGACCGTCTGGACTGTGTACTCGCCGCGCGCGAGCAGGGCATTGCCGTCGACGGCGTGCACGTAGGCCAGAGCGACATTCCCGTCGAGGTCTGCCGCAAGCTGCTGGGCCCCGATGCCATTGTGGGCCTTTCGGCCCGTTGCGAGGAGATGCTCGAGTACGTCAAGACCGCCGACATGAGCCTGGTCGACTACCTGGGCATCGGCCCGCTCCACGAGACCGAGACCAAGCGCGACTGCGGACGCGCGGCCGACGGCTCTATCATCACCAAGAGCTTTGAGGACCTGGACGCACTCCACGCGGCAAGCCCCGTGCCCATCGTGGTGGGCGGCGGCGTCAAGACGGCCGACCTGCCGCAGCTCAAGGCCACCGGCGTCGACGGCTTCTTTGTGGTGAGCGCTGTCTGCAGCGCCGATGACCCCCACGCCGCGGCCAAGGAACTCGTCGACACCTGGCAGCAGGCATAGGCTCAGGCCGAGCAACTGATTCGCGACCTCATATCTTCAGCAATGGAAAGCGCATCCAAGTTTGGACCTCCATTCCGGGATGCGCTTTCCGCATGCGACCCTTACCCCGCCAGATACGCTTCCAGCGCCGGCAAGGTCGCCTCCGCATCGTGGCGGCCGACCTGGTAGATACGCTCGAGCTCATCCGGCTCGCGGCACAGCGACGGCACCTTCACCGATTCGCTCGGCCGCACCACAAAGACCTCGCCGGCAGCCTCACGACGCGCCAAGTCATCGAGCGTGGCATTGTAGACCTCATGCCGATGATCGAGCGCTACAACAAACTCCGGGTAGTGACGGAACACGCGCCGCAGCATGGGCATCACGCTGTTGGGTTGCTTCACAAAGCCCGCCGGCTGCGTGAGTACCACGATATTGCGGTCATACCCCTGCGCAAACAACCAAGCGCTGGGAATGGAATCAGCCACGCCACCATCCAGATACTTATGCCCGCCAATAGCAACGGGACGCGTCGCCACGGGAATCGCCGACGACGCCCGGATCCACTCGATATCGCGCTCGTCGCCATAGGGCAGGTCGTGGTAGACGGCCTTGCCCGTCTCGATATCGGTACACACGCACGTAAACCGCATAGGGCAGGCGCGATATGTCTCCAGGTCGATGGGATCGCGCTCGATGGGCACCTCGTGATAGGCAAAATCGGCATTGAACATGTCACCGGTTCGCAACCAGCTGGTCACACCCGCATAGCGCTTATCGGCACAATAGACCTTGTTGTAGCGAATGGCGCGGCCGATCTGGCGCGATTTAAAGTTGTAGCCAAACGCCGCGCCCGCCGAGACACCCACCATATGGTCGCAGGTCAAACCGTGCTCCATCCAAACGTCGAGCACGCCCGCCGTATACATACCGCGGTAGCCGCCTCCCTCGAGCGCAAGCCCCACCGTGTGCGTCGTATCCGGCTGTGCCATGCGACCATCTCCGTTCCTGCGTTTTAAACCGGGACAAGTATACCCGTCAACATATATCGTCTCAGTCGCATTTTCATCGAACATCGCATCGTCGCGCTACCGCCTGTCGAATAATAGCCGTCCACAGCATGTGCACCCATATCCCCGCACTCGAGGAAAGCGGCTTTATGGTGACGCTCGACAAGCACATTTGGCAGATTGCGCCCGTCGACGGCGATCAAGGCCGCAGCACGCAAATCATTTCATCGATGCTCGAAATGGCGCAGTCGCTCCATCTGCCCGTCGTGGTCGAAGGCGTCGAGACAAATGAGCAGGCGAACATGCTACGACAAATGGGCGCCCGCTACGCTCAGGGCTTCCTCTACTACCGCCCCATGCAGGCGAAGGATTTTGAGGCATTGCTCGATGGCGGCAATAACAACTGATACGCTCGCGCGCAAAACGCCACCGTCGAAGGGGATATTTGTCTCCATTAGCTAACTTATATCCCCAATTCAAACCGAATTGGGGATATGATACAAACCGTTGTTCCGCCCAAGGAGGTTATCCATCATGAACGAGTCGTATCGCCTGGGCGAGCAATCGATTATTGCCTATCTTCAGCGACTTGCGAACGGCGTCTCGACCGCCGAACTCGATGTTGCCGCGCTGCCTGCTGAGCTACGCGCCGTTGGTGAGCAACTGCAAAAGACGCATGCCATCCTGCAACAAGAGCGCCAGCTGCTTGAGCGCAACGCCTATATCGATCCGCTCACCAACTTGGGCAACCGCAACGGATTCGACCGTCACGTCGAGCAACTCTGGCGCAAAGGCGATCCCTTCACCTGCGCCTATATTGACATCGACCATCTCAAGCATTGCAATGATAGGTTTGGCCACGCCGAAGGCAATCGCTATATTCTGGGCATCTGCCGCACGCTCTCCGAAACCATGGAGCACGATGAGATGCTGTTCCGTATCGGTGGAGACGAGTTTGTGCTTATCTCGCTCTCCGCAAACGAGATTGAACTCGAGCAGCGCTTGGAGCAGGTACGTACCAGGCTGATCGAGGCGAGCTCAGGTGGCAAGGCGCCCATGATCGGCAGCTTTAGCTTTGGCTGCTCGCGCGTCGATCCACTTGCTGGCGACACGCGTCGCCAGATGACGATGGATGCCGATCGCAAGATGTATCGCTATAAGCTTATGCATCGTGTGCAGCAACCGAAAGACGATGACGCGCCGCAACGCCCAATCGTCGATCAGCTTCCCTGCAACGACCGGGTGTTCCAAGCGATCTCCATGAGCTCCGAGACGCGCTATCCGTTTATCCTCAATCTCGATACGGGAGAATCGCAATGGTCGGTTAACGCCGTGCGCGATTTTGACCTGCCCTCCCAGCACCCTTTTAACTCACTCGACATGTGGCTTGCCCGCGTTCACCCCGAGGACCGCGACAACGTACGCGCCGAGCTCGACATGGTGATAAACGGCACGTGGCACTTCCACTACATGCAGTATCGCGTAATGGACGCCCCCGGAAAATACGTGCTTTGCGACTGCACGGGCTACCGCTTGGACGGCACCGATACCGAGCCCGGCATGTATGTGGGCATTATCATCAACCGAAGCTTGGCAGATACGACCGATTCCGTGACCGGCTTGGGCGATATTCACGCCCTGGTCAACGCCATTGGCGAAATGCGTCGCGTGGCGCGCAAGGCTGGTTTGATCGCCATCAAAATCGACGATATCGCTCAGGTCAATGCCCGCTTTGGCTTTGATGCGGGCGACCGCGTTTTGGCAGAATGTGCCGCCTGTCTGGTGGAATGCTCGCGCGGTAAGGGTCGTATGTTCCGCTCGACGGGGCCGATGTTCGTGGCTCTTTTCGACGACTTTGATCCCGAAGAAACCGATGCGATTGCAGAGGAAATTGAGCGGTTCCTGGGTTCGCCCGTGCTCTTTGGCCCATTTGAATATCAGCCACCCATTCGCGTGGCCACGCTCCATCTGGACGGCGTCGACCGTCAGCCCGTTTCCATTTTGAACGAGCTCAAAACGTTGCTCGGGAAAGCCGTGCAGGTGCCAGGCACCAAACTGGATTAGCGCCGCGCCCGCGCCGCCTCCCCCATCGTGCGATAATCCTCTGCAGAAGTCACCAAAAGCAGAGGGAGTTTGTGATGAAGGTTCTTTTGGTCAATGGCAGCCCCAAGGCAAACGGCAACACCGCCCGCGCACTCGCCGAGGTCGCCGAGCAGCTCAACGCCGAAGGCATTGATACCGAGGTGTTTCAGCTGGGCGCCAAGCCCATTCGCGACTGCATCGGCTGTGGTCAGTGCGGCAAGCTTGGCGGGCGCTGCACCTTTGACGATGACGTGGTGAACGAGCTCATCGCTGCCGCCGAGCAGGCAGACGGCTTTGTCTTTGGCTCGCCCGTCTACTATGCGCACCCCAGCGGCCGCATCCTTTCGGCCCTCGATCGCGCCTTCTATGCCGGCAGCAAGGCCTTTGCGCACAAGCCGGGCGCTGCCGTCGCCGTCGCCCGTCGCGGCGGTACGTCGACGACCTTCGACGTGCTCAACAAGTACTTCACTATCAACCAGATGCCCGTGGTAGCCTCCACGTACTGGAACAACGTCTTTGGCGCCATGCCGGGCGAGGCCGCCCAGGACGCTGAGGGCCTAGCCACCATGCGCAACATCGGCAAGAACATGGCCTGGCTCCTTCGTTGCATCGAGGCAGGACAGGCCGCCGGTATCAACGCACCCGAGGCAGATCGCGCAACGACCAACTTCATCAGGTAGAACGGCGGAGCATGAATATCCAGATTTTTGGCACCAAAAAGTCCTTCGATACCAAGAAGGCCCAGCGTTATTTTAAGGAGCGCCGCATTAAGGTGCAGTTTATTGACCTTAAGGAAAAGGAAATGAGCAAGGGCGAGCTCACGAGCGTGATGCAGGCGGTCGGCGGCATCGATAAGCTGCTCAACCCCAAAGCCAAGGACGAGGAGACGCTCGCGCTCATCCAGCACCTCACCCCTAGCCAGCGCTTCGACAAGCTACTCGAGAACCAGCAGGTTCTAGCCGAGCCCATCGTACGCAACGGCAAAAAGGCCACCGTCGGTTATTGCCCCGATGTATGGGGAGCCTGGGAGTAGCTTGTGTTATTTGCCGGCGCGTGGGTATAAGAGCTGGCGTTTGGCATAAGATTCAACTGTAAGCCATGTCTAACAAAGGAGGGCACATGCCCAACAAACCCGTGAAGATCATCATGCTTACCGGCTACCTCGGTGCCGGCAAGACCACGCTGCTCAACCACATCCTCGCTAACGACGGCGGCATCCGCGCCGCCGTGATCGTCAACGATATCGGCGAGATCAACGTCGACGCCAGCCTTATCGCCGACGGCGGCCTTTCCGAGACCGATGACCTCATCCCGCTCACCAACGGCTGCATCTGCTGCACGCTTTCGGACGACCTGGCCAACCAGCTGCAGGGCATCGCCGATTCGGGCAACTTCGATTACATCATCATCGAGGCATCGGGTATCTGCGAGCCTATCCCCATCGCCTACACCATCTCAAGCTTCTGTGACGAGGCCAAGGTGGGCGGCGAGCCCAAGCTCGCGCTCGACAACATCGTGGCCGTGGTCGACTGCGCCCGCATGTACGACGAGTTCAACGGCGGTCGCGACCTGCTGGCCGAGGATATCGACGAGGACGACATCGAGAGCCTGCTCATCCAGCAGATCGAGTTCTGCTCCACGCTGATCCTCAACAAGACCGATACCGTGAGCCCTGAGCAGATCGCCGAGCTCAAGGCCATCGTGCGCAGCCTGCAGAAGGACGCCGTGATCGTCGAGGCCCAAAACGGAGAGGTTCCTATGGAGGAGCTGCTCGACACCGACCGCTTTGACTTTATGCGCGCCTACAACTCCGCCGCCTGGATCGAGGCCATGGAGCATCCCGAGGAGCACGACGACCCCGAGGTGCTCGAGTACGACATCGAGACCTTTGTGTACTCGCGCCGCAAGCCGTTTGACCTGCAGAAGTTCACCGATTTTGTTGAGCAGGAGTGGCCCGACGAGGTCATCCGCGTCAAGGGCCCGCTGTGGCAGACCGGCGATCCGGACATGTGCTACATGTTTGAGCAGGCCGGCCACCAGATGCGCCTGATGGAGAACGGCCTGTTTGTCGACTCGGCGCCCGAGGGCGAGAAACAGAAGATCATCGACGAGAACCCCGAGATCATGCAGATTTGGGACGACGAGACGGGCGACCGTATGACGAGCCTGTGCATCATCGGCCGTCACATGGACAAGGATGCGCTCATCGCCTCCCTCGATGCCTGCCTGACCGACTGGCACCGCGCCTAGGTTTATCCAAGCGGGCATTTTCCGCCCACGTAACCGCCAAACCACCACGAAGGTGCCTGTCCCCTTCGTGGTGGTTTTTCGTTCTGAGCCAAGGAGATTCATGTTCAACATTGTGCTATATGCGCCCGAGATTCCGGCCAATACGGGCAATATCGGCCGCACCTGCGTGGTTACCGGCGCCCGTCTGCATCTGGTGGAGCCGCTGGGGTTTTCGCTCGACGACAAGACGGTGCGTCGCGCCGGACTGGGCTACTGGCAAAACTTGGACGTGACGACCTATGCCAGCTGGGAGGATTTCCTTGCGCGTAACGGCCTCTCCCCTACCGACGAGCGTCTGCATCTGCTGACCAAAAAGGCACGCCGCACCTATGCGCAAAGCACCTACCGTGACGGTGACTATTTGGTCTTTGGCAGCGAGAGCTCGGGCATTCCCGAGCCACTGCTTGCCGCGGCGCCCGAGCGCTGCGAGCGCATCCCGATGCTGCGCGATTGCGACTCACTCGATAACGCCGAGACTTGGGAAGCTCACGAGGAATCGCTGGGGCATACCGAGGACAGCCACGAGGCCATCCTTCAACAGGATATCTGCGGCAACTTCGTCAACCCGGACGACTACCGCATCAGCGCACTCAACCTCTCCAACAGCGCCGCCATCGTCCTCTACGAGGCGCTACGACAAACGGGCTTTGCAGGGATGTGACAAAGGAGCTGTCCCTTTGTCACATTCAAGCGCCACGCCGATGGCACACACGCCTAATTGATGTTCTAGATAAAGAGCCCTCACTTTTAATCAGAATTAACTAAAGTAAAATGAAGTTAAACGGCGGTGTGAAAGGAGAGCTACGTGGAATATCTCGAGAACCCGTTTACCCCCAGTTTTGGTGAGGTTCCTGCCCATCTCGCTGGCAGACAACAGATTATTCGGGATTTGGACCGTGCCTTCTTGAGCCAGCGCAGGCGCCCAGAATTGACCTCGATCTTCTCAGGCGCGCGTGGAACCGGTAAAACCGCTCTCATGTCGTCGCTCGCGACAAGGGCGGAATCCCACGGCTGGATTGCCGTAAAGACGACCGCGCTCCCGGGAATGCTTGAGGAAATCGAGTTCGGGGCGAAACGTGCCGCAGCCCATCTCATCGACTCGTCCAACCACTTCGAAGTCACCGGTCTCGGAATTGCACCGCTCGGCAGCATCGAGGTCAGTCGCGTTCACGATGCCTCAACCTGGCGTTACCGCATGAGCGACATCATCGACCGGCTCAACGAGGCGGGCACCGGTCTGCTTGTCACGGTTGACGAGGTGGACCCGACACTCGACGAGATGATCCAGCTCGCAGCGACGTATCAGCACTTTGTGACCGATGGGAAACGCGTCGCCCTGCTCATGGCGGGACTTCCCAACAACGTATCGACGCTACTGAACCACAAGACGGTCTCGTTCCTTCGCCGCGCCCAACAATATCATCTGGGTCGCATTGCCGACTATGACGTACGCGAGGCCTTGATTCGCACAATCCAGGAAAACGATCGCCTAGCAGATGCCGAGGGAATCGATAGAGCCGTTCGCTCGATCTCTGGTTTTCCCTTCCTATTGCAACTCGTAGGCTACCGTGCCTGGGATCTCACAAGCGATTCGAAGGAAATCTCGTCACGCGACTTTGACCTGGGAATCAAAATCGCGCGCGACGAGATGGACGACCGAATCCTCGCGGCAACCTATCGGGAACTCACTGCAGAGGACAAGCGATTCCTCATCGCCATGCTCGATGACGAGGAAGAGTCCACCACCGCCGACCTTGTCGAGCGCCTTAAGCGTTCGCCGCAGCAGGTCTCCCGCTACCGACGCCGAATGATAGATGCCGGCATCATCGGGGAACGAGGACGAGGGCTCGTCGCATTTGAATTGCCATTCTTCCGCGACTATCTCGCGGCTCAATGCGTGAAATAGGCATCAATGAGGCAAAGGGGCTGTCCCTTTGCCTCATTGTCTATAGGTAGCGGCCGGTGATGCTTGCGGAGCAAGCTGCGATGTCGCCCGGCGTACCGGCGCAGACGATTTGCCCGCCCGCATCACCACCGCCCGGACCCATGTCGATCACATAATCGGCGTTACGGATAAGGTCGAGGTCATGCTCGATCACGATAACCGTGGCGCCCTTGGCGACAAGGCCGTCGAACACACTCAGCAACACCTGAACATCGAGCGGATGTAGTCCGATCGTGGGCTCGTCGAACACGAATACGGCATCGTCCTGCACACGGCCCATCTCGCTCGCAAGCTTAAGACGCTGCGCCTCGCCGCCCGAAAGCGCCGGTGTGGGCTCACCGAGCGTGAGATAACCCAGGCCCAGGTCGTGCAAAGTCTGTAAGCGCGTCTGAACCTTCTTGAGTCCCAGTGTGACGTCGAGCGCCTCATCCACACTCATGTCCATAAGCTGCGGCAGCGTAAGCAGACTCCCGTCCTTGCCCTCGCGATGGATATGCGAGGCGGCCTCGGCGTAGCGCGAACCACGGCATGCCGGGCAGACGATCTCGACGTCGGGCAAAAACTGCACGTCGAGCGAAATCGAGCCCGTTCCATCGCACGTAGGGCAGCGCAAGGCGCCGGTGTTGTAGCTAAAGGCACCCGCCTTGTAGCCGGCTGCCTTGGCCTCGGGCGTACGGGCGAAGGCGCGACGCAGTTCGTCATGGATGTCGGCATAAGTCGCCACCGTCGAGCGCACGTTGGCGCCGATGGGCGTGGCGTCAATCAGGTTGGCACGGGCGATACCCTCGGCGTCGACCCAACGCACATGTTTTGGCAGGCGCCCACTGGCTGCCTGCGCCTTGAGTGCCGGAATGAGCGTCTCGAGCACCAATGTCGTCTTGCCCGAACCCGAAACGCCCGTCACCGCGACAAGGCGACCGCGCGGGATATCGACTTCGAGCGGCTTGACGGTGTGGATGGTATCGGTTGCCATGCGGATATGTCCCTGGTCGAACATGTCGTCGTCAGTCACCTGCGGACGCAAGCGCTTGGGCTCTGCGCGCAAAAACGGAGCGATGCGGCTGCCCCGCGATTGCTCGACCTCGTCTACCGTGCCTGCAGCAATCACATTGCCGCCGCCTGCTCCGGCAACGGGACCCATCTCGACCAGATAGTCGGCTTCCGCCAGTACGCGCGTATCGTGGTCGACAACAACCACGGTGTTGCCATCATCCACCAGATCGCGCATTACGCCCACCAAGCCGTCGACATTGGCAGGGTGCAAGCCGATCGAAGGCTCGTCCAGTACATAGAGCACGCCCGTCGATCGGTTGCGCACCACACGGGCGAGCTGGACGCGCTGGCGCTCACCCGTGGAGAGCGTGGCGCCGGCGCGGTCGAGTGAAAGGTAATCGAGACCCAGGTCGACCAGGCGACGGGCCGCACTCAAAAACGAATCGCAGATATCCGCTGCCATGGGCTGCATCTCAGTCGGCAAGGATGCGGGCACCCCGCGCACCCACTCAATCGCCTCGCCTAGCGTCATGGCCGCGGCCTGCGCCAAATTGATACCGCGCACCTGGGGCAGGCGCGCAGCCTCGGAGAGACGCGTGCCGCCGCAATCGCGGCATGGCCCCTCGCGCAAAAAGCGCGCAACGCGTTTTAAACCCTTATCGTCCTTGACCTTGGCGAGCGCATTCTCGACGGTATAGACGGCGTTGTAATAGGTAAAGTCGAGCGGCGTGGCGCCCTCGCCGTTTTTGGGGACGTAGAGAATGTGCTTCTTAACCGCCGGACCATGAAACACGATGTCGCGCTCTTGAGGCGTGAGCTGGTTAAACGGCACGTCGGTGCGCACGCCCATCTCGCCGGCCACCTGCTTCATCAGATCCCACATGAGCGTGCCCCAAGGAAGCACCGCGCCCTCGTTGATAGTCTTTGACTCGTCGGGTACCAAGCTCGCCTCGTCCACCTCGCGCATGACACCGGTGCCGCCGCAGGTGGGACACGCACCGCCGCTGTTAAACGCAAGGTCCTCGGCGCTCGGCGCGTAGAACTCACGACCGCATGCAGGGCACGCGAGCGACAGGCCTGCGGCAACGTTAAGGCTCGGCTCCACACGCGCCCCGCAATGCGGGCACACATGATGGGCGCAACGGCTAAAGAGCAGACGCAGGCTGTTGTTGAGCTCGGTCATGGTGCCAAAAGTGGACCGCACGCCCGGCACGCTGGGGCGCTGATGCAATGCGAGCGCGGCCGGCACGTGCAGTACCTCGTCCACCTGGGCGTGTTCGGCCTGCGTCAGACGGCGGCGGGTATAAGTGCTGAGCGCCTCCAGGTAGCGGCGCGAGCCCTCGGCATAAAGAACTCCCAGCGCCAGCGAACTCTTACCCGAACCCGACACGCCGGCAATACCCACCAGCTTTCCCAGCGGAATATCGATATCGATGTCCTTGAGGTTATGGACGCGCGCGCCACGTACCTCGATAGCTTGCGGGCTCATCTTCTGTTCCGTCACCTTTATCACCCTACTCATGCCATAAAACGCGGTCGCGGATGTACTCGCCCAGCATGGGCACAGTAAACCGGACGAGACCGTATCCGGCAGCCTCGATGACGCGCTCGCGAATCAGGCTTGCGCGATATTTACTCGCCCAGCTCTGGGTGCGATCGCAGCGCTCAATGATATCCGCCATGCGCGTCGGTTTACCCTCGTCAGCAGCCATGGCCTCGATAAAGAAGCGTTGTGGACTGCGCAGCCCGTAATACAGAGGCGCGTCAACCGCTTCGTAGAACTCGGAGACGGCATCCGCATGGCCATCCTCGACATCGCGCCTTTCGATGACCTGCGAGCTACGCCGGACAGCAGACCGCCACATGTAATATCCCACCAGCTGAACCATATAGGGATGCCCCATGCTCTTGCGCGCCGCAAGGTCCGCCGTCTCCGCGTCAACGTAAAGACCAGCATCTTTGACCGCCTGGATATATGAATCACGCACCTTGGGCAAGGATATCGCCCCCAGCGTACGCTGCTGGGCACGCCGCAAAAACGTCACGCTCGGCTCTTCGAGCAGGTCGTCAACCATACTGGGTAAGCCGGCGAACACCAGCGCAAGACCGCGCTGCTCGCTATCGGGCAAGCCCGTGGCATCCTGGTCTCCGAGCACCTGCTGATAGAGAACGGCAAGGGCCGCCAGCTCCTCGATAGACGCCGATTGCGCCTCGTCAATCGCAAACAGTATGCCTTTGCCTGGACCGAGCTTCTTAAGGCGCTCGTTGACCAGCCCTCGCAACATCTCGCCCTTTGCCCGCGCCGCCTCGACTGACATCCGACCAAACGACGGACCGAACTCCATTGACGTCACAACGGGTTTATTCGAGCGAAGCGCGTCGGCCAATCGGTCGCATAAGCCAAGCGAAGCGGAATCGGAGACAACCGCCCATCCGCGCTCGCTAGCTAAACGCTGCAGCTCCCGCAGGAGAACTGTCTTGCCGCAGCCGCGGTTTCCCGTAATGAGCATGAGCCTGCCCGGCGCTCCGGCGCCGTTATCGAGCCCTTCCTCGAAATCTTCGATGACCGACTCGCGACCAATGAGCATCGGAGGCCGCTTGCCTGCCGTTGGCTTAAAGGGATTTGGATTCATGTCGGCCTCCTCGGATTGGCAAACGCTGCCTATAGTTATACCAACTTATACCGAGTTATACCAATAGCATATGACAAAGGAGCTGTCCCTTTGTCACATGTGGCCGAAAAACTCGGCGTCTGCTGCTCGCCAGGGGCGGAAGGTGGCGGGATCGATCTTTACGTGCGCCGCGGCGGGTACGTCGTACCATTTGACCGTGTAACCGGCGCCGTGAGAGCAAAAGACCGAGTCGGGCGTGTTGGGCAGATCGGCCTCGGGCTCATAGGCGGCCGTCTCGATTACGTGCTCGACATCATGGCAAGCCGCATAGCCGGCGAACTCCAGGTACAGATGCCCGCGACCGCTCGTGTAGGCAGCCACCTCCAGCGCGTAATCCTGCACCTCGGAAGCCGGCACGCGACCCACAAGCTTCGCCCGGTCTCCCGCCATCGTCGGCGACTCGTACTCGGCACCCATGCGCGTGGCATCCGAGAGCGCCCGGCCCACGCACTCCCCCGGCACCTCGAGCTCAAAGCGATACCACGGCTCCAACAGCACTGCCGCGCCGGCCTCACGCGCCTGCATGAGCCCCTGGCGAATCGCGCGGTACGTGGCCTGGCGAAAGTCGCCGCCCTCGGTGTGCTTGGCATGCGCGCGGCCGCCCGTGAGCGTAATGCGCACATCGGTGATGGGCGAGCCGGTCAGCACGCCCAGATGATCGCGCTCCATGGCGTTGGTGAGCGCCAAACGCTGCCAGTTAAGATCGAGCTCGTCGGTCGAGGTCACGGTGCCAAACTGCACGCCCGAACCCGCTGGCAACGGCTCCAGGCGCAAATGTACCTCGGCATAGTGGCGCAGTGGCTCAAAGTGGCCCACGCCCTCGACCGGCTGCGAAATTGTCTCCTTATAGAGAATGCCACCAGACTCAAGCCCAACCGAAAGGCCAAAACGATCGGCCAACACCCGCTGCACGACCTCGAGTTGCACGGCGCCCATCAACTGCAAATGAATCTGCTCAAGATGCGTATTCCAGCTTACGCCGAGCATGGGGTCTTCGTCCGCCAACTCAGTCAGCGCTTTGAACACCGTATGGACGTCGTGTTCGCCCGGAAGCACCGTATAGGTGAGGACTGGCGCAATGACGGGCGCATCGCCCGCAGGCTCCGCGCCCAGGGCGTCCCCTGGGCGAACGTGCGCAAGACCCGTCACGGCACAAATACCGCCAGCAGCAACTTCTTGGGCAAGCTCATACTTTTCGCCGTTATAGATGCGTACCTGATCGACCTTCTGCTCCCATGCCTCGGCGCCGGAACGTCCGTTAATCAGCTGTTTGGCATGCAGCGTGCCGCCGGTCACTTTAACCCAAGCCAAGCGCTCGCCGCGATCCCCGCGGCTGACACGATAGACGCGCGCGGCAAACTCCGGGAGCCATGCCTGTTCGCGCATCAGCACGCATATGCCATCTAGCAGCTCGTCCACGCCTTGGTCCTTGAGCGCCGAGCCGGCAAAGCAGGGAAAGAGCTTGCGCTCGGCAACCATGCGTGACAGCGTTGCGACAGAAAGCTCACCCGCCTCAAGAAACTCCTCGAGCGCCGCCTCGTCCAACGCAGCAGCGTCCTCCTGAACGGCACCGCCCGCCAACAGTTCGTTGGCATCCAGGCAGCCTTCGGAAAGACGCTGCCCAAGCTGTGCCAGCAAAACATCGCGGCCGGGATTCTCCAAATCGATTTTGTTGATATAGATGAACGTCGGAATGTCATAGCGCGCAAGCAGTCGCCACAGGGTTTCGGTGTGCCCCTGCACGCCGTCGTTGGCGCCCACAATTAAAATCGCGTAGTCCAGCGCGCGCAATGTGCGCTCCGCCTCGGCCGAAAAATCGACATGCCCCGGTGCATCCACGAGCATGACGTGGGTATCGCCATGGTCGAGCACGGCCTGCGACGAGAAAATCGTGATGCCACGTTCGCGCTCGATCGTGTTAGTGTCCAGATGCGAATCGCCATCGTCCACGCGGCCGCGCTTGCGAATACGACCCGCGTTGAACAGCATGGCCTCGGCCAGCGTGGTCTTGCCGGCATCGACATGCGCCAAGATTCCAACGACCGCTTGCTTCGACATGGCTCTCCTCTTATATACAAGCCCATCACACGCGGCAACGGGCACTCACGCTCCACACTGGATGATACAATTTACGGGCCGGCGGGCGAAGCGGGCCCTATCCCCCGACCGAGCTCATCGTCCCGCGTTGCCGCGCGGCGATTTTCGTAGGTTCGCGCCTTGCGAAAGCCGGCACCTCCCCTTTTTGTCTGCCCGGGCTCATCTGGGGCGATAACAACGCGAGCCCCACAACAACGCGTTTTACCAAAAATGGCCCCACTCGGGGCCATTTTCATTTCGGTGAAACGCTGGTATGCGACTCGGCCTTTATGCCTCGCGCAGCCAATCAAACGCGACGCGCGGCGTACCGTCCGACACATATACGATACCGGCGCGCTTAAACCCGGCCTTGGCGATGGCGCCCTGCATAGGCAGGTTGTCTTGGTGCGTGTCGATGCGCAGATGGTCGATACGTTCCTTGGCAAAGGCAAACATCGCGGCCGCAACGCCATGCGTGGTGCCGTCGGATGCCACGCGGTGCAGCACGGCGTACGGAGTGTCGCTACGCCATTGACCGTCCTCAATGACGTCATAGCACTCGTCCGGGCCCGGTAAAAAGGCAAACGTCGCCACCACGCGGCCGTCGACTTCGCACACATAGCTGCCACCGGCAGCGATATCGGCAGCCAGCTGCTCGGCCGAAGGCGTGCCCTCGGGCCACTGCGTGGCGTTGCCATGCGCGCGCATAAAGGCGCGGGCCGCGTCATAAATAGCCATGACGGCGGGAATGTCGGTATCGAGGGTTTTTCTGATCATCACGCGGCGACCTCACGTTTATTGGTATCACTTTGGTTGAGCAATGATACCAGCGTTTGGAGAGAGGCGCGAAGCAGATGGGAAGCAAAAAGCGAGCCGCCTGGTCAAAGGCCAAAAGCGAGTTTTTGGGCGCTGCTACCGGCGGCGATATGAGCGACCTGTTTGCGCTCGAGGACGAGCGCCGCGACGCCCTAGACGCCGAGCGCGATGAAGCCTGGCGCTACAAGTCGTGCGAGCGCAAAAACCGTTACGACACGCGCGCCGAAGCCGAAGCCGTTATGGCCGACTGCGAAAACCGCGGACGCCGCGGGCTGGCCTGCTACAAATGCGAATACTGCGGCGGCTGGCACCTGACGTCGCACCCTTGGAAATAGGGACCGCATCGGCACGGCACTAGCGAAGCCCCGGTAATCGCACGCAAGCTACGAGCGCGGCGGCACCAACACATCGTAGCGAACGGCCTTGCCCGCAAGTTGATAGCTCGGCTTAACGCCGGCAAGCAGTGGCCCCTTCACCGGCCGCTTGATAACCACCTTGCGCGGGTGAACCGCAAGCGCAGCTTCGACCAGCGACTCCTCATCGGCGCACGGCTGTTCCAGATGATGCAAGAGTTGGAACTTCTTTTTGACCGCCGCGCTCTTGGTGCGCCCGGGAAACATGGGGTCCAGATACACCACGTCGGGAGCGGCAAGCTCGCCCTGACCGATCAGCTCAGCTACATGGCGAAGGCCGGCAATGCTGTCCTCGCCCGAATGAAGGCGCATGCGAGCCACGGCAACCGCAAGCGCCGGATCATCCGCCGCGCGATCCAAGGCATCCTTGAGGAGCGCCGCAATCACGCAATCCTGTTCATACAGATCGACGGTAAAGCCCGCTGCCGCCAGCAGCAGCGAATCCTCGCCAAAGCCCGCCGTGGCATCAATCGCCCATGGGCACTCAATGCCTTTTGCGCGCGCAGCCTTTACCAGCAGCTCTTGCTGCAGACGACCCTGTTTGAGCCGCGGAAGCATGCGGCCAAAATCGGCACGCAACTCCATCATGCCGTCGGTGAGCGTGAGGCCCTCGGACTTCCGCACGAGCTCGAGCCCCGCGGCCCGAGCAACAGAAAAGGGATCGACGACGCCCATGGGTACTCCTTAGCAAGCAAAACGAATACGTGAGCGCCGTTTATGCCAGCACCCAACCGTCCGCTATTGTCCCATATGCGACAAGACCCACCGCCCATTGCAGAATGAGGGCATCCATTTAGCGGTAAAGCACCAAATCCCGTCAGGATTGCCCTCCACCTCAACCCTGCGTTTACCCGCCGCTTCGCGGCTGTTCCATACTTGCCCGTCCGTATCATTAAAGGACTGAAATTTCGTCGTGAGGAATGCAAATGGACCATTCAGTCACACGCCGAAAGGCCTGCCGGTTGGCAATCTCGGCAGCCGGAGCCACACTGGCAGCTGTGGTACTGCCAGCCTGCTCGAACAGTCATTCCGGCATGTCCGGCAAGGCCAGGCTGAACGTAGGCGTCCGCTCGGATATCGTCGGGTTTAGCGAGCGTAATCCCAACAACGGCAAATACTACGGATTCGAAATCGACCTCGCCAACGAATTGGCAAACCGTCTTGGCTATGGAGGCTGTTCATTTATATCCGTAACGCCCGAGACACGCGAAGAAATGCTCTCGTCGGGAAAAGTCGATTGCCTGATCGCGTGCTACTCGATAAGCGACGAACGCAAAAAGCTGTTTGACTTCTCTGCCGCCTATTACGCCGACTCGGTAATTCTTGTTGTCGAAAATACATCGCTCATTCAATCCTTCTCCCAGCTTAAGGGCGGAACAATTGGCACGGTATCCGGAACAAACGCTGCACCTCAACTTGCCGCGAAGTTTTTTGAGCTGGGGCTTTCGGACGGCATCCCCCAGCAGCAGGATGCCAAGAGCGGCAACATTGACTACGACACATGGCATCTGAGCCAATATGCAAGCTACGCTGAGCTTTCCCGCGCATTGGAAGCCGGCGACGTCGACGCCATGGCGACCGATGGCGCAATTGCCAAAACCTATCTCGATGACGAGCGCACCGTCCTGCCCGATTTTGGCATCAACCCACAGCGCTACGCCGTCGCAACGCAGAAGGGCTCTGAGCTTTCACCCAAGGTTGCCGCCGAAGTACGCTCAATGCTCAAAGACAAAACAATCGATACGCTCATCGAGAAATGGAACTAAGGAAGTCCACCCATGTCCAAGCGACTAAAACAGAAGTCCGTGGCGCTTGCCATTGCCGTAGCCGTCTGCGCGTTAGCGATGGGACTCCTACTCGCCTCGATGCAAACGCGTCTATCGCAAGAGGAATACGCTTTAGAATTCGATCGCGTTGCCGCCGAACTCCCCGATCTCGTTAAAACGGCCCAGTCGGAAACGAAAGACAACACCCAAACATTTGATGACCTGTATCGCACGCGCGCCGCAAGCATCGCATTTATGGCGGCCCACGATGCCGGTTATGAAGCGACCGATGCCAAAATGGCCGAGTTCAAGGACCTGCTCAAGGTCGATAACGTTCTCGTTACCCGACGTGACGGCTCCATCATCGCCAAAGCGGCTGACACCAAAGCCGATTTTAGCCGTGCCCGCTTCAACCAGCTACGTCAGTGCTTCGAGACCGGCAAGCCCTCCGATCCAGTTGAGGTCGATCTTCCCGATCAAGACTGGCTCATGCGATACTATGCCGCCAAAATCGATGACGACACCATGGTCATCGTAGAGCAAAATCCCCAAGAGCTGCACGCCCTTGTCAAGGACACCGGCTCGGCCGAGAGCATGCTCAAGAACATCTCGCTCGGCAGTCACGGATATGTCCTCGCCGTATCGGCAAAAACACACCTGATCACCTACCATCCCGATCAGAACATGATAGGTACCGATGCACTCGACAACGGCATCGACGTGGGCAATCTTGAAGACGGCAAGACATTCATCACTTCCGTCAAAAACACAAGCCTGTATTGTCGCGTCAAGTTGGTCGATGACACCTATTACATTCTCGCCATCCCCGAAAGCGATACCGCCTCCGCGCGCAACATCACCGTGGGCGTCATCCTCTTTGCCTTCATCGCAGTCGTCGCCGCCGTGGCACTCTATGACCTGTTTGTCCTAGCGGATGACGAACATGACGACCACGACCATCACGAATACGTCAAGATCGGTCGCGGCCTTCGGTTTAGCCCCTCCGTGGGCAGGCGCGCAACAGCCTTGTCCATTGCAGGACTCGTCTTACTTTTGGCAGTAACCTTCTATATGCAAACGCTCTTTGCCCTTTCGAGCCAGGCGACGGTCAATCGGGAGCGCTTAGAGCAGATTGATCAAACGCTCAAAAATAATGCGCTGCGCGAGGATGAGCTTACGAGGCAATATAGCGAGCACTATGCCACTGCCTGCCACATTATCGCCTACATCGTTGAGCACAATCCAGAGCTCGCCACGCGAGCCGACCTGCACAGCATGGCAAACACGCTCAACATCGAGTCAATTTATCTCTACGACGGCGACGGCAATATGACAAGCTCGAGCACATCGCAGCGATCCTACAGCCTTTCGACCAAGTACGGTGACTCCTCCTACGAGTTCCGCTCGCTTTTGGGCGGCAAGGATGAATATATACAGCCTCTCTCTATCAACAGAACCACCGGCGAGACATATCAGTACATTGGAGTCGCACTCTACGATCAGGATGGCATTGCAGACGGAATCGTGCAGATTGCCGTGCGCCCCATGCGCTTAGAAGAAATGCTCAAGAGCACCAAGATCGACGCAGTGCTCGATGGCATCAAGGCGGGCGCCGGAGGCTTCGCCTTTGCAATCGAGAAAAAAGACGGTACCGTCGCATATCATCCCAACGACCTTCTTCTTGGGAAAAAAGCATCCGAAATAGGACTGACTGACGAGCAGCTTGCAGATGGCTTTAGCGACTTCGTCTACATCGACAACCAAAAACTCTACGCCTCCTGCTTGGAGACTGGCGACTATTACGTTTACGTCGCGGCACCCGAAGACTCCTTTATGCACCAGCGCGTTCCGCTCACAATCGCAACCGGAATCATCGCCGCCATTTGCTTTGCCCTTATCTACCCGTTGCTGACGCTCGACACCATAAAAGTCGAAGAAAAGCGTTCGAAGCACGAAGGCGATTTCGCGACAAGACGGCACAACATCACCGTCACGACGTCCGACGGCCGTGTCAAACACAGCGAAAGCGCCATTAGCCGATGGCTCAACATCTCCTTTAAATGGGAGGACAAAACCCCCGAGCAAAAACTCGGCACAGTCCTTAAATGGTTTACCGGCATCGCGGTGTTTATCGTCTTTTTGGCCGTCTTGTTTAAAGACGCTCTGTTTGGTCCGCGTTCGGTATTTACCTATATCCTGGGCAACGACTGGCAGCACGGTCTCAACATATTCGCGCTCACCGCTTCGATCATGTACGCCTGTGTGGCTCTCACAGTGTGCGCAATCGCGCAGGCGCTTCTTCGCATGTTGTCCAATGTGCTTGGAGCGCGCGGCGAGACGATATGCCGACTTCTCTCGAGCCTGACAAAATACGGAACTCTCATCGCTATGCTCTATTGGTGCCTCGGCGTTTTGGGTGTCGATACCGCAACGCTTTTAGCCTCGGCAGGTATCATCACGCTCGCCGTCTCCTTTGGAGCCAAAGACCTCATCACGGATATCTTATGCGGGCTCTTTATTATCTTTGAAGGCGAGTTCCGCGTTGGAGACGTCATCTCGGTTGGCGGCAATACCGGCACCGTTATGGAGATTGGTGTGCGAACCACAAAGATCAATGACGGCAACGGCAATGTCCTGCTCCTACGCAACAGCTCGATTTCGAATGTCACCAACATGACAAAACTTAATTCTTACGCCAGCATAGATATCACCATCCCGGTGGGAGAATCTCTACCCTATGTCGAAAAGGTGCTTAAAGACGAGCTCAAAAGCGTGCATGACCGCGTTCCCGCCATTATCGATGGCCCCTTCTACAAGGGCGTGGTCGACCTTAGCAGCACCACTATGACCATTCGCGTTGTCGCCACCTGCAAGGAGACCGATCGCGGCAGCGTCATGCGTTCTTTGCGCCGTGAGGTAAAGCTCATGCTTTCCCGCCGCGACATCGCCCCCTATCAACTCGTTTTCGATCATTGCGATGCCGACGAGGCCGCTCCAAGGGAAGCTACCGCCGAAGAACTCGCCGAAGCGGACGAGTTTAGCGAAGAACAGAAACTCGCCTCGCAAGACCTGGGTAACGAACCTACCAATCAGTAATTCATGGCACCGGGCAACACCCGCACGGTGCCATTAAGGCTCCAGGGAAAGGAACTGAACATGAGCAACAACCGTAAAGTCCTAAAGGTCATGTCCATCATTTATCTATTGGGAGGTATTTTTAGCATCGCCGCGGGCGCGTTGGCACTCACCGCGGCTTCGGGCGACGCCAGCGGTGATCTCTCGGTTTACAGCGTTGTCGTCATCGTGATGGGCATCGTCGAAATCATCGCTGCCGTGCTGGGCATCCGCGCCTCAAATAACCCCAGCAAGATTGGTGTCGTTTGGGTCTGGGCTATCATTTGCCTGGTTTGCGCCGTTGTGAGCCTGCTGCTTTCCGAGCCCTTCTTGGGCGGAGTCGGCACCAGCGCCACCGATGTCACCGCCGTGGTCGTAAGTGCCGTGTACTTCGTTTTCGCCAACCGCGTTAAAAAGGAAAGCCAGGAGCGCCTGGGCTAGGGTATCTGACCCGCCTGCACAGAGCGCCGTATATGAAAGCCGCCCTCCGTTTCTCGAGCAAACAAGAAACGGAGGGCGGCTTGCTGTGGATAGTCTTTGCATTCATTCGATTGCCACGGCACGGCATAATCGACAGCATAACGCCAGACAACCGAGCCGACAGCGGCAAGCGCGTCAACGGATGTGCTAGCGAGTAGCAGACCCGTTGGTACAGCCCACCATGCGAATCAAGTAGTTCTCTACGACGTGATAAGCTTGGGACTTTTCATCTTTAAGGGAAACTAAACACACCGGAACCGTCAGGGCCCCTTCGCCCACAATGGGAACAATCTCAAACCCACTAGCGACCTGACCGGGAACGGGAAGAATGGCATTTAAGAAATAGCCGCGCTCGGCCGTCAAAAACGCCCCAACTTGAGCGGGGCTATCGATAACGCGCGTCTCATCTAGGACACCGAGGCTTTTGTACTGCCAAAAAATCGAGTTGTTAAAGCTATCGAACGCAGTCGATTGTCCTACCGGATAGGAGCTCAGATCAGCCACGGTCACAAAGGGCCTCTTGCCGAGCGGATGGTCGGCGGCAACGAGAATACCCGTGGGCAGGGTTCCCAGCTGTTCGCAGTCATCATTGGTATTGTCATATGTACCCACCGTAAGCAAGGCATCGAGGCCGCCCTGCTCAAGTTCCTGCTGGGCAACTCCGGGATGCACAGTGCAAAACTTCACCCGCACGCGCACACCACGCATGATAAGCGCAGATAGCCCCTTATATAGCTTATCCTCGTTATCGAATGCGGGAGCGCACAGGCCAATCGAGAGTTCCGGCATCGCTTGAGGACCAGAGGCCGATGAGACGGTCAGGTCGCATCCGGACGGGTCAAAGTTTTCGACCTCGCGATATGCTTCGACGGCGGGGCGAGCCTTGGCATAAAAACTGCGACCGGCCTGAGTCGGCCTGACGCCGCTACTTCCACGCTCAAAAAACTGAACGTTAAAAAACTGCTCGAGCTCGCTAATTGACTTGGAAATGGCCTGAACGGTCACGTTGCGCTGGTGCGCCGCAGCAGTAAAACTCTTCGTCTCGAATACGGCGACAAAATAGCCGACCTGCTTGATATTCACCATTCGCCCCTAAAAAATGCACAGTTTAATCCAGTTAAACAAAAACCTAGCACAGCGCAAGTGCCATCCCCGTCACGAGCGGAGCGTTCAACTATTGGATGAACGTACACAGCACCTTGTTGAATTACAATATGCTTCGCGACATGCGTCATGCGTGCGCATCAAATACGTCATGTCCACTTCGAAAGGACCAGCCATGAGCTTCACTCGCAAGACTCTCAAAATCCTTGCTCTCATCTACTTTGTTTTGGGCATCGCCAGCCTCGTCACCGCCGGCGTCGGTATCGCCACGGGCGGTCTCGATTCCACGTACGGTTCGTACGCCACGCTCGCGGCGGTCGTGCTTATCGCCAAGGGTCTCGTCGACCTTGCCGCAGGCGTCGCCGGTATCAAGGGCGCCAACAAGCCTTCGCAGGTGGACGGCGCGTTTAAGCTCGGTATTGTTGCCGCGGTCGCCACGCTTGCCCAAGCGGTGCTCACGCTTCCCGCGTTTGGCGGCGACGCCATCAACTTCGGCGCCTTTGTCATCGTGGTGTACGACCTGTTCTTTGTTCAGCAGGCACACGCCGTTAAGGCCGAGAACAAGGACCGCCTGTAGGCACCTGTCTCCCATAGCCCCTGCTATCAAGCAGCTAAAAAGGGCCGATCGCGCATCTCCGCGGTCGGCCCTTTACGTTTGCCCAGATAAAACCTACCAAAATAAACCTGTCCCTTTTTGGCAGGTTGTTAGCTGTGGCGGTACTCGGCGATGATGAAGTCGATGTCAGTCTGAAGGGTATCGAGGTTTGCCAGGCGCTCTTTGTCGGCGGGGCGCGTGCGGTAGTAGTACGGCGTCATCTGGAACACCGCCTCGATGTCCGCCTGGGTCTGAAGCGTAATATTCGCAGACACCCGCTGCGTTCCGACCAACTCGAGCTCGGTGGTCTGCGGCAGCTTCTCGTCATTAAGATATGGCGTGTCGTAGAGCACCTCCTTGAGCCCAAAGAGATGACGGGCACCTGGCACCACAGTGTAGAGCGAGCCCTCCTGTGCCAGCACGCGGGCAAATTCGCGCTCGTTAAAGGGAGCAAAGAGCTCGGCCACCATATCGAAGGCGCCATCGGCCACGGGGATATCCTTCATATTGGCCACAAAATAGGTCGCATCGCCGCGCTTGGCGGCCAGGCGCACCATCTCTTTGCCCAAGTCGAACCCGTAAGCGTCCACGCCCGGCACCGCGCCCATGGCGCTGGTGTAGTAGCCCTCGCCGCAGCAAATATCGAGCAAGGCCAGCGGCTTGTCCGACGTAGCCGCGCACCGCTGAGCTCGTTCGCGCACGAGCTCGACCATTGCATCGCGCAACGGCGCATAGTAGCCACGGTTTAGAAAGTCGCGACGACTGCGCGCCTGCGACTTGGGATCGCCCATGGAGTCGCCGCTCTTGGACGAGCGCAGTAGGTACAGATAACCCTCGCGCGCACGGTCAAACCGGTGTCCGCCCGCGCATGCAGCACCGCGCTCATTGTCCGCCAACGGCTCATGGCAAACGGGACACAACAACATGGCAACTCCTTAGCGCGAACAACACAACGCCCACCATTGTCGCACGCCTTCCCAACCTAGTCATAGAAGAGACAAGGAGTGTCCCCAACTGCCGGCAGAAAAGGAACGTCCCCAAGTGCCGACTGAATGCATTAGGAGTATCATCATCTGCGCAAATAAGCACGAAAGAGCATATTAGAGATTGAGAGCGTATGGCTGATACCGCATCTAAGCACATTGACATGATCACCGGCTCGCTGTGGCGAAATATTCCCCTGTTCGCCTTCCCCGTGGCCGCCACGAGCATCTTGGAGCAGCTGTCGAACCTCATCGCCACGGTCATCATCGGTAACTTCTCGGGCGACCAGGGAACCCTCGCCATGGCGGCGGTCGGCTCCAATGTTCCGCTTACCAGTCTTATGCTCAACCTGTTTATTGGCATGTCGCTTGGCTCCAACGTGGTCATCGCCAACGCTATCGGCCGCAACGATCAGAACATGGTCAAACGCGCCGTCCATACCTCGATTTTAATGGCGCTCGTGGGCTTTGTCGTCATCGCGCTGGGCGAAATCTTTGCCGAACCCATGCTCGCCGCGCTCAACGTTCCCGCCGAAACCATGCCGCTCGCTTCGCTCTACCTACGCGTCTTTTTGCTCAGCATGCCCTCGATCTTGCTTTACAACTTTGAAGCCGCAATCTTCCGCTCCGTCGGCATCACCCGCATGCCGCTGCAGGCGCTTGCCGTGTCCACCGTCCTCAACATTGGCCTGGACCTCATCTTTGTCCCCATACTCCACTGGGGCGTCGCGGGCGTCGCCATCGCCACCGCCATCGCCTACACCGTCAGCGCCGCTACGCTCTTTGTCCGCCTGCTCAAGACCGACTCCGTCGTCCGTGTCACCCCGCGCGACTTGGCTATCGACCCCGTCGCCCTCAAGCGCATCGTCAAGATCGGCCTGCCCGCCGGCATCCAGAGCGCCGTCTTTGCCGTCGCCAACATCATCATCCAGTCTGCCATCAACAGCCTGGGAACCGAGGTCATGGCAGCATCGAGCGCCGCCATGAGCCTGGAGTACGTGTGCTACAACCTGCTCAACAGCTTTAGCCAGGCGTGCACCACCTTTGTGGGACAAAATCACGGTGCTCGCCAGATCGACCGCTGCACCAAGACGCTCAAGGTCTGCCTGGTCGAAGGCGGTATCGTTGCACTCACCACGATCATCGTTATTGTCAGCCTGGGGCGCGAGATCCTGTCGCTGTTCAACAGCGATCCCAACATCGTCTCGATCGGCTATATCCGCGTGTGTTCGATCTTCCCGGCGTACGCCTTTAGCATGTTCTACGAAAACATGTCCGGCTACCTGCGCGGCTTTGGTATCTCGCTCATGCCCGCCCTCATCACCATGATTTGCGTCTGCGGCATTCGCTTCTACTGGGTGTTCTGCGTGTTCCCGCACTTCCGCACCTTTGCGAACATCATGATGGTTTACCCCATCAGCCTGGGCACCACGGCGTTCTTTATGGTCGTAGCGGTATTACTCTGCCACCCGGCACGCACCTATCGCGCCACCAAAGCCAAAGCGACAGCCCGCTAAACGCCGCACTCAACGCCACGCCAGTCATTAATTGACAATATGCGAGCTCATATAGTCGATAAAGCGCCTCGTGGCGATGGGCATGGTGTCCCAGCTGCGCCAGGCGGCCACCACATCGCGCGAGGGGGCATGCACGATGGGACGTACGCGAATATCGGCCCGCATGCCTTCGACGGTACGGCGATACAGCATACTCACACCTAGGCCCTCCTCCACCATCGCCATGATGGTGTAGTCGTCGGTCACCTCGCTCGTCACGTGCGGCGACAGCCCATGCGCCGCGAATGCATCGAGCACCAGGCTCTGTTCGCCCTCATCCAACAGTACAAACGGCTCGGACGCCAGGTCGGCGAGCGTCACCTTTTCCTTTGCCGCCAGCGGATGCGCGGCCGGCAACAATGCCACCAACTCATCGTGATAGACCACGCGCTTCTCGAGCCCAGCGGTAAATCCGCGCGCCGTAAAGCAAAAATCAACCACGCCATCGTGCACCCACTGGGCGTTGCGCGTGTAATCACCCTGCTTGAGGGTAAAGTGCACGCCCGGGTGCAGGGCCCCAAAATCGCGGATCACACGTGGCAACACGGTTCGACTCACGTTGGTAAACGTCGCGATACGAATATCGGTCGAGGAGAGCCCCAGCAGCTCCTGGCGCTTGCCCTCGAGCTCGGCCTCGGCGGTCACAATCTGGCGCAGGTACGGCAGATATTGTTTACCGTCGCGCGTAAGTGAGACACCCTGCTTGCCGCGCTCGATAAGCGTGGTGCCCAGCTCGCGCTCGAGCGCCTTGACGGCCTGGCTCACCGCACTTTGCGTATAGCCCAGCTCGTCCGCCGCACGTTTCAGACTGCCGCAATCGACCACCATACAAACAATCTGATACCGCGATGCCATCGTGCCTCCGCATCAATGCAGCCGTAAAACGTTTTGCCAGCGCTTTTCGTGCCTACTTTAGCATTTCTTAATCATACTGAAGATACATTCGCTTTACTACATCCACATCTGGGAGCAGAATCCTTTGTGCGAAACCGTTCTGTAACAAAAGGAGTCCCATGGATCGCAAAAAAGCAATCGCGCTCTCATTTTCCGTTCCCGTCGCATGGGGCTTTTCGTACCCCCTCATGAAAATCGGCATGGACAGCATGAACGCCACGAGTATCGTCGCGCTACGCTGCATCATCGCCTTTGTGGCCTGTCTGCTGCTCTTCCACAAGCGTGTTTTCCGTATCAACCGCGACCTTATGGTTCGCGCCGCCATCATCGGCGCCATCATGGCAACCGAGCTCACCTGCATGTGCCTGGGCTCCAGCCTCACCTCTGCCTCCACTGCCGGCTTTTTGCAGAGCCTGACGGTCGTGATCGTGCCGTTTGCCAACGCCGCCCTGCTGCGTCGCGCCCCCGAGCGCAAGGTGCTCGTCGGCACGGCTATCGTCACCTGCGGCATGCTGCTGCTCTCGGGCGCCGACTTCACCAGCCTGAACCCGGGCGCGCTCATCATGCTGCTCTCCGCCTTTATCTATGCCAGCCACATTATCGTGGCCAAGCGCTTTGTCGAAGAAGTCGATCCGCTTGCTCTGGGCGTTTGGCAGCTGGGCTTCGGCGGCTTGTTCTCGGGCATCGCTGCATTCACCTTTGGCGGCTTCACGCTTCCCGGCACGCCCAGCGAGATCGTCGTTGTCGTCGCGCTCGCACTCATCTGCTCCGCCTACGGCTTTATCACTCAGACACTCGTGCAGCCCCACGTGCCCGCCGAGACCACCGGCTTCGCCTTCTCGCTCGAGCCGGTCTGCTCCGCCGTATTCTCGTTCTTCCTGGTCGGCGAGGTCCTGAGCCCCATCGCCTTCTTTGGCGCCGCCCTCATCCTCACCGGCGTCATGGTAGCAACCGTCGAGCTTCCGCGCCTCCGTGCACATGGACAGGCTCGCATGGCAGGAGCGCCCGAGCGAGCCTCGTAAAGCGCCTCACCTTTTATAGCCGCGGCATAAAGGTCTCCGGACGCCTTTACAATAGATGCCAACAGAGCATCTGCCATAAAGGAGCCCCATGGACACCGCAACTCGCGACCGCAACATAGCAACTTGGTTGGGCGATGCGCCGCAGCCGGTACGTGACACGACGAACCAGCTGCTCGAGCGCATCGCCCTTTTGCGTGCCGAGCAGACTATCTACCCGGCACAAGACGACATCCTCAATGCCCTCGCCTACACGCCGGCCGACCAGGTCAAAGTTGTCATCTTGGGTCAAGACCCCTATCACGGACCCAACCAGGCCATGGGGCTGTCGTTCTCGGTCCCCGCGACGCAAACCAAGTTGCCGCCGAGCCTGCGCAACATCTACAAGGAACTCCATGCCGATCTGGGTTGCCCCATTCCCGCCACAGGAGATCTAACGCCATGGGCACAACAGGGAGTCCTGCTTCTCAACACTACGCTCACCGTGCGCGAACACGCCGCGAACTCGCACGCCAAACTAGGCTGGAGCACGCTCACCGACTACGTTATCGAACGCTGCTGCCAGCTGCCCCAGTCGGTCGTCTTTTTGGCATGGGGTCGCTTTGCCCAGCAGATGGTTGAAGGCAAGCTCGCCGCAACCGGGGCGGGCAAAGCAACCGGCAAGTTCTGCCTGGCATCCACGCACCCCTCGCCGCTTTCGGCCAACCGTGCCACGGCAGAACTCCCCGCCTTTATGGGATCGCGCCCCTTCTCCGCTGCCAATCGGCTACTCGAACAGCACGGCTCGACCCCCGTCAACTGGACTTGCCTCGACTAAAAATCGATACATCAAAAATGCGCCCGACGGCTTTCCATCGGGCGCGTTTCCTATTCGGGCCAAATAAATTGCGTGCGGCCGGCCTCGCCGCCATCGATTAGCAGACTCTGTCCGGTCATAAACCGGTTGGTCACGCCCACAAAGTAGATCCACTCGGCGATCTCTTGGGCGGTGGCCCAGCGCTTAAGCGGCGTGAGCTCCATAATCTGGTTCCACAGGTGTTCGTCTTCCATCACGCAACGGTTGAGCGGCGTGATAACGCCACCCGGGTCCACACTGTTGGCGATGGCCTGCGGTGCCAGGCGGTTTGCAAGGTTCTTGGTGTAGGCGATAACGCCGCCCTTGCTGGCGGCATAGGCGGGAAACTCCGATCCCGTATGCCCACTCGCCGACCCCACATTGACCACGGATTTGATAGCCGGCGCCGGCTTGGCGGCGAGTCCCTCCCCCACAAAGGCGTAGCGCTCGGTCACGTTGATGGTGCCGCACAGGTTGGCGGCGATGTCGTCGGCCGAATCCTGCGTACCGGCAACGTTCACGATTACCTGAGGCTCAAGGTCGACCGGAAACGAGTCCGGCTCGCGGACATCAACGATCAGATGGCGGTAGCGCTCGTGTTCGACCGCCGCCGGCAAAAGATCAAAGCCCACGACCTCGTGGCCCTCGTCCAAAAAACTCTGCACGCACGCGGCTCCGATACCGCCCGAAGCGCCCGTGATCAAAACCCGCATACTTGCTCCTTAGGCGGTTGCGTGGCGCTCGAGGTACTCGGAGCCCACGTTCTCGCGCTCCCAGCCGCGCACGACCTTGTAGCCCACGGGGCTCAGGAAGACCTCGCACAGCAGCTCGGCAACAGCGCCGGTCAGCGAGCACATAAGGACCTGCACCCAGGTCCAACCAAAGAACGTGTGGCTCACCACGATGGCAAAGACCAGGTTGTCGATAAACTGGCCAACACCCGTGGACACATAGGAGCGGAAGGCGAAGCTCGCAAAGTTATTCTTTTTGAGCATACGGCCGAGCGACTGGTTGAGCGTGGAGTTAACCACGGCAGAAACGAGCATTGCCAGCGAAGAGCCCAACACCACGTACCAGGTGCCGCCGATGGTGGCGTTAAGAGCGGTGTTGACCTCGATCATGCCCGTGTCGTAGTAAGCGCCCCACATGCCGGGCGTGAGCGAGCATGCCCAAAAGCACAGGCTCACGGCAAGGTTGACCAGCAGCGCGAGGATAGAGATTTTGATGGATGCCTTGGCACCAAAGCGCTTGCAGATCATGTCCTGGCACAAAAACGAAACCCAGCTCACCACAAAGCCGCAATCGAGTGCCAGATACGGCAGGCTGATAAGCTCTTTGTTGGCCAGCAGGTTCATCATGATGACGCTCACGAAAAACAGCGAAACCGTTGCCGCGGGAATGCTCCGCAACAGGACCTTGTAGTCCTCCATGACCTTCTTGATCATTATGTACTCCTTTGGTTTTAGGTTTAACGAGCAGGATATCGGACCCGAACTGCTCGGACGCCCCGGTCTTGAGACGACGGTGGGTATAATAGCCGCACACACGGCATAAGGCAAGCAAACGGCGCGGCAGCCCCGTAGGGCCACCGCGCCGATGCGTTAAAAGGCCACGTTGCCAAACTCCGACAGGATAAGGTCGGGGTTGTGGTCGGTCGCCCAATCCACGTTCCACGAACTCGTGAACAGCAGCAGCTTGCCGCCGCGCATGTCCTCGACGCGCAGCGTGTCGCGCGTGAGCGAAAGGCCCGGGATATCGATGGTATCGGGGTCGTTCTGGATCCAGCGGATGTCCGTATAGGGCAGCGGCTGGCGACGAACCTCAACACGATACTCGGTCTTGAGACGGCGCTCGAGCACCTCAAACTGCAGCACGCCAACCACGCCCACGATGACGCTCTCCATGCCGGCACCCAGCTCGCGGAAGATCTGGATGGCACCCTCCTGGGCAAGCTCCTCCATGCCCTTGACGAACTGCTTGCGCTTGAGCGTGTCGACCTGCGTAATGCGAGCGAACATCTCGGGGGCAAACGTCGGAATCTGCGGATACTGCACGTGGCGCTTGCCAGAGCACACGGTGTCGCCGATGCTAAAGATACCCGGATCGAACAGGCCCACGATATCGCCCGCGTACGCCTCGTCCACGATGGCGCGGTCATCGGCCATCATCGACGTGCCCGTGGCAAGCTTAAGCTTGCGGTTACCCTGCATGTGGAAGGCATCCATGCCGCGCTCGAACTTGCCCGAGCAAATGCGCACAAAGGCGATGCGGTCGCGGTGGTTCTTGTCCATGTTGGCCTGGATCTTAAACACAAAGCCGCTAAAGTCGTCGCGGCAGGGATCGACCGGCTCGCCGGTGAGCGTATCGGTATAGGCGCGCGGCGTCGGAGCCAGACGCAGGAACTCCTTGAGGAAGGGCTCCACGCCAAAGTTGGTGAGCGCCGAGCCAAAGAACGCCGGGCTCAGCTTGCCGCAGGCCACAGCATCCAAGTCGAGCTCGTCGCCGGCGCCATCGAGCAGCTCGATGTCGTCCATCAGGTTCTTGTGGTTTTCCTCGCCAATGAGCTCGTCCATGGAAGGATCGCCCAGCTCGGCCTCGACCTCGGCGACCTTCTTGGTGGCGTTGGCGTGGCCGTCGCCCTCAAAGGCAATGACGCGACGAGTCTGACGATCGAACACGCCGCGGAAATTGCGGCCGCTGCCGATCGGCCAGTTCATGGGATACGTATTGATGCCCAGGACGTTCTCGATCTCTTCCATGAGCTCAAACGGGTCGCGGGCCTCGTGGTCGAGCTTATTCACAAAGGTGAAGATGGGAATGTGGCGCAGCGTGCAGACCTTAAAGAGCTTCTTGGTCTGGGCCTCGACGCCCTTGGCGCCGTCGATGACCATGACCGCAGCATCGGCGGCCATAAGGGTACGGTAGGTATCCTCCGAGAAGTCCTGGTGGCCGGGGGTATCGAGGATATTGACGCAGGCGCCGTTATAGGTGAACTGCAGCACCGAGGAGGTGACGGAGATGCCGCGCTCCTTCTCGATGTCCATCCAGTCCGAGACGGCATGCTTGGCCGAGCTCTTGCCCTTGACCGAGCCGGCAGTCTGGATGCTGCCGGTATAGAGCAGCAGCTTCTCGGTAAGCGTGGTCTTACCGGCGTCCGGGTGGCTGATGATCGCGAA
>DBEZXT010000032.1:0-2993 GCA_048291645.1 Collinsella aerofaciens | reverse complement strand
GGCATCTTACGAATAAACCTCCGGTTTCAAAATGCCCAGATACGGAAGGTTACGATAGCGCTCGGCATAGTCGAGGCCGTAGCCCACCACAAAGGCATCGGGGCAATGGGTTCCAACATACTTGGGCGTGATGGCCGAGGTGCGGTCCTCAACGTCCTTCCACAGGAAGGCAGCGACCTCCAGCGAAGCGGGCTTGCGGCTCTCGAGGTTCTTCATCAGGTCCTTGAGGGTCAGGCCCGAGTCCAGAATGTCCTCGACGATCAGCACGTCGCGACCGCGGATGTCGATATCCAGGTCCTTAATGATACGCACGATACCCGAGGACTTCACACCGTCGCCGTAGCTCGAAACAGCCATGAAATCGATGTTGGTCGGCAGCTCGATCTTACGCATCAGGTCGCCCATAAAGACAACGGCACCGCGCAGAACCGCGATCAGCACCAGATCCTTACCCGCGTAGTCGCGAGTGATCTCCTCGCCCAGGCGAGAAACGATGCCGTCGATATCCTCCTGCGTGAACAGAACCTTCTCGATATCCGGATGTTGAGAAGCCATGACAACCCTTTCTTGTGCTTAATCGCCCACACACCGCCGTATGGACGCGAACTACACATTCTAGCAGCGCACGGGGTATATTTTCCAGCCCGCGCACCATCAGCGCGGGAATACCGTCAACGCCGCACAGAACAGCTGGTGCGAGGGGCTAATCCGCGTCAACCACGCGAAGCAGATACGCCACGCGCGTTGCGGCCGTGCATTTAAAACGCTCGTCCGTGCGAACGCCTGCGACCCATACCACGGCACCTCCCGGAGCCGTTCTCACCACAGGAACGCCTGCGCGCTCAGAGACGGGAATACGAGCCTCGTTGAGCAGGTCGGACACCTTCTTACTTCGCCCACTCATGCCCAACGGACACATCACATCCCCCGGCACGGGACCGTCTACCCACAGACGCGCCAAACGCGCCTCGGCGGGAATCTCCCCGCGCGAGCCGGCGAGCATCCGTTCGCTATCGCGATCGGCAAAGCCCAGCGTCGCGGCATCCACCATAGCGGCCACCCCTCCGGCACCCGCGAGTTCACGGGCACGGCGCACAATATCGCACCCCGGCTCGACGGCCATCGTCTCTGCCACCAGGATGCGGCCCGCCCCCAGCGGCAATCGACCGGGAATGGTGACCCAATCGGCAACTAACCCCTCGCGCGCCGCCGGGGCCTTGAATGACAGCATGCCAAACTCCACGCGCACATCGATTCCCGCCGGCAGCGTGACCGAACCCGAGCCTTCGGCGACACAGGCGAGCACGCGCTCCACATGCCGCATCTCCGGGCGAGCGTCGGGGTCGATACGCTTAATTGCCAGTCGCACCATGCGCCGAGCAATCACCACCTCGGCCGCGGCCAGTCGGCGAGCGTCAAGGACCAGTGCACCCGCCGCCTCCTTACGCAGGCAGCTTCGAAACGCCTGCGCGGAAAGCTGGGAAAGAAAGGCGTCCTCATCGCCTAAGATCTCGCAGGCGGCGCCAATCGTCTTACAGACGCTCGCGTTGCGCCGTGCCACCACCGGCATCACTCGATGGCGCACGTAGTTGCGCAAGTACGACACGTCCTCGTTGCTCTCGTCCTCTCGCCACGGCTGACCATGCACCTGCAGATAGCCCACGAGCTCATCATGAGTCAGGTCGAGCAAGGGACGCACCACGATATTCCTCCGGCGAGGAATGCTCGATAGGCCAGCGGGCCCCGAACCCTTAATCGCGTTCATCAAAAACGTTTCCGCGCGATCCGAAGACGTGTGCGCGGTGCAGATACGAGCCGCCGTTCGCGGTGCCCCCGTCTGGGCGCAGAGCTCGCGGACATACCTCCGCGCCGCGGCATAGCGCACCTCGCGGGCAGCCGCCTCGATATTGCCCGATTCATTATCAAAATAGGCATGCTCAACACACAGCGGCAAACCATATTGTGCGCATAGGCCGCGCACAAAGGCCTCGTCGCCATCGGATGCCTCGCCGCGCAGATGATGGTTCACATGCAGCACGTGCAGTCGCTCGCGCGCGATGGGGGCTACACCGCGTCCATCCAGAATATCCAACTTTGATGTGCACGCCATAAGGAGCAAAGCCGTCGAGTCCGCACCACCTGATACCATGAGCACCACGGGGGCAGCCGTCTGCCGCGTTGCCAGGGCTTTATCATCAGCCCGCGATGCAGCATGATGTCCGTAATGCTGAGATACCGTTGGCATTTGCTTCCTCCTCTATTCGTTCGCACCCATTGTATCCTTTGGAATCTTATGTCTCGTCTGCACCTTCATATCCTTGGCAGCGGCTCAAAAGGCAACTGTGCGCTCATCGAAGGCCCCCGGGGGGTCATCATGATTGACGACGGTCTTTCTCGTCGCGAGACATTAAAGCGCATGGCAGAACTGGGACTCTCGGCAGACAACGTCTCGGCTCTTCTCATTACTCATGAGCATACCGATCACATCAAGGGCCTCGATGTCTGGTGCAAGCACTGGCACGGCCCCCTCTTTGCCAGCAGGGGCACACTTTCGAGCAAAGAAAATCTTTCGCATCTGCCTGTCGAGGAATTCGATCCCGGTGACACCCTATCCATTGCCGGCATCCAGGTGCAAACCTACTCAACATCACACGATGTCATAAATCCAGTCGGCTATCGATTCGACGCCCTCGATGATTCCATCGGCTTTGCCACCGACACCGGAGAGCTATCGAGCCAGGCCATGAACACCCTCAAAGATTGTCGAGTCCTCGCGCTCGAGAGCAACCATGATGTGACCATGCTGCGCGAGGGAGAATATCCCCGCTTTCTTCAGGAGCGCATCCTGTCTGCAAGGGGACACCTCTCCAATGGCCAAGCCGCCGAAGCCGCGCGCGAACTTGTTACCGATCGCACCGAACAGCTCATTGCCATGCATATCAGCCAAGATAACAATCGTCCGAGCCTTACCGTCAAAAGCTATGCCAAAGCTC
>DBEZXT010000031.1:0-6085 GCA_048291645.1 Collinsella aerofaciens | reverse complement strand
ATAATTGGCATTTTAGCACGTAGAACGTACAAAATGCCCAATCGCGGCTCCATAGGTTAGACGATACCCGCAAAAAGTGCAATATACTGCGCCCAAAGTTAAGCCCCTGACCTGCGATTCCACACAAAGGATGGGAAAGTTTACGCAGGCACAGGGGCTATTTTGTGCTAATGAGACCCAAAAGTGGTGACTTAGGGGAATCTTTTACGCGACGTTTTCGACCAGCTCGGCGACGATGGCGTCAAAGGCGGCAACCGGATCGTCGGCACCGGTGATGGGACGGCCCACCACAATGTGGCTTGCGCCGCGCTCGATAGCCTGGGAAGGCGTCGCCACGCGGGACTGGTCGCCTAAGGCGGCACCCACCGGACGCACACCCGGAGTCACGATCAGGGCATCGGGACCCAGCAGCTCACGCATGTCGTGAGCCTCCATCGGCGAGCACACGATACCGTCGATGCCGTTGGCCTGAGCGAGCTTTGCCAGGCGGGCGGCCTCCTCGGCCACGGGCGACTCGACGCCGATCTCGCTCAAGGCATCCTGGTTCATGCTCGTGAGCACGGTGATGGCAACGAGCTTGGCGCGGTCCTCGCGCGCCTCCTCGGCACCCTCGCGGCAGGCAGCGAGCATGGCGCCCGAACCCAAGCCGTGGACCGAAAGCAGGTCGGCACCAGCAAGCGAAGCCGAGCGGGCGGCACCGCGAACCTGATGCGGAATGTCATGAAACTTAAGGTCAAGGAAAACCTTAAAGCCCAGGTCCTTGAACGTCTTGACGATCTGGGGACCCTCGGCGTAATAGAGCGTCATGCCAACCTTGAGCCAGGCGGCATGACCCGAAAGCTCGTGGGCAAGCTCGAGTGCACGCTCACGGTCGCAGTCGAGGGCGACGATTACGCGGTCGCGGGCATCGGTCTCTAGCATTCGAAAGCACCTACCAGTTCGTTAATGTCCTTCACGCCCTGGGACTCGGCCCAGGCCTCGAGCTCATGCGCGATCTTGAGCGAAGCGCACGGATCGACGAAGTTGGCCATACCGACCGACACGCAGGTGGCGCCGGCCAGGATAAACTCAGCCGCATCCTCACCGGTCATGACACCGCCGACACCGTTGATGGGGATATCGACGGCCTGGGCAACCTCCCAGACCATGCGCACGGCGATGTGATGACACAGCGGGCCTGAAAGGCCGCCCTTGGGCTTTGCCACGCGGGACTTGCGGGTATGGACGTCGATGGCCATGCCCTGGATGGAGTTGATGACCGAAAGGCCGTCGGCGCCGGCGGCCTCGAGGGCCTTGGCGATCTCGGCGACGTTGACCGGCGCCATCTTCACGAACAGCGGCTTATCGGTCACCTTGCGGCAGGCAGCCATAACAGAAGAGGCGCCCTCGGGCGTGGAGCCCATGGCGGCACCGCCGACGGCGATATTAGGGCAGCTCACGTTGATCTCGTAGCCGGCAGCCCAGGGGCACAGCTCGACATACATCTCGAGTGCGCGGACAAACTCGTCAACGGAGTGGCCGGCAACCTGACAGATGACCTGGCAGCCGTCCTTGGACAGCTGTTCGAGCCACGGACCGGACTCGCGGGCAAAGGCGGCCACGCCGGGGTTCTGAAGGCCCACGGAGTTGATCATACCGCCGGGAATCTCGGCCATGCGGGGCGCGGGGTTGCCGGGCCAGGGCTCGGCAGCGCAACCCTTGGTGGTGATGGCGCCCAGCTGGGAAACATCAAAGAAGTTCTGGAACTGCCAACCGTAGCCAAAGGTACCGGCTGCGGTGTTGATGGGGTTCTGCATCTTGACGCCGCCGAAATCGACGGCCATGTTCACGGTACCCACTAGAAGACCACCACCTTGGAAGCATCGAACACGGGGCCGCACATGCAGGCGCCCTTCATACCGTCGACCGTCTCGACATTGCAGGTGTTGCAGGCGCCAAAGCCGCAGCTCATCATGCGCTCGAGCGACACCTCGCAGTACGCACCGGCCTCGGCGGCAGCAGCGGCGACCTTCTTCATCATGACGGCGGGGCCGCAGCTAGCGACGTAGTCGTAGCCGCCCTCGCCGAGCAGCTCGGCTGCCGGGTCGGTGCAGAAACCGTGCGTACCCAGCGTGCCGTCGTCGGTGCACACGTTAACCGTGGCGCCCAGCGCGCGAAACTCATCGACACCCACGGCCTTGGAAGCGGTGCCAAAGCCCAGGCACACGTCCACATCAACACCCTGCTCGGCAAGCATGCCGGCAAGACACAGCACAGGAGGAACGCCGATGCCACCGGCGACGAGCAGGGCCTTCCTGGTGCCCTCGGGTACCATCCAGCCACGGCCACCGGGGCCCAGCAGGTTAGAGGTGGAGCCAGGGCCCATCTGGGACAAACGACGGGTATCGTCGCCCACGACGGCGTACCACAGCTCGACGGTGCCGGCCTCGGCGTCGGCGCGGTAGTAGCTCAGGGGCACGCGAAGCAGCGAGGACGCATCGCCGGGTACGGCGATGTTCACAAACTGACCGGGCTTGAGCGCACTTGCAAGCTTGGGGGCCGAGATGACGAGCGAGAAGATGCCGTCGGCGATCTCCCGGTTCGAGACGACCTCGAAGTCGTGCATGCGTGCAGTGGAAGGTGTGGGCATAGACGCTCCAATCCCCCATGCGGTTGCATGGTCCAAACGAATAGAAAGCGCGGCACCGCAAGGGCGCCGCGCACAAAAGCGATAAGGCTATGCTAGCAGATGCAGCCGTCAGCAAGCGTCTGCTTACCGCCGACAAACACATCGGTGGCACGACCGGTAAGCGTGCGACCGGCGAAGCCGGAGTTCTCGGCGCGCGACTCGTAACCGTCCTCGCCGACCGTCCAGGTTGCGGTGGGGTCGAACACGGTCAGGTCGGCAACGGAGCCCGCCTTGACCTGAACCTGGTCGAGGCCCAGAATCTCACGCGGCTTGATGGCCATGAGCTCGACCATGCGAGCCGTGCTCATCTTGCCCGTGTTGACCAGTTCGGTGAGTACGAGTGACAGCGAGGTCTCGAGGCCGATCATACCAAAGGGCGCAAGCTCGAACTCGCGGGCCTTCTCCCACGGGGTGTGGGGAGCGTGATCGGTGACGATAACGTCGACGGTGCCGTCGATGACGCCCTGACGGATGGCCTCGGCGTCCTCGTCGGTGCGCAGCGGCGGATTGACCTTGAGCGAGGTGTTGTAGGTCTCGTCCAGGTCGTTCTCGGTCAGGAACATGTGGTGCGGGGTGGCCTCGCAGGTCACCTGGACACCGGCGGCCTTACCGGCACGCACGAGCTCCAAGCCGTGGGCGGTGGAGATGTGCTGGATGTGCAGCTTGGCACCGGTCAGCTTGGCGATCTCGATATCGCGAGCGATCTGCAGCTCCTCGCCTGCCGCCGGCCAGCCCTCGAGGGCCAGACGGGTCGAGACCTTGCCCTCGTTGATCTGACCGTGACCGACCAGATCCTCGTCCTGGCAGTGGCTCATAAAGACCTTGCCGAACATCTTGCCGTAGTCCATGCAACGACGGAGCATGCCCGCGCCCTGCACGCCGCGACCGTCATCGGTGAAGGCGACGGCGCCGTGGGCGATCATATCGCCCATCTCGGACATGGCCTCGCCCTTAAGACCGCGGGTCATGGCGCCCGACGGATAGACGCGACAGTGGCCGACCTCGGCAGCACGGGACTTGACGAACTCCACGACGGTGCCGTTATCGGTGACGGGATCGGTGTTGGGCATGGAGCACACGCCGGTAAAGCCGCCCTTGGCAGCTGCGCGGGTACCGCTCTCGATGTCCTCTTTGACCTCGTAGCCGGGCTCGCGAAGGTGAACGTGCATATCCACCAGGCCGGGGACGAGGTACTTGCCGGAAAGGTCGCGGACCTCGGCTCCCTCGACGGCGAGATTCTCGCCGACCTCGGCGATCTTGTCGCCGTCAATCAGGACGTCAACGACACCGTCAAGCTCGACGGACGGGTCGACGACGTGGGCATTCTTAAGAAGCAAGGCCATTATCGGCACCTCCAAGCAGCAGATACAGGATAGCCATACGCACGCAGATACCGGCGTAGACCTGCTCCAGGATGACGGAGCGTTGCGGGTGGTCGGCCATATAGGAGTCGAACTCGACACCGCGGTTGATGGGGCCCGGGTGACAGATGATCGCGTCGGGCTTCATGAGCTTCTCACGGTCCTTGGTCAGGCCGAAGAGCTTGTGGTACTCGCGAATGGTCGGGAACGGGGCACCCTCGAGGCGCTCCTGCTGCACGCGCAGCATGTAGACAACGTCCAGCTCGGGCAGGACGGAATCGAGGTCGCTCGTCACGTGGTCGCAGCCCAGGACCTCGGGCGCCGGCGGCAGCAGCGTGCCGGGGGCGACGGCGTAGGTCTCGCAGCCCATGATCTTAAGGGCGGGGATCAGCGAGCCGCAGACGCGGGAGTGCGCGATATCGCCGACGACGGCGACCTTCAGACCGTGGAAGTCACCCTTGTGCTCCCAGATGGTGTACAGGTCGAGCAGGGCCTGCGTGGGGTGGTTGTGCTTGCCGTCACCGGCGCAGATGACGCTCGCGGGCGAGTTCTGCGTGACGATGTAGGGAGCGCCGGCGTGCTTGTCGCGCACAACGATGCAGTCGATCTTGTAGGCATTGAGGGTCTCGACGGTGTCGACGAGGCTCTCGCCCTTGACCGTGGAGGTCGAGGAGCCGCCAAAGTTGAGGCTGTCGGCCGAAAGACGCTTCTCGGCGAGCTCGAAGGAGCTACGGGTGCGCGTCGAGGGCTCGTTGAACATGTTGACGATGGTCTTGCCCTTGAGCGTGGGGACCTTCTTGATCGCACGCTCGTTAACCTCGGAGAACGCCTTGGCGGTCTCGAGGATGAGCTTGATGTCCTCTTCGGAGTACTCGGTAATGTCGATCAGGTGCTTATGGTTGAACGCCACGGTACTACTCACCTCCCAGCGGCGCGGAGCCCACGTGGGAACCCGGCGCGACGTCGTTAATCTCGACGGCGGTGTGGCCGTCGACTTCCTTCATATATAGGTGCACGTTCTCCTCATGCGACGAGGGAACGTTCTTGCCGACAAAGTCCGGCGAGATGGGGAGCTCGCGGTGGCCGCGGTCAACGAGGACAGCCAGCTCAATGCGGTTCGGACGGCCCAGGTCCATGACGGCGTCGAGAGCGGCGCGAATGGTACGGCCCGTATACAGGATGTCGTCCACCAGCACGACACGCTTGCCGTCGACGCTAAAGGGAATGTTGGTGGCGTGGATCGCGGGAGCGAAATTGGTCGCATAGTCATCGCGGTAGAAGCTGATGTCCAGGCTGCCGAGCGGAACGTCGACGCCCTCGATCTCCTTGATCTCCTCGGCGAGCTTCTTTGCCAGAAGGTCGCCGCGCGTGACGATGCCGACCAGAGCGAGGTCTTCACAGCCCTCGTTGCGCTCGAGAATCTCGTGCGCGATGCGGGTCATCGCTCGATTGACGGCGGTCTCGTCCATGATGACCGCCTTGGGGGAAGTCGTGCCCATCGATCTCCTTCCTCACATGTCTTGACTGCTGACACAGTCAAAAAAATAGATGCCCGACCGCTTAAAGCGGACCAGACACCCACAGGAAGGGCTGCTCTTTGGGCAGCTATGTAATTCCATGTGGGTATCTCGTACCCCTTTAATGGTCATGGGATAGTGTAGCCAACCTCGAGCTTAATTGCGAGCATAAATACAGAGCAATCCGTAAACGGAGCCCAAAGCTCAATAAACCCCTATATTTGTGGGACGAGCTTGAAAACGCACGCACGAGCTGGCATAATCCCCTCTGCTGCACGCAAATCGGATCTACGTCCAGGGCCGTGGCGTGAGCACTATCGCCAAAAGAGAAATATCTCTGTGTAGATTACGCACAGGGAGCTGCTTCTGTGCTATAGTTCAGGCTTGTTTGTTAACGCGACATGTTCGTTTGTCGCCCAAGGAGGGTCAGTTATGTCCAAAGTTTGCGAAGTTTGCGGTAAGCACCCCGTTGCCGGTCGCTCCATCAGCCACTCTCACCGCGTCACCAACCGTAAGTTCCGCCCCAACATCCAGCGCGT
>DBEZXT010000030.1:0-3721 GCA_048291645.1 Collinsella aerofaciens | reverse complement strand
TGTATTTTTCGGGGTTGTAGTTGTAGGCCTGCTTCATAAACGGGATGAGCGACCAACGACGGTCGAACTGGTAATAACCCAGCGCGTTGTAGCCGTCACCATACGAAAAGCCCTGGTTATAGTTGCCATGGCTCTCATATTTGGTGAAGTACTTCATCTCGGGAGTCACGTTGACAAACGAAACGCCCTGGACCGACCTCAGCACGCCCGAGAAGGACTGTTGGGTGTAAAGACCCTTATCGATATCGGTGGCATCCGAGGCAACGCCCGGCGTGGGCTCCTCGGCAGCGGCGGGTGCCGGCGCGGAAACGGCGCCAAACGAAAGCGCCAACGTCAGGCCCGCGACAATAGCAGAATGCTTGGGCTGCATAAGATCCTCCCTGCATTGGTGTAGTTAAAGTGCGGTTTGCAAAGATAGAATTAAGTATTGCAGCTCACCCGTTGTTGCACAACAACCCCTCGGTAAACGGCAACAACCCTCCGCGAAATCTTAAGGAATTGCGCTCAACCTACAGCTTGATGTCAAAGTTGATCTCGGGGACGGCGGCCAGGTCGGCCAACGTCACGCCGTCGACGTACTTTTCGATCACGTCGTCCAGGCCGCGCCAGAACTTGACGGTCGAGCACAAATCGCTGCGGGTGCAGCTGTTGTCGATGCCGTCGCACGCCACGGGCGCCGTGCTGCCCTCGACGGCGCGCAGGATGTCGCCGGCACGCACCTCGGCTGGATCCTTGGCCATCATGTAGCCGCCGCCCTTGCCGCGCACGCTCTTAAGCAGGCCCGCCTTCATAAGCGGACGAACCAGCTGCTCCAGATACTTTTGCGAGATATGCTCGCGGTCGGCAACCTCGCGCAAGGCAATCTTGCCCTCGGCGTCGCCCAGCGCCGCGATATAGATCATTAACCGGAGGGCATAGCGGCCCTTGGAAGAAATGAGCATACCTACCCTCCCATCGCATCTGGGACAACATAACCAGGTTTGTTTGTCCCAAATTTAAAGTAAGTGGGACAAACACAACAGGTTATTTTGTCCCAGAATTTGAAAAGTCGAGTGGATTAGTCGGGTTTTCCCTTGACTAACGCCGAACCCATAGTAACTTTATTCCGAGAAGATTCCTAGGGTTTAGTACACCTATGAGTACACCATATACAGAGAGGGACAGCATGAACGCAAATCCGCTGCTTTCCATCGAAGGTCTGACCGCCTCCGTGGACGAAAAGACCATCCTCCACAACGTCAACCTCAACGTCGCCGCCGGCGAGACCCACGTGTTGATGGGTCCCAACGGCGCCGGCAAGTCCACCCTCGGCCACCTGGTCATGGGCGACCCCGTTTACACGGTCAACGACGGCCGCATCGTCTTTGACGGCCAGGACATCACCGAGCTCACCACCGACAAGCGTTCGCGCGCCGGCCTGTTTCTGAGCTTCCAGGCCCCGGTCGAGATCCCGGGCGTGCCGCTGTCGAGCTTTTTGCGTGCCAGCATCGCTGGCCGCCCCGGCCTGGAGATGAAGGGCAAGGAGTTCCGCCGTCGCGTCAAGGAGCTCGCGGCCGAGCTCAACATGGACACCGCCTACCTCAACCGTGAGCTGGGCGTGGGCTTCTCGGGTGGCGAGAAAAAGAAGGTCGAGATGCTCCAGCTTCTGCTGCTGCAGCCCAAGCTCGCCATCCTGGACGAAACCGACTCCGGCCTGGACGTCGACGCCCTTTCCACCGTCAGCCACGGCATGGACGCCTACCGCAAGAGCTGCGACGGCTCCATGCTCATCATCACGCACAACACGCGTATCCTGGAGCACCTGGATGTCGACCGCGTCCACGTTATGGTCAAGGGCCACATCGTACGCGAGGACGACGCCTCGCTGATCCCCTGGATCGACAAGAACGGCTTTGAGACCTTCGAGCGCGAGGCCGCCGAGCAGCGCGCCCAGGCCGAGTCCGCCGTTGCCGAGCAGCAGGCGTAAAGGGGCGACGCAATGACCAAGAACCGCACCGAGGTCGCGGACATCGACCGCAGCCTCTACGACTTCACCTATGGCGAGGAGGGATTCGAGCGCCTCGACGCCGGTATCACGCCCGACATCGTGCGCGAGATCAGCGCAAAGAAGGACGAGCCGCAGTGGATGCTCGACCTGCGCTTAAAGTCCCTCGAGATCTTCAATCGTTTTCCCGACCCGACGTGGGGCCCCTCCATCGAGGGCCTGGACATGGACAACATCGTCACCTACGTCAAGCCCAACACCGACCAAAAGCACGACTGGGAGTCGGTGCCCGACGACATCAAGAGCACCTTTGAGCGCTTGGGCATCCCCGAGGCCGAGCGCAGCTACTTGGCGGGCGTCGGCGCGCAGTACGACTCCGAGCTCGTCTACCACAACATGCAGGACACCGCGTCCAAGATGGGCATCGTCTACTCCGGCATCGAGGAGGCCCTGCACGACCCGCAGTGGGAGCCGCTCATTCACGAGAAGTTTATGACGCTCATCCCGCCCACCGACCACAAGTTTGCGGCCCTGCACGGCGCCGTGTGGTCGGGCGGCTCGTTTGTCTACGTGCCCAAGGGCACCAAGCTCGATTTCCCGCTGCAGAGCTACTTCCGCCTCAACGCCAAGGGCGCCGGCCAGTTTGAGCACACGCTCATCATTGTCGAGGACGATGCCGACCTGCACTTTATCGAGGGCTGCTCCGCACCCAAGTACAACGTGGCCAACCTCCACGCCGGCGCTGTGGAGCTCTTTGTGGGCAAACGCGCACACCTGCGCTACTCGACCATCGAGAACTGGTCCAAGAACATGTACAACCTCAACACCAAGCGTGCGCGCGTGGACGAGGACGGCGACATCGAGTGGATCAGTGGCTCCTTCGGAAGCCACGTGGGCTCCCTCTATCCCATGAGCGTGCTCAACGGCCGCCGCGCCCGTTCGAGCTTTACCGGCATCACCTTTGCCGGCGCCGGCCAGAACCTCGATACCGGCTGCAAGGTCGTACTCAACGCGCCCGAGACCTCGGCGACCGTCGAGACCAAGGGCATCTCCAAGAGCGGCGGCATCCAGACCTTCCGCAGCTCTATCGTGGCCACGCCCAAGGCCGAGGGCTCCAAGGCAACCGTGAGCTGCCAGTCGCTGATGCTCGACGACCAGAGCCGCTCCGACACTATTCCGGCCATGGACATCCGCGCCAAGAACGTCGACATCGGCCACGAGGCCACCATCGGTCGTATCGGCGACGACAAGGTGTTCTACCTGATGAGCCGCGGCATCTCGGAGGAAGAGGCCCGCACCATGATCGTCAACGGCTTTGCCAACCCGGTCTCCAAGGAGCTGCCGCTGGAGTACGCCGTCGAGATGAACAACCTGATCAAGCTCGAGATGGAAGGAGCGATCGGATAATGAACCAGACCACGAACACCGCTGCTACCACCCTTGAGCAGGTCAATGCGATGCCAGCTGCCACTTGGGGTTGGCTGAAGATGAACCAGACCAAGCTCGAGCTCTCTGACGAGCTCGCCGCCGCTCCCACCGAGGCTGTTAAGGTCGAGGGCTTGGACGAGCAGTTCCGCGGCGCTGCCGACGCATTTAACGCCGCCATGGACGCCATGGCCGAGCGCTTCCCCGAGCGCCGCGCCTCCGCCCCCGGCGACGCCGCCGACCGCGCCCGCATCACGCCCGAGACCGAGCTTGACGTGCCCGCCACCTCCATCTACCAGGCCGGTGCCATCA
>DBEZXT010000029.1:0-2561 GCA_048291645.1 Collinsella aerofaciens | reverse complement strand
TTAGCGGCTACGTGATCGATGCCGTGGTCGATGGTGGCAACAAACGTCGTATGGTACTCATCATCTCGGACAAGTTCCCTGATATCGCTGCCGATATCATGTATGGCCTGGGTCGTGGTTGTACCAAGTTCAAGGCGACTGGCATGTATTCGGGTGCCGAGAAGCCGGTGATTATGGTCATCGTGAGCCGTCGAGAGCTCAATACCCTCAAGACGATCGTGCGTGAGCGCGATCCTCACGCCATTGTGACGGTCGCTGACGTTACGGAAGCCTTCGGCGAGGGATTCAAGGACATTAGCGCGTAGGGTCGACCGCGTTCCATCCAAAAGACGTTCACATTGATAAACCGTTTCATCAGCGGTTCTGCCTGCTAAATTGTTCAAATAATGATAAAAACTCTGGTAAAGCCATCAGTTTCCAGCATAATGAATGACGTACGTGCATTGCGGCTGTGTTGGGATTACCTTCGGTGCCGTGCGCATTTTGTCTAATGAGGATGAAAGGAAGGCACAATGAGCGACGAAGAGCTCAAAAAGGTTGCCAACGAGGTAAGGAAGGGCATCGTCACCGGCGTGCACGCTGCCAAGTCCGGCCATCCGGGCGGTTCGCTCGGCGCTGCCGACATCATGACCTATCTGTACTTTGAGGAAATGAACGTCGACCCGGCCGATCCCCGCAAGGCCGATCGCGATCGCTTCGTGCTTTCCAAGGGTCACTGCGCGCCTGGTCTGTACGCCGTGCTCGCCGAGCGCGGATTCTTCCCCAAGGAGGATCTCGAGACGCTGCGCCACATCGGCAGTCACCTGCAGGGTCACCCCAACATGAACGACACCCCGGGCGTCGACATGTCCACCGGCTCGCTCGGGCAGGGCATCTCCGCCGCCGTGGGCATGGCGGTTGCCGCCAAGCACTGGGGCGATACTTACCGCACGTACGCCCTGCTGGGTGATGGCGAGAGCGAGGAGGGCCAGGTCTGGGAGGCAGCCATGTTTGCCGGCAACCAGCAGCTCGATAACCTCTGCGTGATCGTCGACCACAACGGCCTTCAGATTGACGGTTCCGTCGAGGAGGTCAACGACCCCATGCCGCTCGCCGACAAGTTCCGCGCCTTTAAGTTCCACGTGGTGGAGCTCGCCGACGGCAACGATTTCGACCAGATCCGCGCCGCCTTTGCCGAGGCTCGCGCTACCAAGGGCCAGCCGACCGCCATTATCGCCGAGACCACAAAGGGCAAGGGCGTTTCCTTTATGGAGAACCAGGTGGGTTGGCACGGTAAGGCCCCCAACGATGAACAGTTTGAGCAGGCCATGGCAGAGCTCACGGCCGCCGGAGAGGAGCTCTAGGATGGCAGACGTCAAGAAAATCGCCACGCGCGTAAGCTACGGCGAGGCCCTCGTCGAGCTCGCCAACGAGCACGATGACTTTGTGGTCCTCGACGCCGACCTGGCCGCCGCTACGCAGACCGGTAAGTTTAAGGCCGCCTGCCCCGATCGTTTCTTCGATGTGGGCATTGCCGAGAGCAACCTGATGGGCGTCGCCGCCGGTATCGCGACCACCGGCCGCGTCGCCTTCGCGAGCAGCTTTGCCATGTTTGCCGCCGGCCGCGCCTTTGAGCAGGTCCGCAACTCCATCGGCTATCCGCATCTCAACGTTAAGATCGGTGCCACGCACGCCGGTATTTCGGTGGGCGAGGACGGCGCCACGCACCAGTGCTGCGAGGATATCGCCCTCATGCGCGTCATCCCTGGCATGACCGTGATTGTTCCCGCCGACGACGTCGAGGCCCGCGCCGTGACGCGCGCCGCCTACGAGTGCGACGGTCCGGTGTACATGCGCTTCGCCCGTTTGGCCTCGCCGGTTATCAACGATCCCGAGACCTACAAGTTCGAGTTGGGTAAGGGCATTGTCATGTGCGAGGGCGCCGATGTGACCATCATCGCCTGCGGCCTGATGGTCGGCGAGGCTCTCGAGGCCGCCGAGCAGCTCGCTGCCGAGGGCATCGACGCCGAGGTCATCAACATGCACACCATCAAGCCCATCGACGCCGACCTGATCGTCAAGAGCGCCACCAAGACCGGCCACGTCGTGACCGTCGAGGAGCACTCCGTGATCGGCGGCCTGGGCAGCGCCGTTGCCGACGTCCTGTGCGAGCAGTGCCCGACGCCGCTCAAGAAGATCAGCGTCAACGACACCTTCGGTGAGTCTGGCCCGGGTGCCGAGCTCTTGCACAAGTATGGCCTGGACGCCGCCAACATCGTGGCGACCACCAAGGAGTTCTTGGCATAAGGCAAGGCGGATCTCAAGGACTGCTTCGCCAGAACTATAAAACTGTTTCGCCAGTACTATGGAAACCCGGCAGGGGCGCTCTCTTGGAGAGCGCCCCTGTTTCAGTTGCGGTGAAATAAGGACTGTTTTGCCAGCTTAAAGGCTCAATTAATCCGTATTTCACCGCAACTTTCGAAGGCGTTCCCGCTTGTGCTGGTGCCGTCACGTCGGTCGATTGCCGCTTGGCACAGTGCGGCAACATCGGGGGCGTCGGCGCCTTTATATGCCATGGCGAG
>DBEZXT010000028.1:0-21921 GCA_048291645.1 Collinsella aerofaciens | reverse complement strand
GCCGGCGTCTTTGCCATTGTCGTCGTGGTGGCCGTGAGCTTCCCGGTTAATACCTGGGCGCTTGCGGCCAAACAGGTCCCCAACCTGATGAGCCTGCCCGTGCAGGATGCGCTGGTGCTCATTGCAATTTCGGTGTTGCTGACGGTCGTTGCCGGTCTGCTGCCGGCCCGTAGCGCATCCAAAAAGGACCCCGTGGAGGCCCTTCGTTCCGAATAATGTGACAAAGGGACAACCCTTTTGTCACGGCTAAAAGCAAGGAAGTCGCAAGGGTTGGGGCGGGGTTGTCGGCGAGTGCCCTCGGATACAATCGAAGCCGTGCTAGAAAGAGGCTTCGATGATTAGAAAATCGTTCTTTAATCCGTTCTCGTCGCTGCTGCTTGCGCTTGCCGGGCTGGCTTTTTTGGTCGATGTCCTGCCGCAGGTGGAAGGCCAGACGGGCGTGTTCGCGCCAGCTGTGCTCTTTTTGATGTGGCTGGTGGGCGGCCTGGTGCGCCTGTTTTACGAAAATGAGGCCAAGCGCAGCTTTGATCGCCATATGTTTAAAGCGAACCACGCGGCCGTTTGGAAACGCGTCGATGCGTGTTGGATTCAAGTTGATGCCGACCGGCTTGTGCCCGGCGACGTCGTCCGCCTATATGCCGGCATGCTCTGCCCGGTCGACGTGACCCTTGCCAAGGGCGACCAGGTCCTTGTCTCGGAATCGTCGCTTACAGGCGAGAGCGGTCAGACCGCCAAGCGGGAAGGGGAGACCGTTCGCGCGGGAACGACCATTGTCGACGGCAAGGCGTCGGCAACCGTCCTCGCCCGCATTGCCGATGAGCAGCCCGTTTTGCGCCGTCGCGCTCGAATGGGCACACAGTTTGGTGCCGGCGCCAAGAGCATCTGCGCCGCCCTGGTAAGATGCATGCTCATCGTACTGCCGTTTGTCATTATGATTCGAGGCTTTGTGCTGGGCGACTGGGCGCAGGCACTGCTGTTTGCCCTGGGCACGGCCGTGGGCCTGGTTCCCGAAATGCTGCCGGTTGTCACGAGCGTTTGCCTTTCGGGCAGTGCCCATCGACTAAAAAACAAGCAGGTCATCGTTAAGAACGTTGACGCCATGGAGTCACTGGGCTCCATGGACGTGGTGTGCGTTGACAAGACAGGCACGCTCACCGAAGATGCCGCGGTGCTCGAGTACTACACCGATATCCTGGGCAACGAAAGCGAGCAGACGCTCAACCTGGCGTATCTGGAGAGCACGAGCCAGGGGGCCGCTGCCAATCAGCTCAATCGGGCCATTGCCGATGCGTGCGCGGCACCCGAGCTGCACCTTGCCGCGAAAGACCTTGGCCACGCCTTTGCACTGCATGCCTCTGACCCCTTCGACCACGTCACCAAGGCTTCGGGTGTCAAGCTCGACGCCACGCCCGGGGCGCTTGGTTGTTTGGGGCTACAGGTTCGCCCCGGCAATCATCTGACCATCGTAAAGGGCGAGGTTGAAAGCGTGTGCACACGCTGCGCCTGGGCAAACTTTAAGGGCGAGCTGGTGCCCATGGATGCCGATGGCCGTCAGAGCGCCTACGAGGTTGCCGAGGACATGCGCGCCGATGGCATCAAAGTGCTCGCCGTCGCCTATAGCACGACGTCGGCGGACTGGGATGACCTGGTGCTGTGCGGCTTTTTGGGCTTTTTCGATCGGCCCAAGGCGAGCGCTCGTGCCGCCGTGCAGGCGCTGTCTAACCTTTCCGTCGAGGTGCGCGTGCTCACGGGTGATTCGGCTTCGGTCGCTCGCTCAACATGCTCGCGCCTGGGCATTCCCGCCGATAGCGTTATCACCGGCAGCATGCTTCAGGCCATGGAGGAATCCGAAGCGCTGATCCGGGTGGGGAAGGCTCGCGTGTTTGCCGAGCTTACGCCCGCACAGAAGGCGCAGATCGTTAGCCTGATTCGCCTCTCCGGCCACATCGTCGGCTATATCGGAGACGGCGTGAACGACGTGCCGGCGCTCACATCGGCAGACGTCGGCATTGTCGTGGACTCGGCTGCGGCCGAATCCAAAAAGGTGGCCGACCTGGTGCTGCTCGAGCGCGACTTGGGTGTTGTCGCCGAGGGCGTCAGCGAGGGCAGGACTTCGTTCGCCAATGCCTCCAAGTACATCCGTATCGCATCGAGCTCCAACTTTGGCAATATCTGTTCGGTTGCCGCCTCGAGCATTTTCCTGCCCTTTGTGCCGGCAACCGCTACCCAGCTGCTCTTGCTCAATCTGTGCTACGACGCCACCTGCCTGGCGCTTTCGTGGGATAACGTTGACGATGCAGAGATTGCCCGCCCCAGGGCCTGGTCGGGTAAGGGGCTCGGCAGCTTTATGCTTCATTTTGGCTTTGCGAGCTCGGCCTTCGACATCATTACGTTTGCCATTCTGTTCTTGGGCGTATGCCCCGCCGTCTGCGGCGCGCCCTTTGCCGCGCTCGACGCGGCGGGTCGAGCGGCCTTTATCGCGACCTTCCAAGCCGGCTGGCTGCTGGAATGCGCATGGACCGAATCGCTCGTGCTCCTGGTGTTGCGAACGCGCAGTGTCCGCGACGGGGATCGTCCTTGCACACCGCTCGTGGCGATGGTTGCCGTCATGCTCGTTGTCACGGCGCTCCTTGCGCTCAGTCCGGTGGCGCAGCTGTTTGGGCTCGCCACGCTGCCTGTATGGTATCTGGGCATCGTTGCGCTGCTGAGCGTGTTGTATCTTGTTGTTGCTTCGACGATCAAGCGGGTCTATCTGGCCCGCTCGAGCAGCTTGTTCTAGGGCGGTTCTATGCGTACCAACAGAACCAACATCGCGATTACGCCGGCCGAGGCCGCCGAGCTCAGCAGCGCGCTGTTCTCGTCTGGCAGCGCTGCCGCCCTGGAGCTCGCGCCCGTGTTTGCCGATATCGCATCGGGCAAGCTGACTGCTATCGAGCTGGCGGTTGCCGGCTCGCAGGCAAGTGCCGCCACTGGACCCATCGTTATCGGCGAGCTTTCGATCGACCTGGCCTCGCGCACCGTCAAGGTGTCGGACGCGCCGGTCTCGCTCACGCCCAAGGAGTTCGACATCCTTGCCTTTTTGGCGAGCAACCGGGGTACGGTCTTTAGCAAAGAGGAAATCTACCGGGCGGTGTGGCAAAACGAGTATCTGCTCGATGACAGCAACATCATGGCCTTCGTCCGCAAAATTCGAAAGAAGATTGAGCCCGAACCAGACAACCCCCACTACCTGCTGACTGTATGGGGCGTGGGCTACAAAATGGCCGAGTAACGCTTCGGGTATTCGCTCCCATCGATCCAAATAGTCACTTTGACAATCCTTGCCAAATCGCAAGAAAGCCGCAAGAAACCAGCCATGTGCTCGGTCTTGCGGCTTTTCTATTCTGTAGACAGTCGCGGACGCGAAAGAGAGGTGAGGACCGTGAGCGGCAGTGACAGTACCAGTAACGCAGGACGAAGTTGCCGGCGCGGGTCCACTTTGATGGGGGCGCGCGGCTGATTCGCCCTGCGTCCGATCGATAGAACGGAGCGAGGCAATTGAAGAAGATGACTATGCGCCATACGCCGTCTGCGGTTCAGGCGCAAAACGAACTGATGAGGCATCGCGCGGAGGGTCGCATCCAGTATGCGGCGACCATTCCGCTGACGGAGGCCCTATCCTGGGTCGGCTCGAATCTCGGCGGCCTTAATCGCGACGAGGTCGCGCACAGCGAAGCCGACAACGGGCGTAACGTGGTCACGCGTGGCAAGAAGAAGTCGATTGCCCGCAAGCTTGCGGACGCGTTCGTCAATCCCTTCACGGCGATTCTGTTTTTCCTGGCCATCATTTCGGCAGCGACCGACATGGTGTTTCCAGCGTTGTCGATGATGGGCAGCACGCCCGAAGACTTTGACCCGCTGACGGTGATCATCATCACCACGATGGTCGTGCTCTCGGGCACGCTGCGCTATATCCAGGAAGCGCGCAGCGGCAACGCGGCCGAAAAGCTGCTCGATATGATTACGACCACCGTGACAGTCACCCGCGAGGATGCCCCTAGGACCGAGATTCCCATCGACGACGTGGTGGTTGGTGACATCGTGCACCTGTCCGCCGGTGACATGATTCCCGCCGATGTGAGAATCATTGAGGCTAAGGACCTCTTTGTGAGCCAGGCAAGCCTGACGGGCGAGAGCGAGCCGGTCGAGAAGGTTCCCGCGACGTGCACCGAGTCCGATTCGGCAACGTCGTTCGAGAACATCGCCCTCATGGGCAGCAGTGTGATCTCGGGCAGCGCGACGGCGCTCGCCTTTAGCGTGGGCGAGCAGACCTTGTTTGGCTCTATGGCATCGAGCCTGTCCGAGGATGCCGTAGAGACGAGCTTTTCCAAAGGCGTCAATAGCGTCTCGTGGGTGCTCATCCGCTTTATGATGGTGATGGTTCCGTTTGTCTTTATGATTAACGGCGTCACCAAGGGCGATTGGCTTAATGCTGGCCTGTTTGCCATCAGCATCGCCGTGGGCCTGACACCCGAGATGCTGCCCATGATCGTTACCACGTGCCTTGCCAAGGGCGCCGTGGCTATGAGCAAAAAGCAGACCATCGTTAAGAACCTCAACTCGATTCAAAACTTTGGCGCGATGGACGTGCTGTGCACGGACAAGACTGGCACGCTGACGCAGGACCAGGTGGTGCTGGAGTATCACTGGAACATCGATGGCCAGGAGGATTCGCGCGTTCTGCGCCATGCCTACCTCAACAGCTATTTCCAGACGGGCTACAAGAATCTGATGGATCTGGCGATCATCAAATGCACCGAGGAAGAGGAGCAAAACGACCCGAGTCTCACCGACCTTTCCGAGGCCTATGTGAAGGTCGACGAGGTGCCGTTTGACTTTACGCGCCGTCGCCTTACCACCGTGGTGCGCGATCGAAGCGGCAAAACCCAGATGGTCACCAAGGGTGCAGTCGAGGAGATGCTGTCGGTGTGCTCGCATGCCGAGATTGACGGCGGCGTTCACGTGCTGGACGACGAGGTGCGCGAGCGCATTTTGGCAACGGTCGCCGACCTTAACGACGACGGCTTCCGCGTGTTGGCAATCGCTCAAAAGTCCAACCCGTCGCCTGTCGGTGCCTTTAGCGCCGATGATGAGCGCGACATGGTGCTGATCGGCTACCTGGCGTTTTTGGATCCGCCCAAAGAGTCCACGGCCGATGCTATCGAGGCGCTGCGCAACCACGGTGTAGCCACCAAGATCTTGACCGGCGACAATGAGAAGGTCACGCGCACCATCTGCAAGCAGGTGGGACTCGAGGTCAACAACATGCTGCTCGGCAGCGATATCGCCGCAATGGACGACGCCGAGCTCGCTCGTCGCGCCGAGGACGTGCAGGTCTTTGCCAAGCTTACGCCCGATCAAAAAGCGCGCGTCGTGTCCGTGCTGCGTGCAAACGGTCATGTGGTGGGCTACATGGGCGACGGCATCAACGACGCCTCGGCCATGAAGTCGTCCGACATCGGCATCTCGGTCGATACTGCGGTCGACGTGGCCAAGGAGTCGGCCGATATCATCTTGCTCGAGAAGGATTTGATGGTGCTCGAGGAGGGCATCATCGAGGGGCGCAAGACCTACGCCAACATGATCAAGTACATCAAGATGACCGCAAGCTCCAACTTCGGCAATATGTTCAGCGTGCTTGCCGCATCCGCCCTGCTGCCGTTTTTGCCGATGATGAGCATCCAGCTGATCCTGCTCAACCTGATCTATGACTGCAGCTGCCTGGCGATTCCCTGGGACAACGTGGACGAGGAGTTCCTGCGCGTGCCGCGTACCTGGGACGCTTCGAGTGTTGGCAGGTTCATGATCTGGATCGGGCCCACCAGCTCCATCTTCGACTTTATGACCTATATCTTTATGTACTTCGTTTTCTGCCCCCTGTTCGTGAGCCATGGCGTGCTGTTCAACGACCTGGCGAGCGTCTACTCGGGCGCCGCGCTGGAGCAGATGCAGCTGGCCTACATCGCGCTGTTCCAGGCTGGATGGTTCGTCGAGTCTATGTGGAGCCAGACGCTGGTCATCCACATGATCCGTACGCCTAAGTTGCCGTTTATCCAGAGCCGTGCCTCGGCTCCGGTGATGCTGCTCACGATGACGGGCATCGCGCTGCTCACGCTGATCCCGTTTAGCCCGCTTGGCCCCACGCTGGGTCTGGGCGCCCTGCCTGTCGAGTACTTCTTGTTCCTGATTCCGTGCATCTTGCTGTACATGGCGCTGGCGACAAGCCTTAAGAAGGCCTACGTCAAGCGCTACGGCGAGCTGCTGTAGTGGGGGATTGATGCAGAAAGGAGCGTTTGCATGAACTGGACGCAGATTTGGATGGACTTGTTTGGCACCACGGAGTGGCTCGGCCTTAACATGGGCTTTTGGGTGGCCAACGGCGTGGTGTTGGTGGTTGTCGTGATTATGAACGTTGTCTTTTGGAGCATGAAACCGCTGCCGAGGGATGAATAACAAGCGAGGGGGCCGCCTGCCGGGCGACCCCCTCGCTGTTTATAAGCACCAGTAAATCGAAGGTGAATGGTTTCCCGAGAAGTGAACGACCTAATTTGGACCCCTGAAGCACCCACGTTTTTCGACGCTAAAACCGCAGGATTTGAGTGATAAAACCGCAGGAATTGGCCTTCCCAAAGTGTCGATGCATCGAGGGTCCGATTTCACCCGTTCACTTCGCGGAAAAGCATTCACCTTCGTTGCGTAAGGCGACGGATGGAAGGGTGATTATCGTCAAGCAGCTACCTCTGCCTTGTGAATCATCTGAAGCACAAGGCATAATGCATGTGACAAAGGGGCAGTCCCTTTGCCGCATTGATCTGAGAGTAGATGTTGATGATTCTATCGTTGGCCCCTATGGAGGGGATTACCGGGCATGTGTTCCGTCGCGTGCATGCGGAGTGCTTCGGCGCGCTCGATTGCTATTACACACCGTTTTTGCCGCCGCCGCGGGTGGGAAACCGCTTTGGCGGCAAGGCGTTTAAGGAGATCGATCCTGCCAATAACCAGGGCCTCAACGTAGTGCCTCAACTGATGTCCAAGAACGCGGACGAATTTGTGTGGGCGGCACAGGTGCTCGCCGACATGGGCTACCGCGAGGTCAATCTCAACTTTGGTTGCCCCTCGGGTACGGTTGTCGCCAAGGGCAAGGGCTCGGGTTTCTTGCGCAATCTCGACGAGCTCGAGGTGTTCTTAAGCGATGTGTGCGAGCGGTCGCCGTTGCCGGTATCGGTAAAGACCAGGCTGGGGTTGGAGCGCGATGACGAGTATGAGCGTGTGCTCGATCTGTATTGCCGCATGCCGCTGGCAGAGCTGATCGTGCATCCGCGCGTACAAAAGGACCGCTATACGGGCTCGCCGCGCAAGGAGTTTTATGGCGAGACGCTGGAGCGTGCGCCGTTTCCGGTGGCATACAACGGTGACATTTTTGATCTTGAGGACATGGGTGCGCTGGTGGAGGCCTATCCCGGCACACGCCATGTGATGCTGGGGCGTGGCTTGCTCGCGAACCCAGCTCTGGCTCGCATGGTCAACGGCGGTCCCGCTGCCACGGCAGCCGAACTGCAGCGCTTCCACGACACGCTGTTTGCGGCCTATGCAGAAGAGATCGGCGGCAACGCGGTCTTTCGTATGAAGGAGTGGTGGTTCTACGCCAAATGCGCCTTCGCCGACCCCACTACCGTTCACAAACTCGTGCGTAAGACCAAAAAGGTCGACGAATACCGAGCCGCCGTCGAGCGCGTCTTTCGCGAGCAGCCACTTGCACCCATAGCCCGCTTCCACGGCTAGTTAGTCGTTGGGGACGTTTTTTAACGACTAGTCATTTAAGAACGTCCCCGATGAGTACTCTCACGCTAGAGCAGGTTCTTCTGTACCCATGCGATGATGTCGCTCGATTCGTAGAGCGGCTTGCCGTCGATGAACAGGCAGGGAACCTGGCGCTTTCCGCCGATGGCGATGAGTGTCCGTTCGGCATCGGCATCGGTCGAGATGTTGCGCTCGGGAATGGTCACGCCGTTATCGGCCAAAAAGCGCTTGACTTTAATGCAATATGGGCAGCCGGTCATAACGTACAGCGCGAGCTCGTGATCAGTAGCCATAGGTCTCCAATCGTTTGAGGTTTTGATTGAAATACCCAAAGCCGCCGCGGTCTATGCGCGCGTCAACGACGACTCGATGGCCTGAACCAAAAACGCCGTGGCTCCAGTGCCGCAGGGCTTGTCGTAGTAGTCAACAAAGCGCTGGTCGGCAAGATAGCCGTGGGCGAGGCCCAGATACGCTTCGTCTTGGGGCTCGCATCCCCAGTTGAGAGCAATCCAGCGACGATGCATCGCGACGAGCTTGCGAGCCTCGCTTCCATCCGCATCGCCGTCGCCCATGGCAATCGAAAGCTGGCCCAGAACAGCGCGTTCAAGTTCTTTCATGTCGTTCCATGTCTCGGGGTCCATGTCCAACAGCGCTTCGTTTGCTGCATCGATAGCCTCGTCGCCATAGCGCGCCCGCGCCTCGGCGCCGTAGCGCTCCTCGTTTTCCTGCACGGTGCGCCAGCGCTCCAGTTGCGGCAGGACGGCACCCATGAGCGAGACGGCTTCGTCGAGCGACATGCCGGTGTTTTGAGCCAGGCGCGGGGCACAATCCTCGATCATTGCCTCCATCGTTGTGTCGTAGGTGTACTTGCCGTGGTCGTAGCACCACTTGCAGTAATGGTCGGTCGTGGCGCCCGTGGCGTCGGTGCCGCAGTCGTCGGGCGTGAGTATCATGCCGCAGCTCTGACAATAGTGCTCGGGCATTTCGAGCAGGTGAGACAAGGGCTCGCCGGTTACGGCGGCGATGAGCTTCATCATGTCGATGCCCGGGGTGACCTCGTCGCGCTCCCAACGGCTGACGGCTTGGCGCGTGACAAAGAGTTTGGCGGCGAGCTGCTCTTGGGTAAGGTGATGGGCGCGACGGATGGCAATGAGCTTTTCTGCAAAGGCCATTACGGCTCCTTTCTGCTGGTTGATGGCTTAAGCATACGCGGCGGCAGGTGCCCTTCCAAGCAACCGTTGGTTGCACGACAGGAGTCCGCGGCGAAGAATTGCGCGCAACGCCCCACACCTCCATGCCGTACAATGACCGGCATGGAACCTATTGCACACATACATACCGACCTGCCGCAGAAGTTCGGCATTCCGCGCAACAGTTTTTTGGCACCCCATCTGCAGGGACGCATTGTCTTTGAGCCGGAATTTGCCTCCAACGCAGCGGTCGAGGGTCTGGACTCTTTCTCTCATCTATGGCTGCTGTGGCGCTTCGAAAATGGAACGCCCGGCGGCACGGCTAAGGACATAGCTGCCGATGCCAAGTCGCAGGACAGGTCCGGCACCAACGTCAAGTGGTCGAAGACCGTGCGCCCGCCGCGTCTGGGTGGAGCCGAGCGCGTGGGCGTGTTTGCCACGCGCAGTCCGTTTCGCCCTAATCCCATCGGGCTTACCTGCGTCAAGTTCGATCGTGTTGAGCTCACCGACGATGGCCCCATCATTCATGTGCTGGGGGCCGACCTGCGCGATGGCACGCCCATCTACGACATCAAGCCCTACATTCCGTTTGCGGACTGCCACCCGGATGCGACCGGAGGCTGGATCGAGGATGCTCCGTGGCAAGAGCTCGATGTTGAGTTTCCGCAAGCACTGCAGGATATGGTCCCGCCCGCAAAGCTCCTCGGCTTGGTCGAGGTCCTTCGCCAAGACCCGCGCCGCGCGGGCAGCAAGCACGAGCCACACCGCGTCTATCATCTGGCTTACGCCGGGCTCGACATATCGTTTACGGTCGATGAAACCCAGCTAACCGTAGTTGCCGTCAACGACGCGCAAGACTAACCAGCCATTCGTCCGCACCCGTCAAATTAAGCGCCAAACCCCGCGCCAAAACCGCCCACGCTGGTGGACAATAACGCCTACCAAAACAATCAACTTTGCACGGGAGTCCAGCATGAAATACGACTTCACTTCAATCATCGACCGCCACGGCATGGACGCCATCGCCGTTGACTCTTGGGGTGAGATCCCCGGTATGGCCCCGAACGCACCCGACGAGGGCTTCGACCGCATTCCCATGTGGGTGGCCGACATGAACTTTGCCACGGTGCCCACGGTCCAGGAACACATCATTCAGCGCGCCCAGCACCCCATGTTTGGCTATTTCAATCCGCGCTCCGAGTATTTCGACCGCATCATCGAATGGCAGAGCCGCCGCAATGGCGTCGAGGGCCTGCGCCCTGAACATATCGGTTACGAAAACGGCGTGCTGGGCGGTGTCGTGTCGACGCTGCGCGCGTATGTCCAGCCGGGCGATGCGGTGCTGGTCCACAGCCCCACCTACATCGGCTTTACCAAGTCCATTGAGGCCGCGGGCTATCGTATTGTCCATAGCCCGCTTAAGCTCGACGATCAGGGCGTGTGGCGCATGGACTTTGAGGACATGGAGTGCAAACTCGCCCAAAACCACATCCATGCCGCGGTGTTCTGCTCGCCGCACAATCCCTGCGGCCGCGTATGGGAGCGCGATGAGATCGAGCGCGCCATGGACATCTATCGCCAGCACGATTGCGTGGTGATTTCGGACGAGATTTGGTCCGATATCATCCTGCCGGGGCACAAGCACATCCCGACGCAGTCGGTGAGCGAGGATGCCCGCATGCGCACGGTTGCCCTCTATGCGCCGAGCAAGACGTTTAACCTGGCGGGCCTTGTCGGCAGCTACCACATTGTCTACAACGAGACGCTGCGTGACCGCATCTGCGCCGTGTCCAACAAGACCCACTACAACGAGATGAATGTCCTCTCCATGCATGCGCTTATCGGTGCCTACCAGCCGCAGGGCTACGAGTGGGTGGACGAGCTCAACCAGGTGCTTGCCGGCAATATCGAGTACTTCTGCGATTACGTGGACGGGCATTTTGAGGGCGTGTCCTATTCGCGTCCGCAGGGCACGTACATGGTGTTTCTGGACTGCACCGAGTGGTGTCGCGAGCATGGCCGCGATATTCAGTGGCTGCTCGACGAGGGGGCGCGCGTGGGCGTGGGATATCAGGACGGCCGCCCGTTCCACGGGCCCTGCCACATTCGCGTGAATCTGGCGCTGCCGCTTTCGCGCGTAAAGGAAGCGTGCGACCGCCTGGACCGCTACGTTTTTAATGCACGGTAAGTGAGCACTGCATGCGGGGCCTTCTGCCAAGTCGGCTGGAAGGCCCCACATGGTAAAACGTCTGTAGCCATTGGGCACTCGTGTGGTTTTGTTTGCTATTATTTTTTACCATTTCAGTCTGTAAACAGGATCGTATGGAGCTCGATGAAAAGGTCCCGTCGCTCGGTTGCCATTTCGTTGTTTGTTGCGCTTGCGGTAGCGTGCGCCTTTGTCGTAGCGATAGCCGGCTGTTCCGGGTCGAATGGCAGAGCCTCGACGTCTGCATTAGAAGGCCTGGATGCCTCGCAGGCCAAAGACGACAACCTTAAGACGCTCAACGTCGGCAGCGACCTCTATCCACCGTTTGTGTATACCGACGAGTACGGCGATATCGTTGGCCTGGATGTCGAGATATTGACCGAGGCCTTGGCCCGCATTGGTTACAAGCCAAAATACCAGATGATCGACTGGGAAAAGAAGAAGGAGCTGCTGGCGAGCGGCGAGCTCGATTGCGTCATGGACAGCTTTAGCATGACAGGTCGCGAAAACGAGTATCGTTGGGCCGGCCCGTACCTTGCGAGCCGCCAGGTGGTCGCGGTCGATCCCCAGAGCGATATCTACACGCTTGCCGATCTTGAGGATAAGGTCGTGGCGGTCCAGTCCACCACCAAGCCCGAGGACATTTTGCTCAATCGCACAAATGAAAACGTTCCGCAGATCAAGGAACTCTACAGCTTTTCGGACGGTTCATACCTGAACCCGGCGCTCGTCGAGGGCCTGGTCGACGCTATCGCCGCGCATGAGTCCTCGTTCCTCACCTACGAAAAAGACTATGGCGTAACGTATCGAATTTTGGATGAGCCGCTGCTAGAGGTTGGTTTGGGCACCGCTTTCGATATCAACGATACGCGCGGCATCGACGTCAAGCTCACTCATGCCTACCAAGAAATGCTTGCCGATGGCACCATGGAACGCCTGGTGTCAAAGTACTTTGATGACCCTTCGCCATTTTTGAATGTGGAGGGTCTGTCATGATCGATGCGCCCGACCACGCCGCTCAGGAGTGGGGCAATCGTTCGGCAGGGGCATGGCTTCTTGTCGCTCTGCTGGGGATAGCGCTCTCGGTTGTTGCCGGCATGATGAGCTACGGTTACACAACGGCCCAAGCCGAGCAGCGCTTTGCCGACGTTGTCGATTACGTGGCGACGCAGAGCCTTTCCTACGATGCATTCAACAGCGCCTATACGACCAAAAACCTGATTCGCGTTATGGAGATCGCCGGAGAGACAGCGCGCGATATGGAGCGCGACGGTTCGGTGGATAACGCCACGCTGGAGCAATATGCCGACCAGTTCAACGTGAGCGCGCTGATCGTGACGGACGCATCGGGCAATTTGGTGTCCGAGTCCTCGACGGGCGATGTGGACTACGGGTCGCTCGCTACGTATCTCAAAGAATCACCCGTGCTGGAGGTGGCAACTCATCCGCTTAAGTCCTATACCGCCCGCATCACGCTTGCGGATGATTCGGTCGCAGACATTGGCTGCGTGACTCGGCAGGATGGCGAGGGCATCGTTATCGCGGTAAGGCATCAGAGTGCGAAAGCGGTTGCAAGCAATACACTCAAACTGCAGAGCTTGCTTGATGGCTATGAAACCATCGATAGCGGCAATATCGTGATCGAAAGCGACGGCAAGGTCGTTGCGACCAATGCCGTTGAACCCACCATATTGGGCGTATTCGATCTGCCTGCGACAGATGTCTTTATTGTCGACGGTATAAAGGATCGGTGCCCGGCTGGCAAGGTCAGATTGGTCAACGCTAACGGCGAGTGGTATTTGGGCACATTTGGAAAAGCGCACAAATTCTATGTGTACACCTATGCTCCGGCGCGGCGTTACTTCGAGGTCGTCGCGGCTGTTGCTGCCGGCATGCTGGCGCTCTACAGCGGTTTTATAGCCGTTGTTGTGATGGTGCGTCGCCGCGCTGATCGCCGACGTTTGACGGACTTGCTGCAGCAGGAGCGCGACTATGGCGACAAGCTGGCAAAGGCGGCGCGTGAGGCCTCGTCTGCCAACTCGGCAAAGACAGAGTTTCTGCGTCGCATGAGCCACGATCTGCGCACGCCCATCAACGGCATTCGCGGCATGGTCGAGGTTGGCGATGCCAATGCGGACGATCTGCAAAAGCAGACTGAGTGCCGCTCGAAAATCTGGACGGCATCGGGACTGCTGCTCGACCTTGCCAACGAGGCACTCGATATGAGTCGCCTGGAGAGCGGGCAGGTCGACCTGAACCTCGTACCCACAAACTTGGCGACCCTCAACCACGAGGTGCGCGATATTCTGGAGCGCCAGGCCGAGGAGCGTCTGGTGACAATTATCTGCGACCAGCAGACGCTTAATCATCCCTATGCGCGGGTGAGCGTGACGCACCTCAAGCGCCTGTTGCTCAATATTGCCGGCAATGCCGTCAAGTACAACCGCCAGGGCGGCTACGTTCGCCTGGTGTGCCGCGAGGTGGAGCCAGCGGATGGCGTCCCCGTCTATGAATACACGATCGCCGACAACGGTATTGGCATGAGCGAGGAGTTCCAGCAGCACCTCTATGAGCCATTTTGCCGCGAGGAGCAACAGGTGGAAGGCGCTTCATCGGGAACTGGCCTGGGCGCGCCTATCGCAAAACAGTTGGTCGAGCTTATGGGCGGAACCATGAGCTTTACGAGTACCTTGGGGCAGGGGACGACGTTTACCATCCGCCTGCCGTTCGAGAAATGCAAGCGCTCCGAGATTCCTCAGGCGGTTCGCGTGGATGCGGGCGATGGTGATGCGCTCCAGGGCTTGCGCGTTTTGCTCGTAGAGGATAACGATCTGAATGCCGAGATCGCGCAGTTTACGCTCGGCCGTGCCGGTGCCGTCGTGACGCATGCTAAGGACGGCGAGTCTGCCGTTGAGGCGTTTGCCGCGAGCGCACCGCACGAGTACGACGTGGTGTTGATGGACATCATGATGCCTGGCATCGATGGCCTTGAGGCCACGCGTCGGATTCGAGCGCTCGATCGCGAGGATGCCGCGACCACGCCGATTATCGCCGTGAGCGCCAACGCCTTTGCCGACGACCGCAGGCTTTCGCGTGAGGCGGGCATGAACGCGCACCTGAGCAAGCCTGTGAGCTCGCAAGAGCTCGTCGAGGCGCTGGCGCACATAGCCGCCGACGCTTCATAAGCATATGGCCCGGTTCCCATGTTAGTTGGAACCGGGCCATAGTGCTATTTGTGAGTTTTGCTTTTGAGGCTTACTTTTCTTGAATCTGCTTGCCGCAAAGATGCTCAATCGTAATCTCGTAGAGCTGGACGCCCTTAATGTCCTTGGCGATTTCCTCTTCGACTTCTTCGGCAGAAGGGTAGTACTTAAGCGCGAGCTGGCGGACTTTATCCTCGATAAACGCGGGGGTGTCATTCGCCAGGCGACAGCGGCCAAAGACCACGGTGCTCATAACGTAGGGAGCCCAGTCACCGTCCTTGTACCACTCGTTGCCGTAAACGGTAAAGCAGACCTTGTCATCGCGCTTGAGTGCGTCGACCTTGTGGCCGGCTTTGGCGCCATGGAAATAAATCTTGTCGTGTTCGGTGTCAAAGAAGTAGTTGACGGGAATGGCGTACGGGTAGCCATCGTCGCCGTTGACGGCAAAGACGCCGCGCTTGCAGGTGGCGAGCAGTTCGCGCGCTTCCTCGTCAGTGATGGCGCGTTTCTTTCGACGTAAGGGCCTAAACATCGTTGGCTTCCTTTCTGGTCGTGCGTGGTGGTTGAGCACAAACTATAGCGAAACGGATCCGTTTTTCTTGATGCGGGCGAGTATGTTTTTGAGCTTGTTAAAGTCGAGCGGTTTGGACAGATGGGCGTTCATGCCGGCGTCGTGTGCCGCCTTGGCGTCTTCGGCAAAGGCATTGGCGGTGAGCGCGATGATGGGGATATCGGCTGCATCGACCTTCTCGCTCAGACGAATCGCGCGGGTTGCCTCGTAGCCGTCCATGTCCGGCATCATGATGTCCATCAGGATCGCATCGAAGCTGCCGGCGGGATGAGACAGGTACAGATCGACGACTTCGTTGCCGTTGACGGCGCGGGTGACCACGACGCCCTCGGATTCTAGCAGCGTCTGGGCAATCTCGGCATTCAATTCGTTGTCTTCGGCGAGCAGCACGTTCATGTTGGCAAGCGAGCAGTCGAGCGCCCTCTCGACCGTATCCGTCCGCGCCCGGGGGTTCTTGTCGATATCGAGCGGAATTTCCACGTAGAACGTGGTGCCCACATGGAGTTCGCTGGTGACTTCGATGGTGCCGCCCATCAGTTCAATAAGCGACTTGACGATTGGCATGCCCATGCCGGTTCCTTGGAACTTACTGCGCGCATCGTCACCTTCTTGGGCAAACGGCTCATAGATATGCTTTATAAACTCGGGAGCCATGCCAATGCCGGTATCCGAAACGCTAAAGCAAAAGAGCGCGCGCCCGTTATCGAGTGGCTTGGTCTTTGAGCTAAAGGTGACGGAGCCGCCGTGCTTGTTGTACTTAATGCTGTTGTCTAACAGGTTGATCATGATCTGTCGGATATGGGTGGGACTGCCGATCATGTATGGCCCCGCGGCGTACGGCAGACTATTGTCCTGCATTGTGATGCCGTTACTGGACGCGCGGAGCTTGCACAGCACCAGTGTATCGTCACAGAGCTCTTTGAGGTTAAAAGGCGTATGCTCCAGTGTTAGCTTGCGGTCTTCGATTTTGCCCATCTCGAGGATGTCGTTGATCAGCGAGAGCAGGTGATTGGCGGCAACGCGCGCCTTGGCACGGCTTTCGCGGGCGACCTGGATATCGCCTTCCTTCAATTCCTCGATCTCGATAAGGCCCAGATACCGTTGAGCGGTGTACGGATGTCGTGGCTCATGCGCGTGAGGAATGCCGTCTTAGCGGCGTTGGCGGCATCGGCTTTTTTGCGCTCGGTTCGAGCGCGCACGAGTGCCCAGATGAGCAGGACGATGCCGACCGACAACATACCGATGAGGGCAGCTGCAACGGCGGCACGGTTGCGATAAAGGAATTGAAGCGTGTTGGATTCCTGGGCCGTGTACGACGTGGAGGAGTAATTGCTTGCGGAGAGCGATTCTCCGGCATTGATGATGCCCTTGTTGATGATTCCCAACAGCTCGGGTTTTCCGCGCGAAATCCAGCACGAGAGCTCACAGGTGTCAGGGAGCTCGGTCGTCTCGTAGCCTTCGAGATCATAACGGTCGCCGATGGTTTTTACACGTGAACTGGGAGCGACGATGCAGTGTGCCGTTCCCTTCCTGAGGGCGTCGAACGCTTCATCGGCGGATTGGTATTCGGTCACGGTCGCTGTGGGGAACAGACTTTCAAGTACATTTTGGTTGATAAACGATGATTTGGTGCAGGCGATGTTCTGAAGGTCTTTGTTCAGGTTGCCGCCGGTGTGGATGGCGGTGAGGGACACGGTTCCCAACGATACCGACTGCACAACGCCAGATTGCTCGGCAAACCAGTAATCTCGGTATACCGGCAGCGCAGCGTCGATGCTTCCCTTTGACAGGGCCTTTGACATCATCTTGTAGCTATCAAAGGCGACGGTTTTGACCGTAATGCCAAATTTATCGTGTAGCGTCGTCGCAAGCGATGCGAGCGAGCCTTCCATTTTGCCGTCTTCGTCTTCGTTGCAGTAGGGGAGTTTGCCCGTAATGTAGCCAAGCGTGATGGTGTTGTCATTTGCTTTGAGCCAGGAACGTTCGGGGCCGTTGAGCGATGATGAGCCGCTGTTTTGGGCCGAGTAGTTAGATTTGACTTCGTCGATATAGCGTGGGTTGACGCGGGCGATTGCCGACATGGCGGCATTGATGTCGTCCATCAGGTCGGGGCGGCTTTTGGGGACGGCAAAATAGTAATCACTCGAGCCAACGTAGAACATGGGGGAGGCATCGGGCGACGAAATGGTGTCGTTCATGATGACGGCATCGACTTCGTCGTTTGCGAGTGCGTCAAAGAGCATGGGTCCCCCGTCATACTCCCTGTATGTGCAGGTAATGCCTTCGTTGGCGAGCCACTGCTGGCCAACGAAGGTTTGCATAACGTCGGGGTTGTAGCCGATGGTAAGGCCTTGGAGCGCTTGGGGGTCACCCTTGGTCAGGTCGTCGCGATCGGGCTTGGCGTAGATGTAGTAGCGCTCGGTGCCCTCGGGGTTCGAGGAAAAGAGCAGCTTTTGGGCACGTTCCTCGGAGTAGGAGATGTTGGGCATGAGGTCGATTTCGCCTGCCTCGAGCATGTCCATAAGCTCGGTGAAGGTGCCGGAGACGTATTCGTACCGCCAGCCGGGCGTGTAGTACGACAGGGTCTGGAGGTACTCGTAACCCCATCCCGAGAGACGCTCGCCGGGGGTGCCGTCCTGGAAGCCCTCGTTGTTGACGAGCCAGCCGACGCGGACCGTTTTGACCTGCTGATTGGAGTCGGCGGCAAAGGCAGGGGCGGGCGCGACGGCGCTCAGTACGGCGAGCGCGGTAAGCGCGGCGGCCAGGGTGCGACATATAACTGAACGAAGGACAGTGGCAGCTCTCACATGCAATCCTAACGAATCGAGACATTACCGCATAAGGATACCAGCTCAGCCCGCCTAGTCGGCCGCTGCACCGCTAAACGGCTCCGCCCGGCAGCTGGGGACAGTCCCTTTCTGCCGGCACAAAAGGAACGTCCCTAGCTGCCGGTTGTGGGACAATACCGAGCGAACGTGATTGGGCGTCTGGGAAAAGGGGTCGCGATGAACAGGTTAAGGACGCTTGCCGATGTGCTGCGACAGGCTGGCTTTGCACGCATCACGGGCCTGTTTCTTATCTTCTACCTGCTGTGCTCAGCGGCTGTCTGGCTGTCCGAGCCCACGACCCTCACGTTTGGCGATGGCCTGTGGTTTAGCTTTGAGACGGTCTCGACCATCGGCTTTGGTGACATTCCGGCCGAGACACCGGTTGCCCGCGCCATTACCGTCGTCTTGAGCGTTATCAGCATCTTCTACATCGCCATGCTCACGGGCGTGGCGGTGAACTACTGCAATACGCTTATCAAGATGCGTCAAAAGGACACCATGGCTCGTTTTATGGACGATCTTGAGCATTTGGAAGAGCTCGATCGTGACGAGCTCGCCGATCTGTCACGTCGCGTGCGCGAGTATCGTCGACGCCAGCGCTAAGACGAACGTCGTGCGCCACAACAGGGGGACAAATATGAACATCACCGTGTACCTGGGTGCCAACACTGGCAATGACCCGGCATTTCTGCCCGCGGTACAGGAGCTGGGCAACTGGATTGGCGTCAACGGACACGCGCTGGTATACGGCGGGTCCAAATCGGGCCTGATGGGCGCGCTCGCCGATAGCGTGCTCGATGCCGGCGGACACGTGACGGGTGTTGAGCCGAGCTTTTTTATCGAGGCCGAGTTTCAACATGACGGCATCGACGACCTTATCGTGACGAGCGATATGGCCGAGCGCAAAGCCAAGATGATTGAGCTCGGCGATGTGTTCATCGCCTTTCCCGGCGGGACGGGCACGCTCGAGGAGATTGCCGAGGTCATGTCCGCTGTGTCGTTGGGGCACCTGAGTGCTCCGTGCATCCTGTATAACCTGGACGGTTACTACAACGACCTCAAGGCGCTGCTCGGGCACATGATTGATAAGGGCCTATCGAGCCCGCAGCGCCAGCAAGGTATCTACTTTGCCGACGATTTGCGCGAGATTGCCTCGATTATCAACGGATAAGTCTTGAGCTTGCCCCACTATGGCTCCCAATGGTGCCGTTCGCGGCGCAGACGGCTGGCTCGTTCGGGCAACGCTCGCTCTACAATAAAACGTAACTATGTCGACTTTGACCGCGGGAGGACCCGATGGATAACCTTGCCAAACCCAAAAACCGCGCGCTGTTTTTACTTAGCGTTGCCGTGACCGGTGCGTTCGCAGGTGCCGCGGTCTGGCTGTTCTTTTTTGCGATGGAGCACGGTATCGACTATCTATGGACCGAGATTCCGCACGCACTGGGCGTCGCTTCGCCCGAGCTTGCCAGCGGCCCGTTTGGCTTTTTGCCGTACCCGTTTTTTGTCTGTCTGCTGGGCGGCCTGTTAATCGGTCTGTACGAAAAGATGACAGGCACCAAGACCGATGACCTCAACCAGGTGATGGCTAAGGTTAAGCAAGACGGGCGCTACCCGTACGACAACCTGGGCAAGCTTTCGCTCGCGGCATTGCTGCCGCTGCTGTTTGGCGGAAGCATTGGACCGGAGGCCGGCCTGACCGGCGTTATCGCGGGTCTGTGCAGCTGGGTCGGCGACCGTATGCGTCGCTTTGGCGCCGAGTTTAGGGAGCTCACGCTGCTGGGTACCCAGGCTGCCCTGACGGCGCTCTTTACCGCGCCCGTCTTTGGCTTTGTGGCGCCGCTTGCCGGTAGTGCCGACGACCAGGGCGAAGACGCCGACGATGAGTCCGCGTCCGACGAGATCACGATCAAGCTGCCCAAGGCGCAAAAGACGGTGGTCTACGGCATTGCGATTGCCGGCGGCCTGGGCACCTACCTGCTGCTCGGCCAGCTTGTGGGCGGCGGCATGGGCATGCCCAGGTTCGAGGCTGCCGTGGTGGGCAACTTGGAGCTTACCTGGCTCGTCCCTCTGTCGTTGATCGGAACAATCTGCGGCTGGCTGTACTTTGTCTCTGAGCACGCGAGCGAAGCGCTTGCCCATGCAATAGGGGAGCGTCCTGTCGTCAAGGCCATGCTGGCCGGTCTGGCGCTCGCCATCTGCGGCACGGTCCTGCCCTACACCATGTTTGCCGGCGAGACCCAGGCCGACGTGCTCATGGAAACCTATCTGACCATTCCCGCTGGCGTGCTTATCGCGACCGGTCTTGTTAAGGCCATGCTGACGCCCGCCCTCATCAACCTGGGCTGGCGCGGCGGCCACTTCTTCCCCGTTATCTTCTCGGGCGTAAGCCTGGGCTACGGCCTTGCTATCCTCACCGGCGCCGATCCGGTCTTTTGCGTCGCCGTCTGCACGGCATCGACGATGGGCGCGGTCATGCGTCAGCCGGTCATGGTCGTGGGCCTGCTGCTCATGTGCTTCCCGCTCAAAGGCATCGTCTGTATGATCATCGCCGCCGTCATCGCCGCCGGCATTCCGCTGCCCAAGCCGCTGCGCAAGTAGCACGGTTAATCGCGAGTCAACTCCAGAGGGGCACGAGATGATCCTGTACTTTAGCGCGACGGGGAACAGCGAACATGTGGCGCGTCGCATTGCAGCGGCGACAGACGACAAGGTTGTGTCGATTGAGCGCTTTGATGCCGAGATCCTTCACCTTGCTGTGATGGAAGGCCCCTGTCGGCTGGGGTTTGTCGCCCCGGTATATGCCTGGGGCTTGCCGACGCCAATGATCGAGTTTTTGAAGACTGCCGACCTGTCGATTGCTGCCGGTGCAAAGGGCGGCGAGCGCCCCTATACGTTCTATGTCTCGACGTACGGTTCGACGACCGGGCAATCGGCCAAGTTCGCCTGCGATCTGCTGCACGAGCGTGGGCTCGAGTTAGATGCGGCGATGAGCGTCAAGATGCCCGATACCTGGACGCCTGTTTTCGACCTGTCTGACCCTCAAAAGGTTGAGGGTATCAATAGGGCTGCTGAGGCGCAGATTGATGCTGTGATCGAGGCGGTGCGGGAGCGGCGCACGGGCAATATGATGCGCCATCGCGTGCCCCTGTTTGCATCGTGCGCGTATCATGCAATTGGGCTGCCGCGCATGCAACAGACGAGCAAGTTTGCCGTCGATGCCGATCGCTGCATCGGCTGCGGCCTGTGTGCCAAGCGCTGCCCCATGGCGGCGATTGAGATGCGCGACGGCCTTCCCGTCTGGACAAAGCCGGAGTGCGCAGCCTGCCTTCGTTGCCTGCACTGTTGTCCCAAATTTGCCATCTCGCACGGTAAGCGCACGGCATCCCACGGTCAGTACAGGCATCCTAAGCCAGGTGTGAGGATGTAGCGGCTGCTGGCCGCGCTACTTCCAAACTGCGAGCGCGGCGGTGCCCAGTACGATGAGGGCGAGACCGATGGCGCTGCGCCGTGAGAGTTTTTCGTTGAATGCCAAGCGCGCAAATAGTACCGATACGACAATCGATAGTTTGTCGATCTGCACCACGACGCTCACCTGGCCTGTGGCGATGGCGTAGTAGCATAGCAGCCACGATGCGCCAGTCGCAATGCCCGATGCCGCGAGAAATACGAGTTCGTAGCGGTCTACGTGCACGGCTTGGCCCATCTTGCCTTTAGCTGCCACGATTGCCCATGCCATAACCAGTACCACACAGGTACGGATTGCCGTGGCCAGGTTGGATTCGACGCCTTCGATGCCAGCCTTGGCAAGGATGGACGTGAGCGCCGCGAACACGGCGGCGCCGAGGGCGTAAGCGAGCCAGGTCCGGTCTTGCTGCTGCTCGGGTCCGGCAGGCTGCTTCTTCTCGATCATTAAAAACGTGCCGAGGGTGATGACAGCGGTTCCCACGAGCTTAACCGCAAGGTTGCTCGTCTCGCCAAAAAGTACGATGGCGATCAGTGCGGCGAGTACGGTGCTCATCTTGTCGACCGGTACGACCTTATTGACGTCTCCGATGCCCAACGCCTTAAAGTAACAGATCCA